>NZ_JBEYHH010000029.1:0-99710 GCF_040635175.1 Streptomyces sp. NPDC006997
GCCCGGTTACATTCCGAACCCGGAAGCTAAGCCTTACAGCGCCGATGGTACTGCAGGGGGGACCCTGTGGGAGAGTAGGACGCCGCCGAACAATTATTAGAAGGGTTGGGCCCGAAACTTCGGTTTCGGGCCCAACCCTTTTTTGCTTTGCGTCACTTGGAGTTCACGTTCCGCGCCCAGCATCCCCAGCATGGGTACTGCTGCAATGCTCAGGGCCGCCGGCATCGGAGTCGGCGACGAGGTCGTGGTCCCGGCCTTCGGGAACGTGGAGGTCGCCGAGGCCGTGGTGCTGGCCGGAGCGCGGCCGGTGTTCGCCGAGGTGGATCCGGTGACGTACTGCCTGGACGCGTCGGCGGTCGAGGCGGTCGTCAGTACGCGGACGTCGGGTGTCGTCGTCGTCCACCGGTTCGGGCGGCCCGCTGATGTGGAAGGGCTGCGGGCCGTGGGGCAGCGGTACGGGCTACTCGTGTTGGAGCAGGGGGAGTCCGAGGCGCCGTATGACGAGGTGGCGCAGCGCAGGCAGCGGGCCGCTTATCTCGATGGGAAGTTGAAGGGCGTGCGCACGCCGGACGGAGGCGTGGGGCACACCTATCAGCAGTACGTGGTGCGGGTGCCCGGTAACGGGCGGCCGGACCGGGACGCTTTCGCGCGGGCCTTGCGGGCAAGGGGTGTTGACTGCCGGGTGCCGGTGAAGACGCCGGTGCACCGCCTGCCCGAGTTCCGGCAGTGCGTGTCCCTGCCGGAGACGGAACGGGCGGCGGACGAGACGCTTTCGCTGCCGGTGGACGCGTCGTTGACCAAGCGGGACATGCAGCGAATAGCCTCCGCGTGCAATGCCCTCGGCGGACTCTTGCAGGTGGGTTAGGAGCACGCGCTTGTTCGGGGTATGATCTATTCCGTTGCCGCGGGGAAGTCCGCGAGTGACAGGCCCCTATAGCTCAGTCGGTAGAGCGTCTCCATGGTAAGGAGAAGGTCAACGGTTCGATTCCGTTTGGGGGCTCGGAGATTGAGAAAGGCCCCGCCCGGTTGGGCGGGGCCTTCTTCGTGTCCTCAGGAGTGGTGCGGGACCGGTACCCGCATCGCCAGGATGGCCATGTCGTCGGACGGGGCGTCGGAGGCGAAGCGTTCCACGGCGCGCATGATGCGGGCCGCGACCGCGCCCGCGGTGAGGCCCGTGCATGTCGTGAGGACGTCGGCGAGGCCGTCGTCGCCCAACATGCGGGTGCCCTCGCGGCGTTCGGTGACGCCGTCCGTGACGCAGAGGAGGACGTCGCCGGGGTCGAGGGTGACCGTCTGCTCGTACAGCTCCAGGTCGTCCAGGACGCCGAGGAGCGGCTGGGGTTCGGCGGCTGCCTCGACCGTGCCGTCCTGGCGGAGGCGGAGCGGGAGGGGGTGGCCCGCGCAGACCACCTTCAGCTCGGCGCTGCCGTCCTCCTGAGGTCGCATCTCGCCGTAGAGGAGGGTCAGGAAGCGGCTGCGGGCGCCCTCGTCGAGGATCGCGGAGTTGAGGCGCTGGAGGACGGCCGGGCCGCTGAGGCCCTCGCGGGCGAGCAGGCGCAGGGCGTGCCGGGCGAGGCCCGTGACGGCCGCCGCGTTCGGGCCCGTACCGCAGACGTCGCCGATGGCGAAGCCGTAGGCGCCGTCGCGGATGGGGAAGACGTCGTAGAAGTCACCGCCGACCTCGTTGCCCTCGCCCGCGGCGCGGTAGATGACCTCGACCTCGACGCCGTCGATCTGGGGGAGTTCGGGCGGCAGGAGGCTGCGCTGGAGGGACTGGCTGATGGCGGTGCGCTCGCTGTAGAGGCGGGCGTTGTCCAGGGCGAGGGCGGCGCGGCGGGAGAGGTCCTCGGCGAGTTCGAGGATCTCCTGGCGGAAGTGGTCGTCGGTGGGCTTGCCGAGCGTCAACATGCCGATGACGCGGTTGCGGGCGACGAGCGGGAGGACGACGGTCTCGCCGCCGACGGCGCCGGCGGTCGCGAGCGTCGTGCCGATGCCGGAGCTGACGGTGGCGGGTTCGCCGAGGCCGAGGCTGCGCATGGAGGTGCGCAGGGCGGCCTGGTGCGCGACCTCGGCCGGGGCCGACCAGACGCGGGCGCCGGGGGTGGGGACCGGGTCGGGCGGGGCGATCTTGGAGAGGAGGGACTTGATGCCGTCGATGAGTTCCTCGTCCTCGTGGAGGACGTAGGAGAGGTACGGCTCCGAGGCCTGGTCGGCGATCGTGTAGACCGCGCACCAGGTGGCCAGGGTGGGGACCGTCATCTGGGCCATCAGCGCGAGGGTCTGGTCGCGGTCCAGGGTGCCCGCGAGGAGGTCGGACGCCTCGACGAGGAAGCTGAGGGAGCCACGGCGCAGGCGTTCGAGTTCGCCGAGGCGGGCGGACTCGACGGCGAGGGCGATCCGGTCGGCGGCGAACTGGAGACGGAGCGCCTCCTCGTTCGAGTAGCGGCCGGGAGCCTCCGCGGCGACGCCGAGGGAGCCGGTGAGGCGGCCCTCCACCTTGAGGGGGACGGTGACGACGGAGCGCATCCCGGTGCCGTTGAGGAGGGGGACGGCTCCGGAGACGGCGGTGAGGTCGTCGTGGACGGCGGGCATCCGGGCGGAGCCGTAGCGGCCGGAGCCCCCTTCGACGGGGACGCGGGCGAAGCGCTGGCGGGCCGAGGGCAGGCCGGTGGAGGCGCGTACCTCTAGTTCCGTCTCGTCGTCGGTGGCGAGCAGCAGGAAGGCGGCGTCGCCGTCGAGCATGTCGCGGGCGCGTTCCACGGTGCGCTGGAGGAGGCCGTCGAGGTCGTCGGGGGCGGGGGAGCCGATGAAGACCTCGAAGGGGTCGGTGCTCTGGCCCTCGGAAGTACTACCTGAGTCGGAGGAACCGGTCACCCGCGTGGGCGTCTGCAGGACGGCCCGTTCATGGTCCCGTACCAGCAGGCAGACCGTGGACGGGTCGCCGGAGGTGTCGCGGACGCGCAGGTGGGAGGCGTAGACGGGGGTGACGCGGCCGTTGGCGGCGCGGATGCCGTAGCTGCCCTCCCAGCGGGACAGCCGCAGCGCCTCGGCGATGCCGGTGCTGGTGCCGGGGGTGTGCGGCCAGGCGGCGAGGTCGGTGAGGGGCTTGCCGATGACCAGTTCGGCCGGGTAGCCGAAGAGGTCCTCGGCGTCGTCGTTCCAGGCGGTGACGGCGCCGCCGCGGTCGATCTGGATGACGGCGACGCGGACGCGGCCGTCGGCGAGCGGCAGGAGGTCCGCGGGGAGGGAGGGGCCCGCGGTGCGGGTGCCGACGGAGCGCTGCGGGAGGTCGAGCTGGAACCAGACCTGTTTGTGGGTCGGGGTGTACTCGACGCCCCAGCGGCCCGCGAGGGCGGCGCAGAGCTGGAGGCCGCGCCCGCCTTCCCGGTCGGGGCTGCCCATGTGGACGGGGGAGCCCTGGAGGGGGACCTCGCGCTCGGGGTAGTGGTCGGCGACCTCGATGCGGACCCCGTCCTCCGAGCGCAGGCACAGGACGTCCGCGGCGGTGCCCGCGTGGATGACGGCGTTGGTGACCAGTTCGCTGGTGAGGACGACGGCGTCGTCGACGATGTCACCGAAGCCCCAGCCCTGCAGCGTGTCGCGGACGAAGGAGCGGGCCGACGCGACCGAGCGCCCCACGGGTTCGAAGCTGGCGGCCGCGCGCGCGGTGATCACGGAACTACTCGACCTGCTTTCGACGTGCTGGGCCCCGGGGTCGACGGGCATCCGTCGGGTCTGCGACGGCAGGATGCCCGTCGGCCGGGGGTCCGGGGGCTGTCCCCCCGGGATCAGTCCGGTGGTCATGTTGCGGCCGCCCCTCCGAATGCCCGCTCGTATCCGTGCCACCGCCCAGGCCGGACCGGACCGGCGTGGCTGGACAGCCTCATGCAAGGTTACTTACCTTCGCCGTCTCCGCGGATGCCGGTCGCCTGTGTTTCCGTCCGGAGGGTGTGCGGGCGATGTGCGAAGCTGCCGAACTGTTATGGCCTGGTTCGGCATGGGTGAAACACTGGGCAGGCTTGTGGTGAAGGTCCGGGCAGGCCGAGTGTGATCCGTGTACGGCGGGCAGCAGCACCCGAGCACAGCAGAGATGGTCGACCCCTGCGGGAGGGACACAGTGGAGTCTGGCGCAGCGACGCGGGGCACGAAGACGCGCGCGAAAGGCGGACGGTCCCTGGGCAGTCGGAACGGGACCACCGAGGTCGACACGGCTTCCCTGAACAGGTTGCTGGCGGCTCTGGTGGCGATGCGGGACGGCAATTTCCGCAAGCGGCTCACGGTGTCCGGCGACGGCGTGATGTCGGAGATCGCCGCCGTGTTCAACGAGGTCGCCGACCGCAATCTCCACCTCACGGGTGAGCTGTCGCGCGTACGTCGCATGGTGGGGCGTGAGGGGAAACTCACGGAGCGGCTGGAGACGGGCGCCAGTGAGGGGTCCTGGGCGGCGGCCATCGACGCCTCCAACGCGCTGGTCGACGATCTGGTGTGGCCGGTGTCCGAGGTCAGCCGGGTGCTGTCGGCGGTCGCGGACGGTGATCTGTCGCCGCGGATGGATCTGCGGACGCAGGCGCCGGACGGGACCGGGCATCCGCTGCGGGGCGAGTTCCTCAAGGTCGGGCGGACGGTCAACAACCTGGTCGACCAGTTGTCGACGTTCACCGACGAGGTCACGCGGGTGGCCAGTGAGGTGGGCACCGAGGGCAAGCTGGGCGGGCAGGCCCGGGTGCGCGGTATGTCGGGTTCGTGGAAGGACCTGACCGAGTCCGTCAACACGATGGCGTACCGGCTGACGGCGCAGGTGCGGGACATCGCGCTGGTGACGACGGCGGTCGCGAAGGGTGATCTGTCCCGGAAGGTCACGGTGCACGTGGCCGGGGAGATGCTGGAGCTGAAGGAAACCGTCAACACGATGGTGGACCAGCTCTCGGCGTTCTCCTCCGAGGTGACCCGGGTCGCGCGCGAGGTCGGGACCGAGGGTGAGCTGGGCGGTCAGGCGCAGGTGCCCGGGGTGGCCGGGGTGTGGAAGGAGCTGACCGACTCCGTCAACACCATGGCCGGGAACCTGACGGCCCAGGTGCGCGGGATCGCCGAGGTGACGACCGCGGTGGCCAGCGGTGACCTGTCGCGGAAGGTGACCGTGCCCGCGCGGGGCGAGGTCGCGCAGCTCGCCGAGACGATCAACCAGATGACCGAGACGCTGCGGATCTTCGCCGACGAGGTCACGCGGGTGGCCAACGAGGTCGGCGGCGAGGGGCGGCTCGGCGGGCAGGCGAACGTACCGGGGGCGGCGGGGACGTGGAAGGACCTGACGGACTCCGTCAACACCGTCTTCCGGAACCTGACCACCCAGGTGCGGGACATCGCCACGGTGACCATGGCGGTGGCGGGCGGTGACCTGTCGCAGAAGGTCACCGTGGACGTGGCCGGGGAGATGCTGGAGCTGAAGAACACCGTCAACGGGATGGTGGACCAGCTCTCCGCGTTCGCGGCCGAGGTCACGCGCGTGGCGCGCGAGGTCGGTGTCGAGGGTGAGCTGGGCGGGCAGGCGCAGGTGCCGGGGGCGGCCGGGACGTGGAAGGACCTGACGGACTCCGTCAACACCGCGTTCCGCAACCTCACCGGTCAGGTGCGCAACATCGCCCAGGTGACGACGGCGGTGGCCAACGGCGACCTGTCGCAGAAGGTCACCGTGGACGTGTCCGGCGAGATGCTCCAGCTGAAGAACACCGTGAACACGATGGTGGACCAGCTGTCGTCGTTCGCCGAGCAGGTCACGCGGATGGCGCGGGACGTGGGCACCGAGGGGCGCCTCGGTGGTCAGGCGCGGGTGGACGGCGTGTCCGGCACCTGGAAGGAACTGACCGACTCGGTCAACTTCATGGCGGGCAACCTGACGTCCCAGGTGCGGCAGATCGCCCAGGTGACGACGGCCGTGGCGCGCGGTGACCTGTCGCAGAAGATCGACGTCGACGCGCGCGGGGAGATCCTGGAGCTGAAGAACACCATCAACACGATGGTCGACCAGCTCTCCGCCTTCGCCGACCAGGTGACCCGGGTGGCCCGTGAGGTGGGTACCGAGGGGCGCCTGGGCGGGCAGGCGCAGGTGCCGGGCGTCGCGGGCGTGTGGCGGGACCTGACGGACTCCGTGAACGGCATGGCGTCCAACCTGACCGGCCAGGTCCGCAACATCGCTCAGGTCGCCACCGCGGTGGCGCGCGGTGACCTGTCCCAGAAGATCACCGTGGACGCGCGCGGGGAGATCCTGGAGCTGAAGAACACCCTGAACACGATGGTCGACCAGCTGTCGTCGTTCGCCGAAGAGGTCACGCGGGTGGCCCGTGAGGTGGGCACCGAGGGCATCCTCGGCGGCCAGGCCGAGGTGCAGGGGGTCTCCGGCACCTGGAAGGACCTCACGCAGTCCGTGAACTTCATGGCGAACAACCTGACCATCCAGGTCCGCAACATCGCCGAGGTCACGACCGCGGTCGCCAAGGGCGACCTGTCGAAGAAGATCACCGTCGACGCGAAGGGCGAGATCCTCGAACTCGTCACCACCGTCAACACGATGGTGGACCAGCTGTCGTCCTTCGCCGAGCAGGTCACACGGGTGGCGCGCGAGGTGGGCACCGAGGGCATCCTCGGCGGCCAGGCGCACGTGCCCGGCGTCGTGGGCATCTGGAAGGACCTCAGCGACAACGTCAACCTGATGGCCAAGAACCTCACCGTGCAGGTGCGGAACATCTCCCAGGTCGCGGCGGCGGTCGCCAACGGCGATCTGACGCGGACGGTGACGATCGAGGCGCGCGGTGAGGTGGCGCAGCTCGCCGACACCTTCAACACCATGGTGAAGACGCTGAGCTCGTTCGCCGAGCAGGTCACCAAGGTGGCCCGTGAGGTGGGCACGGACGGCATCCTGGGCGGGCAGGCGCACGTACCGGGTGTGGCGGGCACCTGGAAGGACCTCACCGAGTCGGTGAACCAGATGGCGTCCAACCTGACCGGTCAGGTGCGCAACATCGCCATGGTGACCACGGCCATCGCCAAGGGTGACCTGACGAAGAAGATCGACATCGACGCGCGCGGGGAGATCCTCGAACTCAAGACGACCATCAACACCATGGTCGACCAGTTGTCGTCGTTCGCCGAGGAGGTCACGCGCGTGGCCCGTGAGGTGGGCACCGAGGGGCAGCTGGGCGGTCAGGCACGCGTGCGTGACGTGGACGGCACCTGGCGGGACCTGACGGAGTCCGTGAACGAGATGGCCGGGAACCTCACCCGGCAGGTGCGGGCCATCGCGCGCGTGGCGACCGCGGTGACCCGCGGCGACCTCAACCTCAAGATCGATGTGGACGCCTCCGGGGAGATCCAGGAGCTGCAGGACTACATCAACAAGATGATCGCCAACCTGCGGGACACCACGATCGCCAACAAGGAGCAGGACTGGCTGAAGGGCAACCTCGCGCGGATCTCCGCCCTCATGCAGGGCCGCCGGGACCTGGAGGACGTCGCCTCGCTGATCATGAGCGAGCTGACGCCGGTGGTGTCCGCGCAGCACGGCGCGTTCTTCGTCGCCCTGACGACGGGCGACGGCCAGGACCAGGGCACGGACGGCGACGACCGCTACGAGCTGCGGATGCTGGGGTCGTACGGCTACTCCATGGGGTCCATGCCGACGTCGTTCGCGCCGGGTGAGGCGCTCGTCGGCACGGCGGCCGAGGAGAAGCGCACGATCCTGGTCGAGAACGCGCCCAGCGGCTACCTGAAGATCTCCTCGGGGCTCGGGGAGGCGCCGCCCGCACAGGTGATCGTGTTGCCGGTGCTGTTCGAGGGGAAGGTGCTCGGCGTCATCGAGCTGGCCTCGTTCACGCCGTTCACGCAGATCCAGAAGGACTTCCTCAACCAGATCGCCGAGATGATCGCGACCAGCGTCAACACCATCTCCGTCAACACCAAGACGGAGGTGCTGCTGAGGCAGTCGCAGGAGCTGACCGAGCAGCTGCGGCTGCGCTCGGCGGAGCTGGAACAGCGGCAGAAGGCCCTCCAGGCGTCCAACGCCGAGCTGGAGGAGAAGGCCGAGCTGCTCGCCCAGCAGAACCGCGACATCGAGGTGAAGAACACCGAGATCGAGGAGGCCCGGCAGGTCCTGGAGGAGCGCGCCGAGCAACTGGCCGTCTCCATGCGCTACAAGAGCGAGTTCCTCGCCAACATGTCGCACGAGCTGCGGACGCCGCTGAACTCGCTGCTGATCCTGGCCAAGCTGCTCGCCGACAACGCGGACGGCAACCTCACCCCGAAGCAGGTGGAGTTCGCCGAGACCATCCACGGCGCGGGCTCCGACCTGCTCCAGCTGATCAACGACATCCTCGACCTGTCGAAGGTCGAGGCGGGCAAGATGGACGTCTCCCCGACCCGTATCGCGCTCGTCCAGCTCGTGGACTACGTGGAGGCCACCTTCCGGCCGCTGACCGCGGAGAAGGGCCTGGACCTGTCGGTGCGGGTGTCGCCGGAGCTGCCCGCGACCCTGCACACCGACGAGCAGCGGCTGCTCCAGGTGTTGCGCAACCTGCTGTCGAACGCGGTGAAGTTCACCGACTCCGGCTCGGTGGAGCTGGTCATCAGGCCCGCGCGGGACGACGTTCCGCAGGCGATCCGGGAGCAGTTGCTGGAGGCCGGTTCGCTGACGAACCCGGAGGCGGAGCTGATCGCGTTCTCGGTGACGGACACCGGCATCGGCATCGCGGCCAGCAAGATGCGGGTGATCTTCGAGGCGTTCAAGCAGGCCGACGGCACCACCAGCCGCAAGTACGGCGGCACCGGCCTCGGGCTGTCCATCTCGCGCGAGATCGCGCAGCTGCTCGGCGGTGAGATCCACGCGCAGAGCGAGCCGGGGCGCGGTTCGACGTTCACGCTGTACCTGCCGCTGCACCCGAGCGAGCTGCCCCCGCACGGCTACCAGCAGCCCGTCGCGGCCCTGGACCCCGGGGACCTGATCGTGCCCACGCGCGACATGTCCGGGGTGGCGATCGAGACGCCGGCCGAGGTGAAGTCGTACCACGAGACCCAGAACGGCGCGGCGGCGCTGTTCCGGAGGCGGCGCCGGGCGGCGGCGGCCGAGCCGCTCGCCCTGCCGCAGGGGCAGCCCGAGCAGTGGGCCGGAGGCGAGCAGGACCCGGCGCCGCAGTCGGTGCGGGGCATGAGGTTCGGCGGCGAGAAGGTGCTGATCGTCGACGACGACATCCGCAACGTGTTCGCGCTGACCAGCGTCCTGGAGCAGCACGGCCTGTCGGTGCTGTACGCGGAGAACGGGCGCGAGGGCATCGAGGTCCTGGAGCAGCACGACGACGCGGCGGTCGTCCTGATGGACATCATGATGCCGGAGATGGACGGCTACGCGACGACCACGGCGATCCGGCGGATGCCGCAGTTCGCCGGGCTGCCGATCATCGCGCTGACCGCCAAGGCGATGAAGGGCGACCGGGAGAAGGCCATCGAGTCCGGCGCCTCGGACTACGTGACCAAACCGGTCGACCCGGATCACCTGCTGTCCGTGATGGCGACGTGGATGCGGCAGGAGTGAAGGTGCCGGTCGGGGCCCGTGCAGGTGCGGCGGAAGCCCTCGACAAGTGCGCGGAGTTGTTGACTCGGTGTGGTGGAGGGTGTGTGGAAGCGCGTGATTCGGGGAACCTTCTGGTCTCCCGCTACGTTTCTGCTACGTGCACAGTGACATCGCGGTGACAGGGTGTGGCGACAGGCGGGGTGCGGCTACGATGACCGGCACGAGGACGGGCGGCGCAAGGGAGTCGTCCTCTGGGGTGGCGCCGGGCGGTGCCGCGCCAAGTCCTGCGGACAGGGGAGGCCCCACGCCGGGGCGAGGAGGGCGGGCCATGGTGCAGAAGGCCAAGATCCTCCTGGTCGATGACCGGCCGGAGAATCTGCTGGCGCTGGAGGCGATCCTCTCTGCGCTCGATCAGACGCTGGTGCGGGCATCGTCCGGGGAGGAAGCGCTGAAAGCGCTGCTCACGGACGACTTCGCGGTCATTCTGCTGGATGTGCAGATGCCGGGGATGGACGGTTTCGAGACCGCGGCGCACATCAAGCGACGGGAGCGGACCCGGGACATCCCGATCATCTTCCTCACCGCTATCAACCACGGACCGCACCACACCTTCCGCGGCTACGCGGCGGGCGCGGTCGACTACATCTCCAAGCCGTTCGACCCGTGGGTGCTGCGGGCGAAGGTCTCCGTCTTCGTCGAGCTGTACATGAAGAACTGCCAGCTGCGTGAGCAGGCGGCGCTGCTGCGGCTCCAGTTGGAGGGCGGCGGCAAGGCGGGCGTCGACGGCGGTGGCAAGGAGCAGTCGGCCGGTCTGCTGGCCGAGTTGTCGGCGCGGCTGGCGGCGGTCGAGGAGCAGGCCGAGGCGCTGTCGAAGCAGCTCGACGACGAGTCGGCGGACGCGGCGGCGGTGGCGACGGCCGCGCACCTGGAGCGGAAACTCACCGGACTGCGCCGGGCGTTGGACGCGCTGGAGCCCGGTGTCGGCGGCGCGTCCTCGATGCCGTCCTAGAACCCGTCCCGCCCGCCCGTGTGTTGGCCGGGCGGACCCCTGCTGGCGTCGTGGCGGGCGGACACCCGGTGGCGGCTGGTGGCTGGGCGTCAGCTCCGCGCCGCCCGGAGCGCGACACGAATGGGTGAAGCGGCGTCGGGTCGCGGGTCCACCGGTAACCTCACACCTATGGCCTCACGTCCCTCCGCAGCCAAGAAGCCGCCCGCGAAGAAGGCCGCCGCTTCCCCGAAGGCTCCGGCGAAGAAGGCCGCCGCCAGGAAACCCCCCGCGAAGAGGGCGCCCGCGAAGAGGGCCGCGGCCAAGAAGGCGGCCCCGCCGAAGCCGGCACCCAACCCGACCGGGGGCGTCTACCGACTCGTCCGCGCCCTCTGGCTCGGCCTCGCGCACGCGGTCGGGGCGGTGTTCCGCGGCATAGGGCAGGGCGCCCGCAACCTCGATCCCGCGCACCGCAAGGACGGCGTCGCGCTGCTGCTGCTCGCGCTCTCCCTGATCGTCGCCGCGGGCACCTGGTCGAACCTGCGCGGCCCCGTCGGCGACCTGGTCGAGATGCTGGTCACCGGCGCGTTCGGGCGGCTCGACCTGCTGGTGCCGATCCTGCTCGCGGTGATCGCCGTACGGTTCATCCGGCACCCGGAGAAGCCCGAGGCCAACGGGCGGATCGTCATCGGACTGTCCGCGCTCGTCATCGGCGTGCTCGGCCAGGTGCACATCGCCTGCGGCTCGCCCGCGCGCAGCGCCGGAATGCAGCCCATACGGGACGCCGGCGGGCTCATCGGCTGGGCCGCCGCCACCCCGCTGAACTTCGCCATGGGCGAGGTGCTCGCCGTACCGCTGCTGGTGCTGCTGACCGTCTTCGGACTACTGGTCGTCACGGCCACACCGGTCAACGCCATCCCGCAGCGGCTGCGGCAGCTCGGGGTGCGGCTCGGGCTGCTGCCCGACCCCGAGGCGGACATCGACCCGCTCGGCGAGGACGACGCGCGCTACGACGAGCAGTGGCGCGAGGCGCTCCCCGCGCGCGGCCGTCGCCGCGGCCCGGTCCCGGAGGCCTACGACCCCGACCAGGCCGAGCAGGAGGCCCTCTCGCGGCGTCGCAGCCGCCCCAGGCGGTCCGCGGTGCCGCAGCCCGACATGGAGCGTCAGATGGACGCCGTGGACGTCGCCGCGGCGGCCGCCGCCGCGCTCGACGGGGCGGTGCTGCACGGGATGCCGCCCTCCCCGGTCGTCGCCGACCTCACCCAGGGCGTCGGCCCCGGAGACCGCGAGGAGACCACGCCGACCCCGACGCCCGTCCCGGCCGGGCGACCCCAGCAGGAGAAGCTGAAGCCGAGCCAGCTCAAGGCGGAGGTCCCCGACCTCACCAAGACGCCACCGCCCGGCGAACGCGAACTGCCGCCGCGCGCCGAGCAGCTCCAGCTCTCCGGCGACATCACCTACGCGCTGCCGTCCCTGGACCTGCTCACGCGCGGGGGCCCCGGCAAGGCGCGCAGCGCCGCCAACGACGCCGTCGTCGAGTCGCTCACCACCGTCTTCACCGAGTTCAAGGTCGACGCCCGGGTGACCGGCTTCACGCGCGGGCCGACGGTCACCCGCTACGAGGTCGAGCTGGGCCCCGCCGTGAAGGTCGAGCGGATCACCGCGCTGACCAAGAACATCGCCTACGCCGTCGCCAGCCCCGACGTACGGATCATCAGCCCCATCCCCGGCAAGTCCGCGGTCGGCATCGAGATCCCCAACACCGACCGCGAGATGGTCAACCTCGGCGACGTGCTGCGCCTCGCGGAGTCGGCGGAGGACGACGACCCGATGCTGGTCGCCTTCGGCAAGGACGTCGAGGGCGGCTACGTCATGCACTCGCTGGCGAAGATGCCGCACATGCTGGTCGCCGGTGCCACCGGGTCCGGCAAGTCGTCCTGCATCAACTGTCTGATCACCTCGGTGATGATGCGGGCGACCCCCGAGGACGTCCGGATGATCCTCGTCGACCCCAAGCGCGTCGAGCTGACCGCCTACGAGGGCATCCCGCACCTGATCACGCCGATCATCACCAACCCGAAGCGGGCCGCCGAGGCGCTCCAGTGGGTCGTCCGCGAGATGGACCTCAGGTATGACGACCTGGCCGCCTACGGCTACCGGCACATCGACGACTTCAACCGCGCCGTGCGCGAGGGTAAGGCCAAACCGCCCGAGGGCAGCGAGCGCGAGCTGCAGCCGTACCCGTACCTGCTGGTGATCGTGGACGAGCTGGCCGACCTGATGATGGTCGCGCCGCGGGACGTCGAGGACGCGATCGTGCGGATCACGCAGCTCGCGCGGGCCGCCGGCATCCACCTGGTGCTGGCCACCCAGCGGCCGTCCGTGGACGTGGTCACCGGCCTGATCAAGGCGAACGTGCCGTCGCGGCTGGCGTTCGCCACGTCCTCGCTCGCCGACTCGCGCGTGATCCTCGACCAGCCCGGCGCCGAGAAGCTGATCGGCAAGGGCGACGGGCTGTTCCTGCCGATGGGCGCGAACAAGCCGACCCGGATGCAGGGCGCCTTCGTGACCGAGGAAGAGGTCGCGGTGGTCGTCCAGCACTGCAAGGACCAGATGGCGCCCGTCTTCCGGGACGACGTCGTCGTGGGCACCAAGCAGAAGAAGGAGATCGACGAGGAGATCGGCGACGACCTCGACCTGCTGTGCCAGGCGGCCGAGCTGGTCGTCTCCACCCAGTTCGGGTCGACCTCCATGCTCCAGCGCAAGCTGCGGGTCGGCTTCGCGAAGGCCGGGCGGCTGATGGACCTGATGGAGTCGCGGAACATCGTCGGGCCCAGCGAGGGGTCCAAGGCGCGTGACGTTCTGGTCAAGCCTGACGAGCTGGACGGTGTGCTGGCCGTCATCCGTGGGGAGGATGGTGCGTAGGGAGACGGTGGCCGGTGTCCGTCGCGTGGCTCTCGCGCGGGGGCCCGGTGCGCGGTTCCGACCCGGCCGGTGCCTGATCGGCGCACGGGGTTTCGGCCGGATGCGGGATCGTGACTCACCCGTAAGGGATCAGTGAGCAACCGTTTGCCTGGGTCGCACGTCAAGTTGAGGGAAATCAGAAACAACTCACGCACCATCGGCATGACCGGCCATTCCGATGGCGTACAAAGTCCCTCCGCCCGGTTGCCCCACCCTTTCGCACCCCCCCTAGACTGAACCTCCAGCAGGTGGCTACACGCTCGAAAGGCGCCCCCGTGTCCATCGGCAACTCCCCTGAAGACGAGCGTCCGTTCGAGGGCGTTCCCCAGGAAGAAGCCCGCCCCTCCATCGGCCATACCCTGAAGCAGGCGCGCCTCGCGGCCGGGCTGACCGTCGACGACGTCAGCGCCGCCACCCGGGTCCGTATCGTCATCGTGCACGCGATCGAGGCCGACGACTTCGCCCCCTGCGGCGGCGACGTCTACGCCCGCGGTCACATCAGGACCCTCGCCAAGGCCGTCCACCTCGACCCGGACCCGCTGCTCGAGCAGTACGACGCCGACCACGGCGGGCGCCCCGCTCCCACCCCCGCCGCACCCATGTTCGAGGCGGAGCGCATCCGTCCCGAACGGCGGGGACCGAACTGGACCGCGGCGATGGTCGCCGCGATCGTCGCCGTCGTCGGCTTCGTGGCGTTCACCGCGTTCAAGGGCGGCACCGACGGCGGCGGCTCGGAACAGCAGGTCGCCGAGGGCGGCGCGCCCGAGCAGAGCACCTCGCCGTCGCCCAGCGCCGCGACCAGGAAGCCCGCCGACCCCAAGCCGGACCCGACCGAGAGCGCCATCGCGGCAGCGCCCCGCGACAAGGTCACCGTCCAGGTCGCCGCCGTCGACCGCCCCAGTTGGATCTCGGCCAAGGACCACAACGGCCGACTCCTCTTCGACGGACTGCTCAAAGAGGGTGACTCCAAGACCTTCCAGGACAGCTCCAAGGTCAACCTCGTCCTCGGCGACGCCGGGGCGATCGAGCTGCACGTCAACGGCAAGAAGATCGAGGACGACTTCCAGCCCGGCGCCGTCGAGCGGCTGACGTACACCAAGGGCGACCCGCAGGTCGGCTAGACCGTGGCACGCGACACGGGGCTGGACGCGCCCTTGAGGGCGCGTCCAGCCCCGTCGACGTGGGCTGTCAGTCGGACAAAGTAGTCTTGAGCCCATGCCTGAACGCCGTACCGTCGCACTGGTCACCCTTGGCTGCGCCCGTAACGAGGTGGACTCGGAGGAGCTGGCAGGCCGTTTGGAGGCGGACGGCTGGCAGCTCGTCGAGGACGCCGAGGAAGCGGACGTCGCCGTCGTCAACACCTGCGGATTCGTCGAGGCCGCCAAGAAGGACTCCGTCGACGCCCTCCTGGAGGCCAACGACCTCAAGGGCCACGGCAGAACCCAGGCCGTCGTCGCCGTGGGCTGCATGGCCGAGCGGTACGGCAAGGAACTCGCCGAAGCCCTCCCCGAGGCCGACGGCGTGCTCGGCTTCGACGACTACGCCGACATCTCCGACCGGCTCCAGACCATCCTGAACGGCGGCATCCACGCCGCGCACACCCCGCGCGACCGGCGCAAGCTGCTGCCGATCAGCCCCGCCGAGCGGCAGGAATCGGCGGCCGAGGTCGCGCTGCCCGGGCACGGTCCCCTCGACCTCCCCGAGGGACTCGCCCCCGCCTCCGGCCCGCGCGCGCCGCTGCGCCGCAGACTGGACGGCTCCCCGGTGGCCTCCGTGAAGCTCGCCTCCGGCTGCGACCGGCGCTGCTCCTTCTGCGCCATCCCGTCCTTCCGCGGTTCCTTCATCTCCCGCCGCCCCAGCGACGTCCTGAACGAGACCCGCTGGCTGGCCGAGCAGGGCGTCAAGGAGATCATGCTGGTCTCCGAGAACAACACCTCCTACGGCAAGGACCTCGGCGACATCCGCCTGCTGGAGTCGCTGCTGCCCGAGCTGGCCGAGGTCGACGGCATCGAGCGGGTGCGGGTCAGCTACCTCCAGCCCGCCGAGATGCGGCCCGGTCTGATCGACGTCCTGACCTCCACCCCGAAGGTCGCCCCGTACTTCGACCTGTCCTTCCAGCACTCCGCCCCCGACGTGCTGCGCGCGATGCGCCGCTTCGGTGACACCGACCGCTTCCTGGAGCTGCTGGACACCATCCGCGGCAAGGCGCCCGACGCCGGGGTGCGCTCCAACTTCATCGTCGGCTTCCCCGGCGAGACCGAGGCCGACCTGGCCGAGCTGGAGCGCTTCCTGAACGGCGCGCGGCTGGACGCCATCGGTGTCTTCGGCTACTCCGACGAGGAGGGCACGGAGGCCGCGACGTACGGCGACAAGCTGGACGAGGAGGTCGTCGCCGAGCGGCTCGCCCACATCTCCCGGCTGGCCGAGGAACTGGTCTCGCAGCGGGCCGAGGAGCGCCTCGGGGAGACCGTGCGGGTGCTCGTGGAGTCGGTGGACCCCGAGGAGGGCGTCCACGGCCGCGGAGCGCACCAGGCGCCGGAGACGGACGGGCAGGTGCTGCTCACCAGCGGCGCGGGCCTGCGCGTCGGCCGTATGGTCGAGGCGAAGGTGGTCGGCACGGAGGGCGTCGACCTGGTGGCCGAGCCCTTGCAGGGCGCGCTCGTCGGCGGGTCCGGCGGCAGCGGGGAGGCGGGGAGATGACCGGAGTACCGGCGTCCGCCGCGGGTGGCTCCTCGCGGGCGCAGTCCGTCGGGGGGTCGTCGAAGGCGGGGGGATCCTCCTCGGCGGCGGGTCCCGATGCCGGTACGGGTGCGGGTCCGGGTCCCGGGGTGCATGACGACGGGCGTCCCGCGCGGGGGGCGAAGCTGGCCGCCGCGGCGGTCAACCAGGCCAGCGTCTGGAACATCGCCAACCTGCTGACCATGCTCCGGCTGCTGCTGGTGCCCGGCTTCATCGCGCTGATGCTGGCCGAGGGCGGGTACGACCCGGCCTGGCGGTCGTTCGCCTGGGCGGCCTTCGCCATCGCCATGATCACCGACCTGTTCGACGGCCATCTCGCGCGGACGTACGACCTCGTCACGGACTTCGGTAAGATCGCCGACCCCATCGCCGACAAGGCGATCATGGGGGCGGCGCTGATCTGTCTGTCCGCCCTCGGTGATCTGCCCTGGTGGGTCACCGCGGTGATCCTCGGACGGGAACTCGGGATCACGCTGCTGCGTTTCCTGGTCATCCGGTACGGCGTCATCCCGGCGAGCCGGGGCGGCAAGCTCAAGACCCTCACCCAGGGCGTGGCCGTGGGGATGTACGTGCTGGCACTGACGGGGTGGCTGGCGACCCTGAGGTTCTGGGTGATGGCCGCGGCGGTCGTCCTGACCGTCGTCACCGGCCTCGACTATGTAAGACAGGCCATTGTGCTGCGCAGGCAGGGAATCGCGGAGCGCAAGGCCGCGTTGGAGGAGACGGAAGGGTGAGTTCCACGGCCGCCGACGTCGTGCGACTACTCAGCGTCAAGGGCGGCACGGTCGCCGTCGCCGAGTCGCTGACCGGGGGCCTGGTGGCCGCGGAGATCACCGCGGTGCCGGGGGCGTCCCAGGTGTTCCGGGGCTCCGTGACCGCGTACGCCACCCCCCTCAAGCACCGGCTGCTCGGTGTCGACGCCGCGCTGCTGGAGCGGCGCGGAGCGGTGGACGCGCAGGTCGCGGCCCAGATGGCGGCCGGAGCGCGCCAGCTCCTCGGTGCTGACTGGGGCCTCGCGACAACCGGCGTGGCGGGTCCCGACCCGCAGGACGGGCAGCCCGTCGGCACGGTTTTCGTCGCCGTGGCGGGGCCCGCGGGAGCGGGTTCCGGTTCCGCCGGTGGCGGAAAAGTGCGGGCCCTGCGGTTGAACGGCGACCGGGCGGAAATTCGTAGAGAGAGTGTACGGAGCGTACTCGCCCTGTTGATCGAAGAGCTTACGGGCGAACAGACCGGGAATGAGCGGGCACAGGATACGGAACAGAACGGGGGGTTTTGATGTTTGCAGCCCTGAGTGAACACGACATCGCTCCCCGCACGGCCGCGGCGCGAGGCGGTACGGTGGGGCGTGAAGGATGCGGCTACGCGGTCCGAGGAGGGAGCCACCGATGATTCTGCTCCGTCGCCTGCTGGGTGACGTGCTGCGTCGGCAGCGCCAACGCCAGGGCCGTACTCTGCGCGAAGTCTCCTCGTCCGCCCGAGTCTCGCTCGGCTATCTCTCCGAGGTGGAGCGGGGGCAGAAGGAGGCTTCCTCCGAGCTGCTCTCCGCCATCTGCGACGCGCTGGACGTACGGATGTCCGAACTCATGCGGGAAGTGAGCGACGAACTCGCCCTCGCCGAGCTGGCCCAGTCCGCTGCGGCCACGCCCAGCGAGCCCGTGCCCAGGCCGGTTCGTCCGATGCTGGGCTCCGTCTCGGTGACCGGTGTGCCACCGGAACGGGTGACCATCAAGGCGCCCGCGGAAGCGGTGGACGTGGTCGCGGCGTGATGAACGCCGTACGGCGGCGTCCGCGAGCGACTGGCTGACGACGACGACTCGACCGACGACTCGACTGACGACAACTTCGACGGACGGCGACCCGACGACCGTCTCGATGACTGTGAGGCCCCGGCCGGGGCTTCTCCGGGTGGATCCGGAGGGGCTTGGTCGGGGTTTTCGCGTGGGCTGAGGCAGAGCTGGGCACGGTGTGGGGGTTTGGTCCGTTTGCCGGATCCGGGAGGCGCGGTCATCGTTGAGTGACCGAACGGCCACTGGAGGTACGGATGTACGTCGTCAAGAGCCCGCTGCCCGAATCGGATCTGAAGACCGTCGCCGAGGCGTTGCAGGGCGCGCTGGTCGACCTGGTGGACCTCGCGCTGGTGGGCAAGCAGATCCACTGGAACATCGTCGGCCCGCGGTTCCGGTCCGTGCACCTCCAGCTCGACGAGGTCGTGGACACCGCGCGGACCCACTCCGACACCGTGGCCGAGCGCGCCGCGGCGCTGGGCGTCTCCCCCGACGGGCGGGCGGCGACGGTCGCCGCGGACAGTGCGATCGGGACCGTGCCGCAGGGCTGGGTGAAGGACACCGACGCGGTGGGGGTGCTGGTCGAGGCGCTGGGCGCGGTGATCACCCGGATGCGGGAGCGGGTGACGGCGACCGCGGAGGCGGATCCGGTGTCGCAGGACCTGCTCATCGGGATCACGGCGGATCTCGAGAAGCACCACTGGATGTTCCAGGCGGAGCACGCGTGAGGCGGGTGCCGTCCTGAGGCCCGTCGGCGGCCCGTGGTGAGCGGTGCGCCCTTGTGCCGCTGATGCGCCCTCCCGTGCGATGAGGTGGCTCCCTAGCGTCGTCCTGGTGGGCGAGGACGGCTTACTGGCGTCGGGCTGGAGGTGACGGGGCCGTGGTCGGGCGGATAGCGCGCTGGGGGGCTGTCGCGGGGCTCGGAGCCGTGTGGTGGTGGGCCGCGGTGCGGCTGGTGGTGGCACCGGACGCCGGGGTGCTGGAAGGGGCGGTCGCGGCCGGGGGGTGGGGGCTGAGTCTGTTGCCGGTGCACTGCGTGGCCAAGGGGCGGGCCGTGGGGGCCGTGGAGTGGCGGCGGTGGGTGGCCGTCTGGCGGGGGGAGAAGGTGGCGCGGGGGGATGACGTGGAAGCTGGTGCTGGTGCGGAGGTCCGTCCTGGTGCCGGTTCGGACGGCGGTGCGCGTGTGGGCGCGGTCGGTGGGGGGTCGGCGGAGGCCGGGTGGCGGCGGTACGTCCGGTGAGGGGCGTTCGTCAGGGGGTCGGGCCCGGCTGACAGGTGGGGCACCAGTAGGTGGGGCGTTGGCGGGAGCCGTCGCCCTGGTCGGCGGCGCGGACCGGGGTGCCGCAGCGCAGGCAGGGGCGGGATGAGCGGCCGTACACGAACAGGTCCTGGCCGCGGCGGCCCGTGCCGGTCGTGGTGCGGACGGGGCGCTCCCGGTTGGCCTCCAGGAGTTTCTTCGCGAGGGGGGCGAGCCGTGCGGCGCGGTCGGCGGGGAGGTCGCCGACCGGGAGCCAGGGCGTGACACCCAGCAGGAAGCACAGCTCGCTCTTGTAGACGTTGCCGATGCCCGCCAGATTGCGCTGGTCCAGCAGGGCCTCGCCGAGGGGGCGGGCGGGGTCCTTGAGGAGGTTGGCGAGGGCGCGCTCCGGGTCCCAGTCCGGACCCAGCAGGTCGGGGCCCAGGTGGCCCACCGCTCGGTGCTCGTCGGCGGTGCGCAGCAGTTCCAGGACGGGGAGGCGGTAGCCGACGGCCGTGCGGTCGGCGGTGCCGAGGATGGCGCGGATCTGGTGGGTGGGGCCGCCGGCCCAGCGCTGGCCGGGGGCGTACACCTTCCACGCGCCGTCCATGCGCAGGTGGGAGTGGAGCGTCAGACCGCCCTGGACGCGGGTGAGGAGGTGCTTGCCGCGCGGGGTGACGTCCAGGACGGCGCGGCCCGTGAGGTCGGCGGTGGCGAACCGGGGGACCCTGAGGTCGGAGCGGGTCAGCGGCTTGCCCGCGAGCGCGTCGTGCAGCCGTTTCGCGGCCTGCCAGACCGTGTCTCCTTCGGGCATGGGTCAAGGGTGGCACGGACGGTCCGCGTCAGGCACGCAGGCGCAGGCCGCGCGGGGTGGCGATGAACCCCGCTCCTTCCAGGAGGGCGCCGAAGGGCGAGGTCAGGGCCGGGGTGCCGTTGACGCGTTCGACGGTGACCGTGCCCAGGGAGCCCGCGCGGGCGGCGCTGGCGAGGGACTCCGCGGCGTCCTGGAGGCGGGGGTCGTCGGTGGGTGCGCCGTGCGGGTCGGTGGGCCAGGCCAGGACGGTCTTGCCGCCGCGCTCCATGTAGAGGGCCAGGTCGCCGTCGACGAGGACCACCAGCGACCCCGCCTTGCGGCCCGGCTTGTGGCTCGCGCCGTCCGGCGGTTCGGGCCAGGGGAGGGCGGCGCCGTAGGCGTTGGCCGGGTCGGCGGCGGCCAGGACGACCGCGCGGGAGGTGGCAGAGGGGCGGCTCTGGCGGGAGCCGTAGGTGCTTCGGGGGCCGTGCTGCCAGGAGGGTGTGCCCTGGGGGGCGCGGTCGCGTGGGGAGACGTAGTCGCCGGGGGAGGGGGACGGGTGGGCGGACGGGGTGTCGTAGCCGCCGTCGAGGGGGGCGAAGGGGTCGGGTTCGCCGAAGTCGTGGGTGGTGTGGGGGGCGGCGGGGAACGCGCTGGGTGCCTCCGCCGCGTCCGCGGGGAAGCCGTCGCCGTAGTCGGGGGTGGGCGGGGCGGCGCCGCGGTCGCGGGCGTTGGCCACCGCGCGGAGGCGGTCCACCGCGCCGTCCATCGCGAACTGGGCCGCGCCCAGGCCCTCCACCACATAGCCGCGGCGGGCCTGGCCGGTCTCCTCGAAGGCGGACAGGACCCGGTACGTCGCCGAGAAGCCGCCCTCCACGCCCTCGGCGGCGACGGCGCCCCGGGTGACCACGCCGTGCCGGTCGAGGAGGGTGCGGGCCAGGGCGTGGGCGCGCACGGTGGTGTCCGGTTCGCGGGCGGGCAGCAGGGACCAGCGTCCGGCGACGGTCGGCGGGCCGGTGCGGGACGTCGGGCGGGCGGCGGCCGTGAGGGAGCCGTAACGCCCGCGCGGGACCGTGCGCTTGGCGCGGTGGGCGGTGGAACCCGCGGTGCGGCCGGAGCCCAGCAGGGAGCGCATGGGCGTGAGCGTGTCGTTGGTGAGCCGCCCGGACCAGGCCAGGTCCCAGAGGGCGTCGGCCAGTTGGGGGTCGGTGACGTCGGGGTGGGTGGTGGCGCGGACCTGGTCGGCGACCTGCCGGAAGAACAGGCCGTAGCCGCCGGAGAGGGCGTCGAGGACGGACTGGTGCAGTGCCGTCAGCTCCAGGGGGTGCGGGGGCGGCAGGAGCAGGGGGGCCGCGTCCGCCACGTAGAGGGAGACCCAGCCGTCCTTGCCGGGGAGGGCTCCCGCACCGGCCCAGACGACCTCGCCGGTCGCGGTGAGTTCGTCCAGCATCGCCGGGGTGTAGTGCGTGACGCGGGACGGCAGGACGAGCTTCTCCAGGGCGGAGGCGGGTACGGAGGCGCCCTGCAACTGCTCCACCGCGCGGACCAGGCCGTCGGTGCCGCGGAGGGTGTGGCCCTTGCCGATGTGCTGCCACTGCGGCAGGAACTGGGCGAGCGCCGGGGGCGGCACCGGCTCCAGCTCGTGCCGGAGCGCGGCCAGGGAGCGGCGCCGCAGTCGGCGCAGGACCGCCGCGTCGCACCACTCCTGGCCGATGCCCGCCGGGTGGAACTCGCCCTGGACGACCCGGCCGCTTGCGGCGAGCCGCTGGAGGGCGCCGTCGGTGACCGCGACGCCCAGGCCGAAGCGGGCCGCGGCGGTGGCGGAGGTGAAGGGGCCGTGGGTGCGGGCGTGGCGGGCGAGGAGGTCGCCCAGGGGGTCCTTGACCGGTTCGGTGAAGGCTTCCGGGACGCCCACCGGCAGGGCGGTGCCGAGGGCGTCGCGCAGGCGGCCCGCGTCCTCCACGGCCGCCCAGTGGTCGGCGCCCGCGATGCGGACCCGGATGGCGCGGCGGGCCCCGGCCAGCTCCCCGGCCCACTGGGGTTCGGCGCCCCGCTCGGCCAGCTCGGCGTCCGTGAGCGGGCCGAGGAGCCGCAGCAGGTCCGCGACGCCCTCGGCGTCCTTGACACGGCGGTCCTCGGTGAGCCACTGCAGTTCCCGCTCCAACTCGGTGAGCACCTCGGCGTCGAGCAGTTCGCGCAGCTCCGCCTGGCCTAGGAGTTCCGCCAGCAGGCGGGAGTCGAGGGAGAGGGCGGCGGCGCGGCGTTCGGCGAGCGGGGAGTCCCCCTCGTACAGGAACTGGGCGACGTAGCCGAAGAGGAGGGAGCGGGCGAAGGGGGACGGCTCGGGGGTGGTGACCTCGACCAGGCGGACCTTGCGGGACTCCAGGTCGCCCATCAGCTCGACGAGGCCGGGGACGTCGAAGACGTCCTGGAGGCACTCGCGGACCGCCTCCAGGACGATCGGGAACGAACCGAACTCACCCGCCACCTGGAGCAGTTGGGAGGCGCGCTGGCGCTGCTGCCAGAGCGGGGTGCGCTTGCCCGGGTTGCGGCGCGGCAGCAGCAGCGCGCGGGCGGCGCACTCCCGGAACCGGGACGCGAACAGGGCCGAGCCGCCCACCTGGTCGGTGACGACCTGGTCGACCTCGCCCTTGTCGAAGACGACGTCGGCGGCGCCGACCGGGGCCTGGTCGGCGTCGTACTCCGTGCCCCTGTTCGTGGTCACGGGTTCGGTGTCGAGGAGGTCCAGGCTCAGCAGGTCGGCGTCCGGGAGCCGCAGCACGATGCCGTCGTCGGCGTGCATGACCTGCGCGTCCATGCCGTAGCGCTCGGAGAGCCGGGCGCCCAGCGCGAGCGCCCACGGGGCGTGTACCTGGGCGCCGAACGGGGAGTGCACGACGACGCGCCAGTCGCCCAGCTCGTCGCGGAAGCGTTCGACGACGATGGTGCGGTCGTCGGGGATGTGGCCGCAGGCCTCGCGCTGTTCGCTGAGGTAGGACAGGACGTTGTCCGCCGCCCACGCGTCCAGGCCCGCCGTGAGCAGGCGGAGGCGGGCGTCCTCCGGGGTGAGGGAGCCGACCTCGCGCAGGAACGCGCCCACCGCGCGGCCCAGCTCCAGCGGGCGGCCCAGCTGGTCGCCCTTCCAGAAGGGCAGCCTGCCCGGGACGCCCGGCGCGGGGGAGACCAGGACCCGGTCGCGTGTGATGTCCTCGATGCGCCAGGAGCTGGTGCCCAGGGTGAAGACGTCGCCCACGCGGGACTCGTAGACCATCTCCTCGTCGAGTTCGCCGACCCGGCCGCCGC
This sequence comes from Streptomyces sp. NPDC006997, assembly GCF_040635175.1. Taxonomy (NCBI): domain Bacteria; kingdom Bacillati; phylum Actinomycetota; class Actinomycetes; order Kitasatosporales; family Streptomycetaceae; genus Streptomyces; species Streptomyces sp. NPDC006997. The sequence continues at coordinate 23,362 of NZ_JBEYHH010000029.1, forward strand.
CCTTCTTGGGGTCGGCCCCGGCGAGGAAGACCCCGAAGAGGCCGCGGTCCGGGATCGTGCCGCCGGAGGTGACGGCGAGGCGCTGGGCGCCGGGGCGGCCGGTGATCGTGCCGGTGACCCGGTCCCACACCACGCGCGGGCGCAGCTCGGCGAACGCGTCGGACGGGTAGCGGCCCGCGAGCATGTCGAGGACCGCGGTGAACGCGGACTCGGGCAGGGCGGCGAAGGGGGCGGCGCGGCGGACCATCGCGAGCAGGTCGTCGACGTGCCAGCTGTCCATCGCGGTCATGGCGACCAGTTGCTGGGCGAGGACGTCCAGGGGGTTGGCCGGGATCCGCAGGGACTCGATGGCGCCGGTGCGCATCCGTTCGGTGACCACCGCCGACTGGACGAGGTCGCCGCGGTACTTCGGGAAGACCACGCCGGTGGAGACCGCGCCGACCTGGTGTCCCGCGCGGCCCACGCGCTGGAGGCCGGAGGCCACGGAGGGCGGGGACTCCACCTGGACGACCAGGTCCACGGCGCCCATGTCGATGCCCAGCTCCAGGCTGGAGGTGGCGACCACGGCGGGGAGGCGGCCCGCCTTGAGGTCCTCCTCGACGAGGGCGCGTTGCTCCTTGGAGACCGAGCCGTGGTGGGCGCGGGCGATGACGGGCGGGGCGCCCTGGGCGGCGCCCGAGCCGCCCATCAGTTCTGCCGGGGCGTGGTGTTCGTCGAGGGTCTCGCCGGTGGCCCGTTCGTAGGCGATCTCGTTGAGGCGGTTGCAGAGGCGCTCCGCCAGGCGGCGGGAGTTGGCGAAGACGATGGTGGAGCGGTGGGACTGGACGAGGTCGGCGATGCGCTCCTCGACGTGCGGCCAGATCGACGGGCGTTCCGCGCGGGTGGGGTCGTCGGGGCCGCTGGCCGCCGCGTCGGAGACCGGGGAGCCGCCCAGTTCGCCGAGGTCCTCCACCGGGACGACCACAGAGAGGTCGAACTCCTTGCCCGACTTCGGCTGGACGGTCTCCACCTTGCGGCGAGGGGAGAGGAAGCGGGCCACCTCGTCGACGGGGCGGACGGTGGCGGAGAGGCCGATGCGGCGGGCCGGCCTCGGGAGGAGTTCGTCCAGGCGCTCCAGGGTGAGGGCGAGGTGGGCGCCGCGCTTGGTGCCCGCCACCGCGTGGACCTCGTCGAGGATCACCGTCTCGATGCCGGTCAGGGCGTCGCGGGTGGCCGACGTCAGCATCAGGAAGAGCGACTCGGGGGTGGTGATGAGGACGTCCGGGGGGCGGGTGGACAGGGCGCGGCGCTCGGCGGCGGGGGTGTCGCCGGAGCGGATGCCGACCTTGACCTCCGGTTCGGGCAGGCCTTGGCGTACGGACTCCTGGCGGATGCCGGTGAGGGGGCTGCGGAGGTTGCGCTCCACGTCCACGGCCAGGGCCTTGAGCGGGGAGACGTACAGGACGCGGCAGCGCTTCCTGGGGTCGGCGGGTGGGGGCGTGGAGGCGAGCTGGTCCAGGGCGGCGAGGAAGGCGGCGAGGGTCTTGCCGGAGCCGGTGGGGGCGACGACCAGGACGTCCGAGCCCTCGCGGATGGCCTGCCACGCGCCCGCCTGGGCGGCCGTCGGCGCGTCGAAGGCGCCCGTGAACCAGCCGCGGGTCGCGGGGGAGAAGCCGTCGAGGGCTCGGTGTGCGTCGCTGACCATGCTCCCTATCCTGCACCTCGGGACTGACATGTGGGCTGAGCTGGTCGTTTGTCTCTGTGCCTGCGACGGCCCGTGCGGGTCGTGGGGTGCCCGTCGCGCCTTGCCGCCGTGGGGGCGGGGGCGGGTCGGGGGTGTCCGTCCTCGGAACGGCGCGGAATCAGGTGGCTGGGGGTGCCGGGGTTGACGCGGCAACCGCTGCGGGCGGACACCCCCGACCCGTCCCCTTCCGTTGTACGGCGGCCTCGCGTCGTCGTTGCTTCCCGTCAGGTGATCGGGCGGCCGTGGGCCTCCAGGGTGCGCAGTGCCTCGATCGTCACCAGGGGGCGGGCCTCCACGGCCGTGGACGGTGCCCACTGGTGCCAGCGGATCGGCCAGCCGCCGTCCTGGTGCTGGGCGGCCGTGAGGAAGTCCAGGGAGCGGCTCATCTCGTCGTCGGTGAACCAGGCGCGCGCCACGGAGCGCGGGGTGCGCGCGTAGTCGTGCGGGAAGTGGTGCTCGCCCGGGGCGTAGCCGGGGGCGGCGGGGAAGGCGTCGGGGGTGTCCGGGTCGAGGACGGCCAGGCGCTGTTCGCGTACCAGTCGGCCCAGGCGGTCGGCGGCGGCCTCCGCGCGGGGGCGGTCGGGCGCGGCGTCCAGGAAGGCCACGGCGGCCTCGACCTCGTAGGGGTGGGACCGCTCCAGGGACTCGACCGCCTGCCAGCAGAAGTCCGTGGCGCGGAACAGCCAGGCGTGCCACACCCCGTTGCGGTGCAGCAGTCCGACCACCGGGCCGGTGGCCAGCAACTCGCCCGGTGGGTCGTCGACGACGGGGATGAAGGGGGCCGCCGGGTAGCCGCGCTGGCTCGGGTGGACGGCCGGGAGCGCGCCCTCCGGGGTGGAGACGCCGGTCAGGTAGCGGCACACGCGTTCGATGCGCTGTCCGGTGCAGCGTCCGATGGCGTCCAGGACGCGCAGGGCGTGCGCGGTGTGCAGGGGCTGGCTGACCGGGCCGCGCAGGTCGGGCTCCAGGCCGTGGCCGTAGCCGCCGTCGGCGTTGCGGTAGGCGTCCAACGCGGTCTCCACGGGGTCCGCGCCGCCGTCGCGGAAGTGGTGGGCGAACAGACGTTGCTCCAGCACCCGCGCGGTGAGCCAGACGAAGTGTTCGGCACGCGAGAGCGGGGAGCGCGCCGGGGGAGGTGGGGATGCTCCTGTTTCGGCCATGGGGCGACCGTAGGGGGTGGCGGCGGCCCGCAGGTGGTCCGCGCGGGAGTGCCCACTCAGGGGCGGGATACTGGGGTCATGCGGTTGACGGTCTTCTGGGAGCGGATGGCGGAGCACTTCGGTGCGGGGTACGCCGACACCTTCGCGCGCGATCACGTGATGTCGGAGCTGGGCGAACGCACGGTGAACGAGGCGCTCAACGCCGGCTGGGAGGCCAAGGACGTCTGGCGCGTGGTGTGCGGCGTCATGAACGTGCCACAGGAGAAGCGCTGACCCGTCACGGAGGTACCGGGACGGTCCCGGATGCCGCCGACGTGGGTGAGACTTGCTCCGTGGCATCCACAGACGAGACCGTGTCCGACCGTCCCCACCCCCCGACGGTGCCCTCCGCGCGGGCCGACGATGTCGCCGCGCCCGCGCGTATGCCGCGCTGGCTGCCGCGCGCGATGGTGCTGGCGCTCGCGCTCGTCGCCCTGTTCCAGCTCGGCAGCTGGGCCTTCCACCAGCTCATCGGCCTGCTGATCAACGTACTCATCGCGTTCTTCCTGGCGCTGGCCATAGAACCGGCGGTGAGCTGGATGGCGTCCCGGGGTATGCGCCGGGGCCTGGCCACCTTCCTGGTCTTCCTGGGCCTGCTCATCGCCGTGGCGGGGTTCGTCACCCTGCTCGGCTCGATGCTGGCCGGGCAGATCGTCAGGATGATCGAGGGGTTCCCGGAGTACCTGGACTCCGTCATCAACTGGATCAACACGACCTTCCGCACCGAGCTGCGGCGCGTCGACATCCAGGACAGCCTGCTGCACTCCGACTGGCTGCGGAAGTACGTCCAGAACAGCGCCACCGGTGTGCTGGACGTCTCCGCGCAGGTGCTGGGCGGGCTGTTCCGGCTGCTGACGGTCGCGCTGTTCTCGTTCTACTTCGCCGCGGACGGGCCCCGGCTGCGGCGCGCGCTGTGCTCCGTGCTGCCGCCCGCGCGGCAGGCCGAGGTGCTGCGCGCGTGGGAGATCGCCGTCGACAAGACCGGCGGGTACCTGTACTCGCGCGGGCTGATGGCGCTGATCTCGGGCGTCGCGCACTATGTGTTGCTGGCGGCGCTGGACGTCCCGTACGCGCCCGTGCTCGCCGTCTGGGTGGGTCTGGTCTCGCAGTTCATCCCGACCATCGGCACGTATCTGGCGGGTGCCCTGCCGATGCTGATCGCCTTCACCGTGGACCCCTGGTACGCGCTGTGGGTGCTGGTCTTCGTCGTGATCTACCAGCAGTTCGAGAACTACGTGCTCCAGCCGAAGCTGACGTCGAGGACCGTCGACATCCATCCCGCGGTCGCCTTCGGTTCGGTCATCGCCGGCACCGCGCTGCTCGGCGCCGTGGGCGCGCTGATCGCCATTCCGGCGGTCGCCACGCTCCAGGCGTTCCTCGGGGCGTACGTGAAGCGGTACGACGTGACCGACGACCCCCGGGTGCAGGGGCACCGGCAGCGGGTGCCGGCGTCGGCGTCGGGGCCGGGGATGCGGGAGCGGGCGCGGCGGCTGTGGGCGCGTGGCATCGGTGCGGATCCAAGGGCGGGGTCCGAGGAGGGGCCCGCCTGAGGGGCGGCTGCCCTCTCCTGAGCGTCGTGTGGCACGCTTGACACGAAAATCGAACATCCATTCTCATGGAGGCTCCGGCGAGGTTCTTGACGGGGATTCTGCCCCAGTTGGGGGTGGGATGTCCGGGAGTTATCCACAGGCCGGACCCGCGTCGAGGCGCATTGTCAGTGGCAGGCGTTAGCGTCTTTGACGTGAAGCGATCGACTCAAGCAAACCGGGTGGAACCCATGGCAGGAACCGACCGCGAGAAGGCGCTCGACGCCGCGCTCGCACAGATTGAACGGCAATTCGGCAAGGGCGCGGTCATGCGCATGGGCGAGCGGTCGAAGGAGCCCATCGAGGTCATCCCGACCGGATCGACCGCCCTCGACGTGGCCCTCGGCGTCGGCGGCCTGCCGCGTGGCCGTGTCGTGGAGATCTACGGACCGGAGTCGTCCGGTAAGACGACCCTGACCCTGCACGCCGTGGCCAACGCGCAGAAGGCCGGAGGCCAGGTCGCCTTCGTGGACGCGGAGCACGCCCTCGACCCCGAGTACGCGAAGAAGCTCGGCGTCGACATCGACAACCTGATCCTGTCCCAGCCGGACAACGGCGAGCAGGCGCTGGAGATCGTGGACATGCTGGTCCGCTCCGGCGCGCTCGACCTCATCGTCATCGACTCCGTCGCCGCGCTCGTCCCCCGCGCGGAGATCGAGGGTGAGATGGGCGACTCGCACGTGGGTCTCCAGGCCCGTCTGATGAGCCAGGCGCTCCGGAAGATCACCAGCGCGCTCAACCAGTCCAAGACCACCGCGATCTTCATCAACCAGCTCCGCGAGAAGATCGGCGTGATGTTCGGCTCGCCGGAGACCACGACCGGTGGCCGGGCCCTGAAGTTCTACGCCTCGGTGCGCATCGACATCCGCCGCATCGAGACCCTGAAGGACGGCACGGACGCGGTCGGCAACCGCACCCGCTGCAAGGTCGTCAAGAACAAGGTCGCGCCGCCCTTCAAGCAGGCCGAGTTCGACATCCTCTACGGCCACGGCATCAGCCGCGAGGGCGGTCTCATCGACATGGGCGTGGAGCACGGCTTCGTCCGCAAGGCCGGTGCCTGGTACACGTACGAGGGCGACCAACTCGGCCAGGGCAAGGAGAACGCGCGCAACTTCCTCAAGGACAACCCCGACCTGGCCAACGAGATCGAGAAGAAGATCAAGGAGAAGCTGGGCGTCGGCGTACGGCCGGAGGAGCCCGCCGTCGAACCGGGCGCGGACGCCGCGGTCACCACCGCCACGGGTGACGCCGCCAAGCCGGTCACGGCCCCGGCGGCGACCAAGGCGGCCAAGACCAAGGCCGCCGCAGCCAAGAGCTGACCGTGACACGACGAACCGACTGGGCCGAGTACGAGTACACGGCCTCCGGTGCCCCACGGGGGAGGGGCATCGGGGACGGTACGGGCCCGGTGTACGGGGATGACGGGGACGGTACGGGCCCGGTGTACGGGGATGACGGGGACGGTACGGGCCCGGTGTACGGGGATGACGGGGACGGTCAGTCTCCTGACGGCGATGTCTCCGGCGGTCCGCGCGATCCGGACGCGGGCGGTGGTCGGCGTCGTGGTGGCGGCGGGGCACGGGGGGCCCGTGGGCGCCGTAGGCGTGGCTTCGGTGAGGCGGACGCCGCTGAGGACGGGGACGCCGCCTCCTTGTCGAGGGCCGAGGCGGCGGCGCCCTCTGGGGACCCGGGTGAGCGGGCACGGGCGATCTGCCTGCGCCTGCTCACCGGGACCCCGCGGACCCGCAAACAGCTCGCCGACGCGCTGCGCAAGCGGGAGATCCCCGACGAGGTGGCCGAGGAGGTGCTGTCGCGGTTCGAGGAGGTCGGGCTGATCAACGACAGCGCGTTCGCGGACGCCTGGGTGGAGTCCCGGCACCACGGCCGGGGGCTGGCCCGGCGCGCACTCGCCCGGGAGCTGCGGACCAAGGGCGTCGACTCCACGCTGATCGACGAGGCCGTCGCCCAGCTCGACTCCGAGCAGGAGGAGGCGACCGCCCGCGAACTCGTCGCCCGCAAGCTGCGCGCCACCCGTGGCCTCGACCGCGACAAGCGGATACGGCGGCTCGCCGGGATGCTCGCCCGCAAGGGCTACCCCGAGGGCATGGCCCTGCGGGTCGTGCGGCAGGCGCTGGAGGAGGAGGGCGAGGACACCGGGTTCCCGGACGGCGAGGAGTACTGACGCGGGGCTGCCGATCGCTGACTGTCGCGCTAGTCCGTCACCGGCAGTCCCGCCGACCGCCACGCCTGGAAACCGCCGACCAGGTCGGTCGCCCGGGTCAGGCCCAGGCGGTGGAGGGACTCCGCGGCCAGGCTGGAGGCGTAGCCCTCGTTACAGACCACGATGATCCGCAGGTCATGGTCGGTGGCCTCGGGGAGTCGGTGGTCGCCGAGCGGGTCGAGGCGCCACTCCAGTTCGTTGCGCTCCACGACCAGGGCGCCGGGGATGAGGCCGTCCCGCTTCCGCAGGGCCGCGTAGCGGATGTCCACCAGCAGCGCCTCACCGGCGCGGGCGGCGCGGTACGCGGTGTGCGGGTCCACACGGTCGTACCCGGCGCGCACCCGCTCCAGCAACGTGTCGATGCGGACGGTCTGTTCAGGGAAGCCGCTCACTGCCAGTCCTCCGGACGTTCGACCTGCTCCAGGCGCAGGATTGATCCGCTGCGACTGTAACGACGGATCCGGGGCAGCGGCGGGTGGTAGGCGTGCACGGAGACGGCGTGTCGGTCGGGGGAGTCGTTGAGGACCTCGTGGACGTGGTGCCTGCCGAAGGACCGGCCCCGTCCGGCGGGGAGGACCCGCTCGCGGTCCACGCCCTCGGTGAGTTCGAGGGTCCGCCAGCCGTCGGTGGGCAGCCGCGCGGCGAGTGAGGACTCCCGCAGCGCCCCGGCGGCGGTGGTGAAGGCGCCGATGGAGTCGGCGTGGTCGTGCCAGCCGGTGCCGGAGCCCGGCGGCCAGCCGATCAGCCACGCCTCGCTGCCGCCCGGCCCGTCCAGCCGCACCCAGGTGCGGCCCCCGGGGTCGAGGGGGAGCGACGCGATCAGCTCGGCGTCGGCGGCGGTGCGTCGTACGAAGTCGAGGAGGTCCGCCTGCGTGGGGGACGCGGTGGAACGGGGCGCGGAGGCGGGGATGGCGGGCGAGACAGACACGGGTACCGTCCTGTGGGCGTTCGCGAGGGGACGCGCGGCATCGCGGCGGCGCGGTGGGAAAACGCGAGTTCAGCAGGACGGACGACACACGCAGCCCGCGTAGCGGACCAGGTCCATATGGACCCTCCGCCACAGGCGCACACAGGTGTCGGTCATGGGCCGGAGTACACCACGGCGGCCCCGGACGGTCAACTCCGCGTCCACGGCCGGTAGTCAGCGCGATCCGGCCGTCGCCTCCGCCTCCGGCGCCGTGGTCGCCCCGCCCGCCGCCGCACCGCCGAGGGCCGTCTCCGCCGCCGTGTAGAGGTCGGCCGGGCGCACCCCGCCGAGCGCGGCGACGAGGTGGCCGTCGGGGCGCACGAGCAGCACGGTGTGCGCCGCCGCTCCCGGATAGCTCTCGGCGACCAGCAGCTCCGCGGGCAGCGGCAGCGCCGCCACCGCGGCCGCCAGCCGGGGCATGACACCGGCCGTCACCCAGTGCTTGCGCTCCCACACGCCCGTACCCGGTGCGACCAGGACGACGAGCAGCGCCCCCCGGCCGAGCCGGTCCCGGAGCCGTACGAACGTGCCGTCCTCCGCCGTGACCCGCACGTCCGTGACCGGCGCCCCCGGCGCCGTGCCGACCGGAACCGCCCCCTCCAGCCCACGGGGCGTCAGCGGCGAGCCGGCGTACGACCCCGGCGCGCCCAGCGCCCCGCGCCCCAGATGGCCGTCGGTGAGCAGGGCGTCGTGGCCCCGGGCGGTGCCGGGGACGTAGGCGCGCAGGCCCTTGCCGCCGCGCAGTATCGGCAGCGCCTGGTCGGCGGCGCGCAGCCGGGCGGCGACCGCGCCGCGCCGCTCGCTCTGGTAGCTGTCGAGGAGCGCCTCCCTGGGCCCGTGGTGCCAGGCCAGCGCCAGCTTCCAGGCGAGGTTGTCGGCGTCCCGCAGCCCCTCGTCGAGGCCCTGCGTGCCGAGCGTGCCCAGGCAGTGCGCCGCGTCCCCGGCGAGGAGGACCCGGCCGACCCGCCAGCGCCGCGCCAGCCGGTGGTGGACGGTGTGCACGCCGGTGTCGAGCAGCTCGTACGACGGTGAGGCGTCGCCCGTCCAGCCGATCAGCGTCTCCCGGATCCGTGCTACCAGCAGCTCGGGCGTGACCAGGTCCTTGCCGGGCGGCAGCAGCCAGTCGAGGCGCCAGACGCCGTCCGGCAGCGGACGCGCGGTCACCTCCCCGCCCGAGGGGCCCGACGTCCGCCACGGGGGCGTCCGGTGGAGCAACGCGCGGCCGGGCCACGGAAGGTCCGTGCGCAGCGCGGCGACGGCGTGCCGCTCCACCGCCGTACGGCCGGGGAAGCGGATGTCCTGGAGTTTGCGGACGGTGGAGCGGGGGCCGTCGCAGCCGACCAGGTAGCTGCCGCGCCACCAGGTGCCGGCGGGGCCGCGGGTGTGGGCGCTGATGCCGGAGCGTTCCTGCTCGATGCCGTCGACGCGGCTGTCGACGACGAGCCTGGCCAGCCGCTGGCGGGCGAGGGCGGCGCGCAGGGCACCGGTCAGGACGTGCTGGGCGAGGTGCAGCGGGGAGGGCCCGGCCGCCTCGGCGGGCTCCTCGCCGGGCTCCTCCTCGGCGGCGCCGAAGCCGAAGTCGGGCTCGTCAGCCGCCGTGCCGGGACCGGCGTCGAAATCGACGGCGCGCATCACCTGCTTGCGCCGCATCGACCGCCATCCGGCCCAGTGCGCGCCCGCCTCGGCGATCGGCGCGCCGGTCAGCCGCGTCAGCAGGGCGACGGTGTCCTCGGGCAGGACGACCGTGCGCGCGAGCCGTGGTTCGTCGTTGCCCGGACCCTCGTCCAGGACCACGGACGGCACCTCCTGGCGGGCCAGCGCCAGTGCGAGCGTGAGCCCCACGGGCCCCGCCCCGACGATGATCACCGGGTCCACGGCGCGGCGCTCCCTGCCCTCGGCGGCGTCCTCAACGGGGACGTATGTGAACAAGAGGTTGGAGCAGGGTGCACGATCACAGAACGTATGCAACCCATTGCCGGTGCTTGCGTCAAGCGACGGAGGCAGTGGCGATCACGCCACTGCCTCCGCAAGGGGCCCTGGGGCCTCACAGGTCACTGGACGGTCAGGTTCCGCCGCCCGCGCCGGTCCCGTGGGTGCCGCCGACCTCCGCCGCGTTCAGCTCGTCGACGTCCTCGACGCCGAGCACCGCGCCCGTGCCGCGCTTGCTGCGCCGCAGCCGGGCCTCCAGCCAGCTCGCGAAGCTGGTGAGGAGGAAGTTGAGGACGATGTAGATGACCGCCACCACGATGAAGCTCGGGATGACGTTGGCGTAGTTGGCGGCGAGCGTGCCGCGGGCGTTCAGCAGCTCGGTGAAGCCGATCATCACGCCGCCGAGCGCGGTGTCCTTCACGATGACGACCAGCTGGCTGACGATGGCCGGGAGCATCGCGGTGACCGCCTGCGGCAGCAGGATGCTGGTCATCGTCTGGCTCTTGCGCAGCCCGATCGCCTGCGCGGCCTCCGTCTGCCCCTTGGGAAGGGCCAGGATGCCCGCCCGGACGACCTCGGCGAGGACGGAGGCGTTGTAGAGCACCAGGCCGGTGACGACGGCGTACAGCGGCCGGTCCGCGCTCTCGACCCCCGTGGAGCGGGCGTAGAACTCGTTGGCGAACAGCATCAGCAGCAGCACCGGGATGGCGCGGAAGAACTCGACCACCGCGCCCGCCGGAATCCGCACCCAGCGGTGGTCGGACATGCGCGCGATGCCGAAGACGGCGCCGAGCGGCAGGGCGATGACCATCGCCAGCGCGGCGGCCTTCAGGGTCTCGCCGAGTCCGGGCAGCAGGTACGTCGTCCACGCCTCCGACTGCGTGAACGGCTTCCACAGGGCCCACTCGAGCTGGCCCTTGTCGTCCATGACCCGCCAGACCCACCACAGCACCAGGGCGAGCAGGGCGAAGAAGACCACCGAGAAGATGACGTTGCGCCGCTTGGCCCTGGGGCCGGGGGCGTCGTAGAGGACGGAGGTCACCGCTTCACCGCCAGTCGCTTGCTCAGCCAGCCGAGGATCAGACCGGTCGGCAGGGTCAGTACCACGAAACCGAAGGCGAAGACGGCGCCGATCAGCACGGTCTGGGCCTCGTTCTCGATCATTTCCTTCATCAGGAGGGCCGCCTCGCCCACGCCGATCGCCGCCGCCACCGTGGTGTTCTTGGTGAGCGCGATCAGTACGTTGGCCAGCGGGCCGATGACCGAGCGGAACGCCTGCGGCAGCACGATGAGCGACAGCACCTGGGTGAAGCTCAGCCCGAGCGCGCGGGCCGCCTCCGCCTGTCCGACGGGGACGGTGTTGATGCCGGAGCGCAGCGCCTCGCAGACGAACGCGGCGGTGTAGGCCACCAGGCCGAGCACCGCGAGCCGGAAGCCCTGGAGCTCGAAGTCGTCGGGGGCGCCCATCGTCACCCCGAAGATGTCGGCGAGGCCGAGGGAGGTGAAGACGATGATGACGGTCAGCGGGATGTTGCGGACGATGTTGACGTACGCCGTCCCGAAGCCTCGCATCAGCGGCACCGGGCTGACGCGCATCGCCGCCAGGATGGTGCCCCAGACCAGGGAGCCGATGGCCGAGAACACGGTGAGCTGCACCGTCACCCAGAAGGCACCCAACAGGGTTGGATTGTCATACTCAGAAAGAAAGTCGAACACGATCTCCCGCGCTTCCGGGTGGGTGGTGGCGGACCGGCGGGCCGCCGCCGTGATCGCGGCGGGCGGCGGCGCGCCGTGCGGACTCCGCGTGACAGGGCGGCGTCCGCGCTGGAACGCCGCCCTGCACGGACTCCGTTACTGGACGATGTCGCCGATCTTCGGGGCGGGCTCGTTCTGGTAGTTCGCCGGGCCGAAGTTGTCCTTCACGGCGGTGTCCCAGGCGCCGTCGCTGACCATCTTCTCCAGCGCCTTGTTGATCTTGTCGACGGTCTCGGTGTCGCCCTTCTTGACGCCGATGCCGTAGTTCTCGTTGCTCAGCTTCAGACCGGCGAGCTTGAACTGGCCCTCGTACTGGTCCTGGGCGGCGAAGCCCGCGAGGATCGAGTCGTCGGTCGTCACCGCGTCCACGGCACCGCTCTGCAGACCGGCGATGCACTCCGAGTAGGTGCCGTACTCCTTCAGCTGGGCCTTCGGGGCGAACTTGTCGGAGACGTTCTGCGCCGAGGTCGAGCCGGTCACGGAGCACAGCTTCTTCGAGTTGAGGTCCGTGGCCTCGGTGATGTCGGAGTCCGTCTTGACCAGCAGGTCCTGGTGGGCCAGCAGGTACGGTCCGGCGAAGTCGACCTTCTCCTTGCGCTCGTCGGTGATGGAGTAGGTCGCCGCGATCATCTTCACGTCACCGCGGGCGAGGGCGTTCTCACGGTCGGCGCTCTTGGTCTCGACCCACTCGATCTGGTCGGCGTCGTAGCCCAGCTCCTTGGCGACGTACGTGGCCACGTCCACGTCGAAGCCGGAGAAGGAACCGTCGGGCTCCTTCAGGCCCAGACCGGGCTGGTCGTACTTGATGCCGACCTTGATCTTGTCGCCGCCACCGGAACCCGAACCCGTGTCCTCGCTGTCGCCGTCGTCACCGCCGCAGGCGGTCGCGGTCAGGGAGAGGACGAGGGCGGCGGCGGCCGCTGCGGTGACCTTGCGGAGCTTCATGGTGAACATCCTTTGCCTGATGAAGGGGGAACCGTCGGTGCGGGTGACGTGGGTGGCCGCCGGGGGCGACCAACGCCGTCAGTGGTGCAGGATCTTCGACAGGAAGTCCTTGGCACGGTCACTGCGCGGATTGCTGAAGAACTGGTCGGGCGAAGCCTCCTCGACGATGCGGCCGTCCGCCATGAACACCACGCGATTGGCGGCGGACCGGGCGAAGCCCATCTCGTGGGTGACCACGATCATCGTCATGCCGTCCCGGGCGAGCTGCTGCATCACCTCCAGGACCTCGTTGATCATCTCCGGGTCGAGGGCCGACGTCGGCTCGTCGAAGAGCATGACCTTGGGGTCCATGGCCAGCGCCCGCGCGATCGCGACACGCTGCTGCTGCCCGCCGGAGAGCTGCGCGGGGTACTTGTCCGCCTGGGTGGCGACACCGACGCGGTCCAGCAGGGCGCGCGCCTTCTCCTCGGCCTTCTTCCTGTCCGCCTTGCGGACCTTGATCTGGCCGAGCATCACGTTCTCGAGCACGGTCTTGTGCGCGAAGAGGTTGAACGACTGGAAGACCATCCCGACGTCGGCGCGGAGCCGGGCCAGCGCCTTGCCCTCGTCGGGCAGCGGCTTGCCGTCGATCGCGATCGCGCCCGAGTCGATCGTCTCCAGGCGGTTGATGGTGCGGCACAGGGTGGACTTGCCGGACCCGGAGGGCCCGATGACCACGACGACCTCGCCGCGGGCGATCGTCAGATCGATGTCCTGGAGCACGTGCAACGCGCCAAAGTGCTTGTTGACACCCTTCAGGACGACCAGTTCGCCGGTCGCGGCCACGTCTTCCTTGGCCACCGATACTTCGGTCATCGCTTGCTGGCTCCGTCCTCCTCGGTTTCGGAGGACAGTAGCTACCCTACGCGACCTGCGTCATTACATCTGAGGCGAATTTGAGTATCACGATCCGATAGCAGCTGGACACGGCTGGTAGCCCCCGGTGACCCGCACCGGTATCGGCCGGATAACGGAACCCGTCACGGGAGCGGAACTCCCTTGACGCCGTCGTCGTCCATCAGCGTGACTGCCATGTGCACGCGCGCGTGGGGGGTGTCCTACCCGCGGGACCGGTCCGGCCGGTGACCCTTTTCCGTACCAGCGATGAACCGAAGGAGGCCAGGGTGAGACTGCTCCTCGTCGAGGACGACGACCATGTCGCCGCCGCTCTGTCCGCGGTTCTCGCGCGGCACGGCTTCGACGTCACCCACGCGCGCAGCGGGGAGGAGGCACTCCGGGCGCTCGTCCCCGAGGGCGCCGGGTTCGGGGTCGTCCTGCTCGACCTCGGCCTGCCCGACCAGGACGGCTACGAGGTGTGCGGCAAGATCCGCAAGCGCACCGCCGTCCCGGTGATCATGGTCACCGCGCGTGCCGACGTCCGCTCCCGCATCCACGGCCTCAACCTCGGGGCCGACGACTACGTGGTGAAGCCGTACGACACCGGTGAGCTGCTCGCGCGGATCCACGCCGTCAGCAGGCGCACCGTGCCGGAGGAGGCGGGCGGGGGCGGCGAGACCGCGCTGCGGCTCGGCTCCGTACACATCGAGCTGCCCACGCGGCAGGTCAGGGTGGACGGCCTGGTCGTCCAGCTGACCCGCAAGGAGTTCGACCTGCTCGCCCTGCTGGCGCAGCGCCCCGGCGTCGTCTTCCGCCGGGAGCAGATCATCAGCGAGGTGTGGCGCACCAGCTGGGAGGGGACCGGGCGCACCCTGGAGGTGCACGTGGCCTCACTGCGCGCCAAGCTGCGGCTGCCCGCGCTGATCGAGACCGTGCGGGGCGTCGGCTACCGGCTCGTCGAGCCCGCCGCCTAGCGGGGCTCGGTGCGCACACGTCTGCTGCCGCTGCTGATCATCCTGATGGCGGCCGTCCTGCTCGCCCTCGGTGTGCCGCTCGCCGTCAGCGTCGCCGCCGCCCAGCAGCAGCGGGTCGTCGTCGACCGGATCGACGACACGGCGTTCTTCGCGGCGCTCGCCCAGTTCGTCACCGACACCCCCGGCGGAGCGCCGCCCGCGCCGCCGAACGAACGCCTGGAGACGCTCCGCCGGGAACTCGACAGCTACCACCGGGTCTACGGCATCAGGGTCGGCGTCTTCTACCGCAACCGCACTCCCATGGCCAACGCCCCGGTGGACTGGCTCCTCCCCCCGACGGGTGAGGTGCGGGACGCCTTCGACGAGGCGCTGCTGAGCCGCCGCAGCGACGATCCCGAGCAGGTGTGGCCCTGGCAGCGGGGGCGCCTGGTAGTGGCGTCGCCGGTCATCCGGGACGGTGACGTCGTCGCCGTCGTCGTCACCGACTCGCCCACCGGCCAGATGCGCTCGCGCACCCTGTACGGCTGGCTGGTCATCGGGGTGGGCGAGATCGCCGCGATGCTGCTGGCCGTCGGGGCCGCGCTGCGGCTGACCGGGTGGGTGCTCAGGCCGGTGCGGGTCCTGGACGCCACCACGCACGACATCGCCACCGGACGGCTGAAGTCCCGCGTAGCCGTCGGCAGCGGGCCACCGGAACTCAGACGGCTGACCCGATCGTTCAACGAGATGGCGGACAACGTCGAGGACGTCCTGGAGCAGCAGCGCGCCTTCGTCGCCGACGCCTCGCACCAGCTGCGCAACCCGCTCTCGGCGCTGCTGCTGCGCATCGAGCTGCTCGCCTTGGAGCTGCCGGAGGGGAACGAGGAGATCGCCTCCGTCCGGGCCGAGGGCCGCCGCCTGGCCCAGGTCCTGGACGACCTGCTCGACCTGGCGCTGGCCGAGCACTCCGAGGCCGACCTCCAGCTGACCGACATCGGCGCGCTGACCGCCGAGCGCGTCGCCGCCTGGGCGCCGACCGCCGAGGCCAAGGGGGTACGGCTGCTGGGGGACTGCCCGCCGACCACCGCCTGGGCCGACCCCGTCGCGCTGTCCAGCGCCCTGGACGCGGTGATCGACAACGCGGTGAAGTTCACGCCGGAGGGCGAGAGCGTCGAGGTCGCCGTCGCCTCCAACGGCGACACCTCGACCGTCGTGGTCGCCGACCACGGGCCGGGTCTGACCGACGAGGAGCTGTCCCGCGTGGGCGACCGCTTCTGGCGCAGCGGACGCCACCAGAACGTCAAGGGGTCCGGCCTCGGCCTCTCCATCTCCCGTGCCCTCCTCGCGGCGGGCGGCGGGCGCATCGCCTACGACCACCATCTGCCGGGCGACACCGACGGGTCGCGGGGGCTGCGGGTGACGGTGACGGTGCCGAGGTCGGGTCCGGCCGCGTAGGAGCCGTCACGGTGATGGCGGCCGGGCGGTCCGGCCGCGCGGGAGGCTACGGCTTGACCGAGCGGTAGTAGCGCCGGGCGCCGTCGTGCAGGGGCAGCGGGTCGGTGTAGATCGCGGTGCGCAGGTCGACGAGCTGGGCGGGGTGGACGTGCCTGCCGATGCCGTCGCGGCTGTCGAGGACGGTGCGGGTGACCCACTCGATCAGCGCCGGGTCGACGTCCTCGCGGGTGATCAGCACGTTGGACACCGCGATGGTGGGCACCGTCCCGGCCTCCCGCTGGCCGGGCCGGTAGGGCGACAGCGGCATGTTGGTGGCGCGGTAGTAGAGGGTGCCGGGGCCCTGCCGGTGCAGCCGGGTGACGAAGTCGGCGTCGAGCGGCACCAGCCGGAAGTCGAACGTCTCGGAGAGTTCCCGCAGCCCGTCCGTGGGCAGCCCGCCGGACCAGAAGAACGCGTCGAGGTCCCCGTTCCTCAGCCGGTCGGGGCCGGTGTCGATGCCGTCGGGCAGCGGGGTGATGTCCTCCTGTGGGCTGATGCCCGCCGTCCGCAGCACCCGCTCCGCGATCAGCCGTACGCCCGAGCGCGGCAGCCCGATGGCGACCCGCTTGCCCTTCAGGTCGGCGACGGACTCGATGTCCGAGCCGAGCGGGACGACGAGGTGGACGTAGTCGTCGTACAGCCGGGCGACCCCGCGCAGCCCGTCGGCGCCCTTCCCGTCGTCGAGCTGGTACGTCTCCACCGCGTCCGCCGCGGCGATCGCGAAGTCGGCCTCGCCGGCCGCCACGCGCGCGATGTTCTGCTGCGAGCCGTCGCTGGTGACGAGCCGTACCGCCAGGTCCGGCATGTCCTTGCCCAGCTCGGTGCGGAGCAGGGTGCCGTACTTCTGGTAGACGCCGCGGGGTGTCCCGGTGCTGAACGTGATCGTGCCGCTCGGCGGTGTCTCACCCAGCGGCAGCAGCCACCACAGCAGCAGCCCGAGCACCACGACGCCGACGGCCGCGCCCCGAAGGGCCCAGCGCCCGCCGACCCGGGGGAACACTCTGGACATGCGCGCGATCCTGCCAGCCGGTGCGCCGTGGTGACCAGGGCCGTTGTCACACCGCAACGCGGGCGGGCCCGAGCGGCACGGCGCTGTCAGTGGGGGTCGTTAGAGTCGGTGGCATGAGTTCGTCGCCCGCAGACCTGGTCCGGGAGTTCCACCGCGCCTTCGGTCTGGACGCCCGCAGCAGACCCACCGAGGTGCCCGCCGAGCTGGCCGCGCAGCGCCGGGCGCTGCTGGCGGAGGAGGCCGCCGAGGTCGCCGAGGTCTCCGTCGGCGGACCGCTCGACCGGCTCGCGCACGAGCTGGCGGACGTCGTGTACGTCGCCTACGGCACCGCCCTCGTGCACGGCGTCGACCTGGACCAGGTGATAGCCGAGGTGCACCGCGCGAACATGACCAAGCGGGGCCCCGACGGGCAGGCGGTCCGGGGCCCCGACGGCAAGGTGCTCAAGGGCGCGCACTACGAGGCGCCGGACGTCACCGCCGTACTGCGGCGGCAGGGCTGGCAGCCGGACGGCGGCTGACCCGGGCGAACGCGCGCTGTCCAGCCGGAGTCTAGGGCGGGCCCCCACAATGCGACGGCATGGCGCAGGTCGCGAGCCTACGGGGGTACTCATGCGGTTCCGGGTCCTGGGCACCGTGGCGGTCGGTACGGGCGGTGCCTACCACGCCGTCCCAGGGCGGCGTCAGCGCGTTCTGCTGGCGAGCCTGCTCGTCCGGGCGCCCGCCGTCGTGCCCGCGTCGACGCTGTACGACGAGCTGTGGACGGACAGCCGGCCGGTCACCGTGGAGAACGCGCTCCAGGCCCACGTCTCGCGGCTGCGGCGCGCCCTGGTCCGGGCGACCGGCGACCCGGCGGCGGACGTGCTGCGCACCCACGGCTCCGGGTACCGCCTGGACGTGTCGCCCGACGACATCGACCTGCACCGCTTCCGCGCGTACGTCCGCCGCTCCCACCGGGCGCTGGCGGGCAACGACCTGTCCGCCGCGCGGGAACTGCTGGACCGGGCCCTCGCGCTGTGGCAGGGCGTGCCGCTCGGGGACGCGGCGGTGGGGCCGCTGTGCCGGAGCGCCGTGGCGGAGTGGGAGGAGGAGTACCTGTCCGCGCGGGAGGACGCCCACTGGCTGCGGATCCGCGCGGGGGAGCCGATGCGGGCGGTGGGGGAGCTGAAGCGGATGAGCATCGCCCACCCGGGGCGGGAGCGGATCACCGAGCTGCTGATGGTGGCGCTCTACCAGAGCGGTCGGCAGGCCGAGGCGGTCGGCGTCTACCACGCGGCCCGGCGGCGGCTCGTCGAGGAGTCCGGCCGGGAGCCGTCCCCGAAGCTGCGCCAGCTGTTCCGGCAGATGCTCGACCAGGCCCCCGGCCTGCACCGCTCCGCCGTGCCGCTGAGACGCACCGCGTGACGGGCGGGGCCGCGACGCGGCCGTCCTACCGTCCGGCCTGCGGCTGCGGCGCCGCGCCGGTGGGGGCCAGCGCTTCCAGCGGGCCGTCCAGGATGCGGGAGAAGGCGAGTTCGGCGGCGCCGACGAGGGCGGCGTCGTCGCCCAGCTCGCCGACCCGCAGCCGCAGGTTCTCCCGCGAGGGCGTGAGGGCGTGGGTGTTCACGCGGCTGCGGATCTGGGCGGCGGAGCCGAGGTACACCTCGCGGAGCGTGCCGCCGAAGACGACGGTGCGCGGGTTGAGGACGTTGACCAGGCTGGCGACGCCGATGCCGAGCCAGTCGCCGACGTCGTGCAGGGCCGCGCGGGCGGCGATGTCCCCCCGGTCGGCGGCCTCCACGACGGCGCGCACGGCCTCCCGGCCGGTGGCCGAGGGGTCCCGCCGGGCGCCCTCCAGCAGGGCGCGCTCACCGGCCTCCGCCTCCAGGCAGCCCCGCGCGCCGCAGCCGCAGGGCCGTCCGCCGCGCGGGTTGACGACCAGGTGCCCGACTTCCCCGCCGTACCCGGTGTCACCGCCCAGCAGCCGGCCGCCGGAGATGACGCCGCCGCCGATGCCGATGTCGCCGTGCAGGTAGAGCAGGTCCTGGCAGCCGGTGCCCGCACCGCGCAGGTGCTCGGCGAGGGCGCCGAGGCTCGCCTCGTTGCCGACCGCCACGGGCAGGCCGAGGTCCAGCCGACGGGTGAGGTCAGCGCCGAACTCCTCGTCCTCCCAGCCGAGGTGGAAGGCGGCGCGGACCAGGCCGTCGGGCCCGCGGACCAGCCCGCGGACGGCGGCCCCCACGCCGACACAGACGGTGCCCTGCCGCGCGCTGGCCGTCAGCTGACCGGCGAAGTCCGCGATCACGGCGGTCACTTCGGCGACGCCGCGGTGACCGGGGGACAGGGGCGTCGCCCGCCGGTCGAGGAAGACCCCGCCGAGGCCGACGCGCGCGGCGGTCAGCCGGTCCACACCGACGTCGAAGGCCAGGACGTACGCCCGGTCGTGCTCGGACCGGACGACCAGGGACGGCCGTCCCGCCCGGCCGGTGTCCCGGGGTAGTTCCTCACGGACCAGCCCGGCCGAGGTCAGTTCGCTGACCAGTCCGAGGATCGTGCTGCGGTTCAGGCCCATACGGTCGGCCAGGACCGCCCGCGACAGGGCGCCGTCGATGTGCACGTGGCGGAGCAGGGTGCCGAGGTTGTGCCGGCGGATCTCTTCCTGCGAGGGACCGGCTTTCATGGTCCCCCGAATCTCATCGTTGTGGGGCGCGGCGACGGGACAGCGCGTCCACGCCCGCGGCCACGAGCAGCACCGAACCCGTGACAGCGTACTTGACCCCCGAGCTGTACCCCATCAGACCCATGCCGTTCTGGATCACCGCGACGACCATGCCGCCGAGCACCGCGTCCACGACCCTGCCCCGCCCGCCGAACAGGCTGGTCCCGCCGATCACCGCCGCGCCGACCGCCAGCAGCAGCACGTTGCTGCCACCGGTGTTGGGGTCCACCGAGTTGCCCCGGGACGCGGCGATGATGCCGCCGACCGCGGCCAGGGACGAGCAGATGACGAACGCGGCGATCCGGACGGCGGCCACGTTGATGCCGGCCCGCCGCGCCGCCTCGGGGTTGCCGCCCACGGCGTAGAAGTGCAGCCCGAACGAGGTGCGCTGGAGTACGAACGTACCGGCGACGAGCAGGGCGGTGATGACCGGCACCACGACCGGGACGCCCTTGAGCGAGTCGACGATGACGTTGCGGCTGCGCTCCTGGTTGAGCAGGTGGACGGCGACCGCGCCGAGCACCGCCAGGCCGCCGATCCGCACCGCGAGCAGCACGGGCGGGGCGGTGGAGAGGCCGCGCCGTCGGCGGTTGAGGTTCTGCCGGAGCTGGATCGCCGCGTAGGCCGCGACGCAGAGGGCCAGGAACACCCAGCCGAGGGCGGGGGAGAGGTTGTCGTTGGCGATGGCCAGGATCGTCTGGTCCCGGACGGAGACGTTGGTGCCCTCCTTCAGCAGCATCAGCACGATGCCCTGGAAGCCGAGGAAGGCGGCCAGCGTGACGACGAAGGAGGGGATGCCGACCCTCGCGACCAGGACGCCGAGCAGCAGGCCGATGACCGAGCCGGTGACGATCGCCGCCCCCACGGCGCCGTACCAGGGCCACCCGTGGTCGGTGAGCAGGATGGCCAGTACGGCGGCGCAGACCCCGCTGGCGTACCCCGCGGACAGGTCGATCTCGCCGAGGAGGAGGACGAAGACCAGCCCCATGGCGATGGCGATGCTGCCCGCGCCCTGGGTGAGCAGGTTGGCGAAGTTCAGCTCGGACAGGAAGACCGGGCGCAGGGCGGCGAAGAACACGCACAGGACGATCAGGCCGAGGACGGCGGGCAGGGCGCCCAACTCGCCGCCGCGCAGCCGCTCGACGTAGCCGTGGGCGATCGAGCGCAGGCTCGCGGGGTCGGCGGTGGCGTTCTTGCCCGGTGTTCCGGAGTCGTCCGGCATGTCCGGCTTCTCGGGGGCGACGGCGGCGGTCATGCGGTGGCTCCGTTGGTGGTGGCGAGGCCGAGGTCTCCGCTGCGGCCCGAGGTGATGAGTTCGACGACCTGGGAGTGCGTCACGTCGGACGCCTTGACCTGGGCGGCCATCCGGCCGAGGTAGAGGGCGGCGATCCGGTCGGACACGGCGAAGACGTCGTTCATGTTGTGCGAGATCAGGACCACGGCGAGGCCGTTGTCGGCCAGCCGCCGGACCAGTTCGAGGACCTGCGCCGTCTGCGCGACACCGAGCGCGGCGGTCGGCTCGTCGAGGATGACCACCTTGCTGTTCCACAGCACGGCCTTGGCGATGGCCACCGTCTGCCGCTGGCCGCCGGAGAGGCTGGAGACCTGCTGGCGGATGGACTTGACGGTGCGGACGGACAGCCCTTCGAGGGTCCTGGCCGCCATCTCCTCCATCGTCGCGTTGTCCAGGACGAGTCCGCGGCGCTTCTCACGGCCGAGGAACATGTTCTGGACGATGTCGAGGTTGTCGCAGAGCGCCAGGTCCTGGTAAACGATCTCGACGCCCAGGGCCGCCGCGTCGCGCGGGTTGTGTACCTGGACCCGCTCGCCGTCGAACCAGTACTCGCCGCCGTCGATCGGGTGGATGCCGCCGATGCACTTGACGAGGGTCGACTTTCCGGCGCCGTTGTCGCCGATGAGGGCGGTCACCTCACCCTCGTGGACGTCGAAGGAAACGTCGTGCAGGACCTGCACCGGGCCGAAACTCTTGTCGATCCCGCGCAGTCGGAGGATCGGGGTCGCTGTCATGGAAGACGGCTCCTTACGGTCGTGAGGTCGCGGGCCGTGGGGGTCAGGTCCCACGGCCCGCGGTCGGCCGGTCCGAACGTCGGTGGAAGCGCGGTCGGTTCGGACCGGCCGGTCGGGGAGCTACTTGATGCCGGCCTCGGCGCACAGGGCGGCGTACTTGCCCGTGCACAGCTCGTCCTTGCTGACGAAGCCGTCGTCCACGACGTCCTTGACGTTCTCCTTGTAGATGGCCACCGGGGTCTCCAGCACGGCCGCCACCTCGCGCTTGCCCTCGGGGTCCTCGACGGTCGCGTTCGTCTCGCCCTTCTCGCCCTTGGCGAGCGAGATGGCCAGCTTGGCGGTGGCGTCCGCCTCCTTCTTGACCGCCTTGTAGACCGTCATGCACTGGTCTCCCGCCAGGATGTTCTGCAGCCCCTGCACGGTGGCGTCCTGGCCGGTGACCGGGACCTCGCCGTTGCGGTTCTGCTTGCGCAGCACGGCGATGGCGGCGTTGCCGAGACCGTCGTTGGCGGCGAGCACACCGCCGACCTCGGGCTCGCTGGTGAGCATCTGCTCGAAGATGGTGCCGGCCTGGGCGTTGTCCCAGTCCGGGACGGACTGGTCGGGGCCCTTGACGTACTCGCCCGACTTGTACTTCGGGTCGAGGACGCCGTTGTACCCGTCGGCGAACAGCGTGGCGTTGTTGTCGGTCGGCGAGCCGTTCAGCGTGGCGATGATCGGCTTCTTGGCCTTCATGTCGCTCAGGCACTTGCTGAGGCCCTCGCCCTGCAACGTGCCGACCTGGGTGTTGTCGAAGCTCACGTAGTACTGCGCGGAGCCGCCGAGGGTGAGCCGGTCGTAGTCGATCGTGGCGACGCCCTGCGCCTTCGCCTTGTCCAGCACGGCCTTGCCGGTGCCGCTGTCGAGGTTGACGATCACCAGGACGTTGACCCCGTTGGTGATCATCTGGTCGGCGATGGTCTGGAACTGCTGCTTGTCGCCCTGCGCGTTCTGGATGTCGTAGTCGACCCCCGCCGCCTTGAACGCCTCGCTGAGGTACTTGCGGTCCGCGGTCTCCCAGCGAGCCGAGGACTTGCTGTCCGGGAGGATCACGCCGATCTTCGGCTGCTCGCCGCCGGAGCCGGAGGAGCCGTCGTCGGAACCGCAGGCGGTGAGCGAGCTGGCCAGCGCCACCGAGGCGGTGATGAGGAGGAGTCCCTTGCGCATGGGCAGGGTCCTTTCTGGTGTTACGGCCGGACGACCGGACGCACGAGGGTGAGGAGATGGCCGAGAAAGGTGCTCTCGGGAGGAATGCCGGATCTCGGATGATCCGCCCGGCTGAATGTTGTGAGCGGGAACTTACGGCGCCCCTGCACCCGTGCGCCAGAGGTAGGGAGCGGTCATTTGTCATCCGCCATAACAATCAGGTGACGCCGCGGGGGCGGCGGCGGGCGTCCCTCCGGGAGGGCCGCCGGGGAGCTCCCCGGTACGGGCAACTCCCCGTGGGCCGGGGCGCTCCCGGCACCCCCTTACCCTTGAGCCATGACCAGCAGCAGCCACCGGAGCCCGGCAGTGGACGTTCCCCGCACCATGACGTACGAGATCCGCACCTACGGATGCCAGATGAACGTCCATGACTCCGAGCGTCTGGCCGGACTGCTGGAGGACGCCGGGTACGAGCGCGCCCCCGACGGGTCGGACGGCGACGCGGACGTGGTCGTCTTCAACACCTGCGCCGTACGCGAGAACGCCGACAACCGGCTCTACGGCAACCTCGGCCACCTCGCGCCGAAGAAGGCCAGGCGGCCCGGGATGCGGATCGCGGTCGGCGGCTGCCTGGCGCAGAAGGACCGGGACACCATCGTGAAGAAGGCGCCCTGGGTGGACGTCGTCTTCGGCACCCACAACATCGGCAAGCTGCCCGTCCTGCTGGAGCGCGCCCGCGTCCAGGACGAGGCGCAGGTCGAGATCGCGGAGTCCCTGGAGGCGTTCCCGTCCACCCTGCCCACGCGCCGTGAGAGCGCCTACGCGGCCTGGGTGTCGATCTCCGTCGGCTGCAACAACACCTGCACCTTCTGCATCGTCCCGGCGCTGCGCGGCAAGGAGAAGGACCGCCGCCCCGGCGACATCCTCGCCGAGGTGGAGGCCCTGGTCGCCGAGGGCGTCTCGGAGATCACCCTGCTCGGCCAGAACGTCAACGCCTACGGCTCCGACATCGGCGACCGCGAGGCGTTCAGCAAGCTGCTGCGGGCCTGCGGCCGGATCGACGGCCTGGAGCGCGTCCGCTTCACCTCCCCGCACCCGCGCGACTTCACGGACGACGTGATCGCGGCGATGGCCGAGACGCCGAACGTGATGCCGCAGCTGCACATGCCGCTCCAGTCCGGCTCGGACACCGTCCTGAAGGCGATGCGCCGCTCCTACCGCCAGGACCGCTACCTCGGGATCATCGAGAAGGTCCGCGCGGCCATCCCGCACGCCGCCATCACGACGGACATCATCGTGGGCTTCCCCGGCGAGACCGAGGAGGACTTCGAGCAGACCCTGCACGTCGTCCGCGAGGCCCGCTTCGCACAGGCGTTCACCTTCCAGTACTCCAAGCGCCCCGGCACCCCGGCCGCCGAGATGGACGGCCAGATCCCCAAGCAGGTCGTGCAGGCGCGCTACGAGCGTCTCGTCGCCCTCCAGGAGGAGATCTCCTGGGACGAGAACAAGAAGCAGGTCGGCCGCACCCTGGAGCTGATGGTCGCCGAGGGTGAGGGCCGCAAGGACGGCACCACCCACCGCCTCTCCGGCCGCGCCCCCGACAACCGCCTGGTCCACTTCACCAAGCCCGACCAGGAGGTACGCCCCGGCGACGTGGTCACCGTCGAGGTGACGTACGCCGCCCCGCACCACCTCCTCGCCGAGGGCCGGGTACGCGACGTCCGCCGCACCCGCGCGGGCGACGCCTGGGAGAAGCGGAACCTTGAGGACACCAAGCCGAAGGGCGTCCTGCTGGGCCTGCCCAAGATCGGCGCCCCGGCACCGCAGCCGGTACCGGCGACCGGGGGCTGCGGCTGCGACTGACGTGTGGCGGGGGGCTGTGGGGTGGGGGCCGGTTGTGTGGGGCCTGTTCCGCGCCCCGCACCGGCCCCGTCCGCCGCACACGCGTCGTCGCGCGCGGCGGGGCTACCCTGCGGATCATGCTTGTCGCCGCCGCAGTCTGCCCCTGTCCGCCCCTCCTCGTGCCCCAGGTCGCCGCCGGTGCCGCCCCCGAGCTGGACGCCGCGCGAGCGGCCTGCGCGGACGCGCTGGGCGTGCTTGCCGCCGCCCGTCCGGACCTGCTGGTGGTGATCGGCCCGGACGACCCCGGGACCGGCACCGACACGGCGGGCACCGACACCCGCTGGTACGCCCAGGGCGCGCCCGGCACCTTCCGGGGCTTCGGCGTCGACGTCGACGTACGCCTCGGGAGCCCGGCCGCGGAGTCCGGCGTCGAGCGCTCCCCGGCGCTCCCGGCGTCGCTCGCGGTGGGCGCGTGGCTGTTGGAGCACACCGGTTGGTCGGATGCCCCGATCGAGGGACTCTCCGTCCGGGAACCGATCCCCGCCGAGCGGTGTATCGAAGTCGGAAGGGCAGTCGCCGCCCGAGCCGCACGGGTGGCACTGCTGGTGATGGCCGACGCCAGCGCCTGCCGGACCCTGAAGGCACCGGGCTACCTCGACGAGCGCGCGGAGCCCTTCGACACCGCGGTCGCGCACGCGCTGGCGACGGCGGACACCGCCACGCTCAAGACCCTGGACCCGACCCTGGCCCACACCCTCAAGGCCGCCGGTCGCCCCGCCTGGCAGGTCCTGGCGGGCGCGGGCGAGGCGGCGTCACTGGCCGCTTCCCTGCTGTACGAGGCGGCGCCCTACGGCGTGGGCTACCTGGTGGCCACCTGGTCGTAGGCCCGTAGGGCGTGTTGCGACGGCGGACGACCGCGGAGCACCAGCTCCGCGGTCGTCCGCCGCGGGACGTGGAGGGACGCCTGGGTCAGGAGCGCGGCGCCGTGCCCGGCCCGTCGCCCGAACCGGTGTCGTCCTTGTGCGCGAGCCGGTCCATGGCGCCCTTGGCCTTGCCCGTGCCCGTATGGATCCTGTCGCTGTACTTGCCCTTGGTCTTCTCGTCCACGGCCTTCGCGGCCTTGTCGAGACCGTGCTGCACCTTGTCCCCGTGCTGTTGCGCGAGGCCCGAGAGCTTGTCCTTGGCAGGGGTGAGCTTGGACTTGAAGTTGTCGAACAGACCCATCGTGCACCTTCCCTCGCGGGCAGTTACGTGCGGACGCCCTCACCGGCCTCGCTGTCGGCCACCGCCTCGGCGGACTGCTGCTTGGGGATGTCGACGCCGTCGGTACCGCCGCCCTCGGCACCGTCCTCCGTCGTCCCCTTCGTGCCCGTACCCGCGTCGGCCTCGGCGGACTCCTCCGTCCCCGCCGCCTCCGCGGTCACCGCCGCCCCGGCCGCCGTCGATCCGGCCTCCGGGGCCCCGGTGTCGGTCTCAGCCGCCCCGGTGTGGGCCTCAGCGGTCTCCGCCGCCTCCTCCGTAGCCTTCGACCTCCGGAAAAGCCGTGCAAAAACGCCCATATCAGCTCCATACGTTACTCGTGTGAGCGAAATCCCGCGTCGCCCGGGTCCGCCTGTGCGAACCGTCCGTGCGAACCGCCAGTCCGAACCGGCAGCGAGAACCTCGCAACGGGCAACGAGACCGGACGCGCGCTGTCACGTAACTCGTTCGAGGGCGCGGGCGGAGGTTTGGGAGACTGGTGCCGTGAGCAGCGCAGCCCCCGCCCCCCGAGTCATCGCCGTCGTCGGACCGACCGCGGCCGGAAAGTCCGATCTGGGCGTCTTCCTCGCCCGGAAACTCGGCGGCGAGGTCGTCAACGCGGACTCCATGCAGCTCTACCGTGGGATGGACATCGGAACCGCCAAGCTGACGCCCGCCGAGCGTGGCGGCGTCCCCCATCACCTGCTGGACGTCTGGGACGTCACCGTCACGGCGTCCGTCGCCGAGTACCAGCGGCTCGCGCGGGAGCGCATCGACGCCCTGCTCGCGGCCGGGCGCTGGCCCGTCCTCGTCGGCGGCTCCGGGCTCTACGTCCGCGCGGCCGTCGACAACCTGGAGTTCCCCGGCACCGACCCCGAGGTCCGGGCCCGCCTGGAGGAGGAACTCGCGCTGCGCGGCTCCGGCGCCCTGCACGCCCGCCTCGCCGCCGCCGACCCGGAGGCCGGACGGGCGATCCTGCCCGGCAACGGCCGCCGGATCGTCCGCGCCCTGGAAGTGATCGAGATCACCGGCCAGCCCTTCACCGCCAACCTCCCCGGCCACGACTCCGTCTACGACACCCTCCAGATCGGCGTCGACGTGGCCCGCCCGGAACTGGACGAGCGCATCGCGCGCCGGGTCGACCGGATGTGGGAGCGGGGCCTCGTCGACGAGGTGCGCGCACTGGAGGCGCAGGGCCTGCGCGAGGGGCGTACGGCGGGCCGCGCGCTCGGCTACCAGCAGGTACTCACGGCACTCGCCGGGGAGTGCACCCTGGAGGAGGCCCGTACGGAGACCATCCGTGCCACCAAGCGCTTCGCGCGCCGCCAGGACTCGTGGTTCAGGCGCGACCCGCGCGTGCATTGGCTGAGTGGGGCCGTGACGGACCTCCCGGAACTTCCGCGACAGGCACTGACGTTGGTCGAACGACCGGTTACAGCCTGATCACGTCATGGCATCGGGACGCTCCGGCCGTCATCGGGGCCTGTGGTGCCGTGCCATCATCGACCTTCGATCGACCAGTGGAGTCCAAGTTGGGAGGGCGCGTGGCGATGGAGGCCAGCCCTCGCGACACCGCACAGGAAACGGCGCAGGACGCCGAGCACGTCGACGTCGCCCCTGCGGCGGACGGTGACGGACCCGGGCGGGACGACGACCGTCTGACCCCTGACGGGCCGGACGACACGCACGACGGCGTGACCGCCGACGGCCCCGAGCCGGACGAGATCTTCGTCGGCGGGCCCGAGGTCGAGGTCGAACTGCGGCCGCAGCGCCGGATGCGGATCTGGCAGCTCGCGCCGATCGTCGGCCTGGGCGCGCTGGGCTCCCTGATGTTCGCCTTCCCGCTCGCCTTCGACTTCGGCGACAGCGGGGCCATGATCGCGATGCTGGGCCTGCTCATCTGCTCCTGCGCGGCGGGCTGGGGCATGATGGCCGCCCGCAGGGTGGGCTACACCTGGCCCGGCCTGCCCCAGCGCGGCTCCGGCCGCCGCCTGGACTGGCGGGTCGTCGTCGCGTACGTCGTGATGGTGGCCGCGGTGGTCGTGCTCGCCGTGTGGCGCGTGGCCCGCCTGCGCTGACCGGCCGCCGCCGGACCGCTCCGCGGCGCGGTCGCTGTCGTACCCACCCCGTACGATCGAGGAATGAGCACGCGGATCGCCTTCCTCAAGGGGCACGGCACGGAGAACGACTTCGTGATCGTCCCGGACCCCGAGAACACCGTCGACCTGCCCCCGGCCGCCGTCGCCGCCCTGTGCGACCGCCGCGCGGGCATCGGCGGTGACGGGCTGCTGCACGTGGTGCGGTCCGCCGCCCACCCGGAGGCCCGGGAGATGGCGGCCGAGGCGGAGTGGTTCATGGACTACCGCAACGGTGACGGCTCCGTCGCCGAGATGTGCGGCAACGGCGTACGCGTGTTCGCGCGCTACCTCCAGCACGCCGGGCAGGTCACCGAGGGGGACCTCGCCGTCGCCACGCGCGGGGGCGTCAAGGCGGTGCACCTCGCCAAGGACGGCGACATCACCGTCGGCATGGGCAGGGCGCGGCTCCCCGAGGGCGACGTCACCGTGCGCGTCGGCGGGCGCAGTTGGCCCGCGGTCAACGTCAACATGGGCAACCCGCACGCGGTCGCCTTCGTGGCCGACCTGGCGCAGGCCGGGGACCTGCACGAGGCGCCGCCGTTCAGCCCGGCCTCGGCCTACCCCGAGGGCGTCAACGTCGAGTTCGTGGCCGACCGCGGCCCCCGGCACGTGGCGATGCGCGTGCACGAGCGCGGCGCCGGCGAGACCCGCTCCTGCGGCACCGGCGCGTGCGCCGTGGCGGTCGCCGCCGCCCGCCGCGACGGCGCCGACCCGGCCGCCACGGGCGTCCCCGCGACGTACACCGTCGACCTTCCCGGCGGACGCCTGACGATCACCGAGCGGCCGGACGGCGAGATCGAGATGACCGGTCCCGCGGTGATCGTCGCCGAGGGCGAGATCGACGCGGAGTGGCTAGCGGACGCCGTGCGCGGCAGAGCCTGAGGGCGGGCGGGACGGCCCGTCGGCCCGGCGCGGACCGCATGGGAGTTCGGCCCGCGGCCTTTCCGTGGCACGACAGAACGGTCGTAAACGTTCAAACCTTCGCTCGAATGGGTGATCCGTTTCACGCTCGGCGAGAGGCGGTCAGTCGCACGTGATGGGCTCGGTAGCATCAAGCACCGGCCCGGACGGGGGAGAAGTCGCCATCTCCTGAGCCGTGTCCGCCATGGGGCACCGCGTCCGCCGGTCCAGCAGCCGGAGGTGCCCATGAGTGCGGAGGCCACGAACCCAGCGACCCCGGGCCCCGTGGTGCCAACAGCCCCCCGCAGGCGGGCTCGGCCACGACTTGATCTGCGCCGTCTGGGCCGCGCCGCGCTGCTCGGCCCCGGCGCCCGCGACCGGCTGCCCGACGCCATCGGCCACGTCGTCGACGCGCACCGCGCCCACCACCCCGACGCCGACCTGGAACCGCTGCGCCGCGCCTACGTCCTGGCCGAGTCCTCGCACCGCGGCCAACTCCGCAAGAGCGGCGAGCCGTACATCACGCACCCGCTCGCCGTCACCCTGATCCTCGCCGAACTGGGCGCTGAAACGGTGACGTTGACCGCCTCCCTGCTCCACGACACCGTCGAGGACACCGACGTGACCCTGGATCAGGTGCGGGACGAGTTCGGCGAGGAGGTCCGCTACCTCGTCGACGGCGTCACGAAGCTGGAGAAGGTCGACTACGGCGCCGCCGCCGAGCCCGAGACCTTCCGCAAGATGCTCGTCGCCACCGGCAACGACGTCCGCGTGATGTCGATCAAACTCGCCGACCGGCTGCACAACATGCGCACCCTCGGCGTGATGCGCCCCGAGAAACAGGCCCGCATCG
This sequence comes from Streptomyces sp. NPDC006997, assembly GCF_040635175.1. Lineage (NCBI taxonomy): Bacteria > Bacillati > Actinomycetota > Actinomycetes > Kitasatosporales > Streptomycetaceae > Streptomyces > Streptomyces sp. NPDC006997. The sequence goes on from NZ_JBEYHH010000029.1 coordinate 52,899, forward strand.
CCAAGGTCACCCGCGACGTCCTCATCCCGCTCGCCGAACGCCTCGGCGTCCAGGCCCTCAAGACCGAACTGGAGGACCTGGTCTTCGCGATCCTCCACCCCGAGGAGTACGCGCACACGCGCGAGCTGATCGCCGGGAACGCGGCACGCGCGGACGACCCCCTCACGGCGATCGCCGAGGAGACGCGCGCCGTCCTGCGCGAGGCCGACATCCCCGCCGAAGTCCTCATCAGGCCCCGGCACTTCGTCTCCGTACACCGCGTCTCCCGCAAGCGCGGACGGCTGCGCGGCGCCGACTTCGGGCGGCTGCTGGTGCTGGTGAACGAGGACGCCGACTGCTACGGCGTACTGGGCGAACTGCACACCTGCATGACGCCGGTCGTCTCGGAGTTCAAGGACTTCATCGCCGTCCCCAAGTTCAACCTCTACCAGTCGCTGCACACCGCCGTCGCCCGCCCGGACGGCCAGGTCGCCGAAGTCCTCATCCGCACCTACCAGATGCACAAGGTCGCGGAAGCGGGCGTCGTGGCGCTCGGCAACCCGTACGCGCCCCCCGTCTCCGACGAGCCGGGCGACGACGAGCGCGCCGACCCCACCCGGCCCGGCTGGCTCTCCCGCCTCCTCGACTGGCAGCGCGGGGCCCCCGATCCCGACACGTTCTGGTCGACCCTGCGCGAGGACCTCGCCCAGGACCGGGAGATCACCGTGTTCCGCCCCGACGGCGGCCACCTCGGCCTGCCCGAGGGCGCGACCTGCGTGGACGCCGCGTACGCGCAGTACGGCGAGGACGCGCACGCCTGCATCGGCGCCCGCGTGAACGGCCGTCTGGCGACGCTCAGCACGGTGCTCCGGGACGGGGACACCGTCCAGCTCCTCATGGGGCAGGACCCGGCCTCCGAGCCTTCCCGGGAGTGGCTGGAGCACGCCCACACCCCCGCCGCGCGGATCGCCATCCAACGCTGGATCGCGACGCACCCGACCACCGCGGACCCGGCGACCACGGAGCCCCCTGGGGTGCGGACCGGCACGGACGACGCGGCGACCGCCAGCGGACACGCCTCGCAGGCCGGGCGGCCCGACGCGCCCCCCGCCCCCCGCTCCGCCTCCGCCAGCGCGACGGTGGAGCTGCCCGGCGCCAGCGTGCGCCTCGCGCGCTGCTGTACCCCCGTACCACCCGACGAGGTCACCGGCTTCGCCGTACGCGGGGGCGCGGTGACCGTGCACCGCGTGGGGTGCGCGGCGGTGGCGCGGATGAAGAGCGCGGGGCGCGCGGAGGTCGGTGCGCGCTGGGAGGAGCCCACCACGGACGGCACGACCGGCTGTCGGGTCACCCTCTTCGCTGAATCGTTCGGCCGCCCGCACCTGCTGGCCGACCTCACCGAAGCCATCGCCCTCCAGGGCGCCGAGATCGTGTCCGCCACCGTGGAACCCCCCAGCCAGCAACGGGTCCGCCACACCTACACCCTGCAACTCCCCGACGCCGCCCTGCTGTCCGCCCTGATGCGCGCCATGCGCAACGTCCCCGGGGTGTACGACGTGAGCCGCGCGCAGCACCCGGTGTCGGCCTCCTGACCCGGCCCGCCCACCTCGTTCGGGTGCGCTCGGCGCGCGTCGTCGCCGTGCGGTACGCGCGCGCTGATAGCCGTGGGACATGCTGCTCACCTCCCGTACCGGGCTCCGCACGTCCTCCCGACGGCTGAAGGCGGCGCTGCTCGCCCCGGCCGTCGCCGCCTGCCTCGTCGCCGCGAGCGCCCCGCCGACGCCGCTGGGCGTGGGCGACGCGCTCTTCCCGCACCTCGGCAACCCGGGGTACGACGTGGCGTCGTACGACCTCGCCTTCACCTACTCCGGCAGCAACAGCGAGCCGCTCCAGGCGGTCACCACCATCGAGGCCTGGACCACGGCCTCGCTGGACCGTGTCAACCTGGACTTCGGCCGTGGCGAGGTCCGCTCGGTCGAGGTCAACGGGCTGCCCGCCGAGTACGCCGAGGCGGGGGAGGACCTGGTGGTCACGCCCCCGACCTCGCTGCCGGAGGGCAGCTGGATGCGGATCACCGTGCGGCACACCAGCCATCCCGTGCCTCCGAAGGGCGGCCGGGGCGGCGGCTGGGTGCGCACCGCGGACGGTCTCGCCATGGCCAACCAGGCCGACGCCGCGCATCTGGCGTTCCCGTGCAACGACCACCCCTCCGACAAGGCGATGTTCACCATCCGGGTCACCGCCCCACAGGGCTACACGGCCGTCGCCAACGGACTGCGCAGCGCTCTGAACCGGGCGGGCAAGGCCACCACCTGGACGTACCGCACCCAGCACCCCATGGCCACCGAACTGGCCCAGGTCTCCGTCGGCCGCTCCACCGTCCTGCGCCGCACCGGCCCGCGCGGGCTGCCGGTCCGCGACGTGGTGCCCACCGAGCACCGAGCGAAGCTGGAGCCGTGGCTGAAGAAGACGCCGGAGCAGATCGCCTGGATGGAGGAGAGGGTCGGTCCCTACCCCTTCGAGACCTACGGCGTCCTCATGGCCGACGCCTCCACCGGTTTCGAACTGGAGACGCAGACACTCTCCCTCTTCGAGACCGACCTGTTCACCGACGACGCCCTGCCCGAGTGGTACGTCGACTCGATCATGGTGCACGAGCTGGCCCACCAGTGGTTCGGCGACAGCGTCAGCCCCCGCACCTGGTCCGACCTGTGGCTGAACGAGGGGCACGCCACCTGGTACGAGGCGCTCTACGCCGACGAGAAGGGCGAGCGCACGCTCGACACCCGTATGAAGGCGGCCTACCGCGCCTCCGACCTGTGGCGGGCGGCGGGAGGACCGCCCGCCGCCCCCAAGGCGCCCGAGAACGGCGACCGGCTCGGTATCTTCCGCCCCAACGTCTACGACGGCGGCGCCCTGGTCCTCTACGCGCTGCGCCAGGAGATCGGGCACACCGCGTTCGAGCGCCTGGAACGGGCCTGGGTCAGCCGCCACCAGGACGGCACCGCCGCCACGGACGACTTCGTGCAGCTCGCCTCCGCCATCGCCGGACGCGACCTGAACGGCTTCATGAAGGGCTGGCTGTACGACGCGAAGACCCCGCCGATGCCGGGCCACCCGGACTGGAAGCCGGGGACACCCGCCGAGGGGTCGAAGGCGCGGCCGGGCGCCGCGCCGCACGCGGGTGCCCGGCACGGGGCGGCAGGCGGGCGATGACGGGCCCATGACCGGGGCATCCGCCGGGAGACGCGCCGGTGAACGGCCCGGCGATAACACGGTGACGAGACGGGGCGTTCCGTGCGACCATCGTCAGGTCGGCGGCGCGGTCCAGCCCCGCTCGGGCCACGGGCCGCGGGAATCCCCCGGGGCGCTCGTGCGTTGTGAGTGGTGACGGACCGGCTCCGGAGCCCGGCTCCGGCCCCCGTCGTCGCATACGGAATCCCCATCGACGTAAGGACCCAATGACCTCCTCTTCTTCCCCTTCCCAGGACACTCAGCGCGCCGCGCACACCTCCCCCGAAGGTCTTCGGGCCGATGCCCTGATGGAAGAGGACGTCGCCTGGAGCCACGAGATCGACGGAGAGCGGGACGGCGACCAGTTCGACCGCTCCGAGCGCGCGGCCCTGCGCCGCGTCGCGGGCCTCTCCACCGAGCTTGAGGACGTCACCGAGGTCGAGTACCGACAGCTCCGACTGGAGCGGGTCGTCCTCGTCGGCGTCTGGACCTCGGGGACCGTGCACGACGCGGAGAACTCCCTCGCGGAGCTGGCCGCCCTCGCCGAGACCGCGGGCGCGCTGGTGCTCGACGGGGTGACCCAGCGCCGTGACAAGCCCGACGCGGCCACCTACATCGGCTCCGGCAAGGCCCAGGAACTGCGGGACCTGGTGTTGGAGAGCGGCGCGGACACCGTCATCTGCGATGGCGAGCTGAGTCCGGGCCAGCTGATCCACCTCGAAGACGTCGTCAAGGTCAAGGTCATCGACCGTACGGCCCTGATCCTCGACATCTTCGCCCAGCACGCCAAGTCCCGCGAGGGCAAGGCCCAGGTCGCGCTCGCGCAGATGCAGTACATGCTGCCGCGGCTGCGCGGCTGGGGTCAGTCGCTGTCCCGGCAGATGGGCGGCGGCAAGGGCGGCGGCCTCGCCACCCGTGGCCCCGGCGAGACCAAGATCGAGACGGACCGGCGGCGGATCCGCGAGAAGATGGCGAAGATGCGCCGGGAGATCGCGGAGATGAAGACCGGCCGCGACATCAAGCGGCAGGAGCGCCGTCGCCACAAGGTGCCCTCCGTCGCCATCGCGGGTTACACCAACGCGGGCAAGTCCTCCCTGCTCAACCGCCTCACCGGCGCGGGCGTGCTGGTGGAGAACGCGCTGTTCGCGACCCTCGACCCGACCGTGCGCCGGGCCGAGACACCGAGCGGACGGCTCTACACCCTCACCGACACCGTCGGCTTCGTCCGGCACCTGCCGCACCACCTGGTCGAGGCGTTCCGCTCCACCATGGAGGAGGTCGGCGACGCCGACCTGATCCTGCACGTGGTGGACGGTTCGCACCCGGACCCGGAGGAGCAGCTCGCCGCCGTACGCGAGGTGATCCGTGAGGTCGGTGCCACCGGCGTACCGGAGATCGTCGTGGTCAACAAGGCGGACGCGGCCGATCCGCTGGTCCTCCAGCGGCTGCTGCGGATCGAGAAGCGGTCCCTGGCCGTCTCGGCCCGCACCGGCCAGGGTGTCCCCGAGCTGCTCGCGCTGATCGACAGCGAGCTGCCGCGGCCGAGCGTCGAGATCGAGGCGCTGGTGCCGTACACCCACGGCAAGCTGGTCGCCCGCGCCCATGACGAGGGCGAGGTGATCTCCGAGGAGCACACCCCGGAGGGCACCCTGCTCAAGGTGCGCGTGCACGAGGAACTGGCGGCGGAACTGACGCCGTACGCCCCCGCCTCGGCCGTCTGAGCCGGGTCTTCACGCAGGACGGCCCGCCCCTCACCGAGGGGCGGGCCGTCCTGCGTGGTGGTGTGCGGTCACTGACCGCCGTAGGTCTCGCTCATGTTCTCGTACAGCGCCTGCGCGTCCCGGCCCAGCTGGGGTCCGGCCAGCCAGGTGTTGTCCAGCGGGCCGATCGACGTGTTCGAGACCAGCTTGGTCTCACCGTCGACCACCCGGAACCAGCCGCCGCCGGAGGAGCCACCGGTCATGGTGCAGCCGATGCGGTACATCGTCGGCAGTGACGCGTCGAGCGACAGCCTGCCCGGCTCGTCCAGGCACTTGAACATCTTCAGACCGTTGTACGGCGGTGCCGCCGGGTAGCCCCAGGCGCCCATCTGCCCGGCCTCCGCCGCGGCCGGGGCGGAGAAGTCCACGTCCAGCGCCGCGCCGACGGTCTCCTCCAGCGACTTCGCGCCCTGCTCCGGCTTCACATGGAGCACCGCGTAGTCGTACGCCGCACCCGCGCCGCCGGACTCCGAGCCGCCCTCGATCCAGCCGTTCGAGGTCGCGGCCCAGTCCGCCCACCAGTTGCCGTAGGGGGCGATCTCCCGCGGGTTGGCGTCGGACAGCTCCGCCTCGGACTTGCCGAGGTCGTTGTAGGCCGGGACGAACGCGATGTTGCGGTACCAGCCGCCGCCCCCGCCCGCGTGCACACAGTGCCCGGCCGTCCACACCAGGTTGGACTTGCCCGGGTGGTTGACGTCCTTGACCACCGTGCCCGAGCAGACCATCGAGCCCTCGGGGGAGTCGAAGAAGATCTTGCCGACCGGTGCCGCGTTCTCGTGGTACGGCGTCCGCTCGGCCTCCGCCTCGACGGGCGCGGGCTCCGGGTCGCTGACGTCCTGGACCGCGGACGCGTCCTTGACCGACATCGTCTTGTCGGCCTCCTCGGCGGCCATCATCCGCTCCGGCTTCCAGAGGCCCTCGATGACCGGGTTGACGAAGTCCTTGGCCTCACTGAGCCACTTGTCCTTGTCCCAGTCCTTCCAGCCGCCGTCCTTCCAGTCGTCGACGTCGATGCCGTGCTCCTTGAGCCGGTCCTGGAGGTCGGCCGGGATCTGGAGCTTGCCGTCGCCGCCGTCCGCCGCCCCGGACGCCGAGGCCGCCGGGCCCGGGTCGCCGTCGGCGGTGTCCTCGTCGGAGCCGCCGCAGGCGGTGGCGGTGAGCGCGAGCGCGGCGACGAGACCGGCCGCGGCGAGCAGCCGACGCCGCCTCCCGCCGAGCGCGGCGAAGGACGCAGATGGTGAACGCATGGTGTGATAACCCCCGTGGAAACGCTTGCTTGAACGCGTTGGTGTCACGTTGTCGATGTCGTCGTTGGTGTCATGTTCTTGCTGGATCAGGGTGCCGTGCGGGCCGGGGCCGAACGGCGGCGGGACGGTGAGGCTTCGCGTGAGACACCCGCCGCCGCGCCCCCTACCGGACGGTCACTGGCCCGCGAACTTCTTGCTGACCGAGTCGAAGACGCCCTCGGCCTCCTCGCCGAGCCGGGGACCGGCCAGCCAACCCGCGGTGACCGGGCCGATCGAGGTGTTGGACACCAGGGCGGGCTTGCCGTCCGACCCGGTGGCCACCCAGCCGCCGCCGGACGAACCACCGGTCATCGTGCAGCCGATGCGGTACATCGTCGGGTCCGTCTCGTTCAACGACAGCCGCCCCGGCTTGTCCTGGCACTGGTACAGCGTCTGACCGTCGTACGGCGGCGCCGCCGGATACCCGGTCGCCGTGAGGCTCTCGATCTCCGGCACGGCCGGGGCGTTGAACTCCACCGGCAGCGCCGAACCGACCGTCTCCTCCAGCGACTTGCCCCCGGCTCCCTCCTCCGGCGTCACATGCAGCACCGCGAAGTCGTACGGGGCACCGTCACCGCCGGTCGCGCCGCCCTGCTCGATCCACTGGTCAGAGGTCTGCGCCCAGTCGCTCCACCAGACACCGTACGGAGCGACCTCCTCCTTGGTGGCGCTCGCCAACTCCTCGGTGGACAGGCCCGAGTCGTTGTACGACGGCACGAACGCGATGTTCCGGTACCAGCCGCCGCTCTTGCCCGCGTGCACACAGTGGCCCGCCGTCCAGATCATGTTCGACTTGCCCGGGTGCGCCGGGTCCTGGACCACCGTGGCCGAGCAGACCATCGTGCCCTCGGGGGAGTCGAAGAGCACCTTGCCCGCCTCGGGCGCGTTGGCGTGGTACGACGCCGGAACGGCCTCGGCCTCCACCGGTGCCGGAGTCGGGTCGGTCACGCCCTGGTCGCCGGAGATGTCGTCGTCGACCTCCTGCTCGGGCGGCTCCTCGGCGTCCCGCATCCGGTCCGGGTCCCAGAGCCCCTCGATGACGGGGTTGATGAAGTCGTCGGCCTCACGCAGCCAGTCGTCCTTGTTCCAGTCCTTCCAGGCGCCGTCCCGCCACTTGTCGATGTCGATCCCGTGCTCCTTGAGCCGGTCCTTGATGTCGTCCGGCAACTGGAACTTGTCGTCGGCCCCCGCCGCCGCGGACGCCACCGCGTCGACGTCCGTGTCGTCCGACTCGCACGCGGTGGCCGTCAGCGCGACCGCCGAGACGAGCGCGACCGCGGCCAGCACGGGGGACGTTCTGCGGCGTGTGCCCCTGACCCGGCGAGCGGTGAACGACGGCCGTATGGATCGCATGGTGTGACTCCCCCTGGGGTGAACGGTCTCGGCGCTGCGGCCGTGATCCCCGCGGCAACCCGGCACCGCGCGGCACCGAACCCGCCAGGACCACCAGTGCCTGGGAACGGTCCCCCACACTATGCGTTCGCTGTGGGTGACTGCCGACGGAACGGCAACGGTTCGGCTACAAGGCTTCTGACCTGGCAATTGTCCGCAGTTCGGCGGTCTTTGCCGAAGTGATGTCCTTTCATGTCGGTGGGGCGGAGGGCGAGAGGTGAGGTGTGCTGTCGCCGTTGCGAGACCGCGGCTCCGACTTGCGGTCCACTCATGACGGAAGGCATGGACACTGATGAGACGGATGCGCCTCGCGGTCCCGTTGTCACGTGCCGCGATCGCGCGTTCACTTCTGGTACACCGCTCGGGGCGCTTCGGTTCCCACTGCCGCGGATCTTCTTCCGGCCGCGGGGAGCGGTTGCCCCCGGGCGAATCCCTGACGCGACCCGCCCCAACCCGATCAGCACTCGTCAAAAGCGGTCTTGATCCAACCCCTCCGCCACCGACGATCACCCGTTTGTCAGTGCCTGGTCGTAGGGTGGTCGCGCTATGACGAAGCCCTCACTCCCTGAACTCCTGCACGCTGCCGTCACCGCCGTCGGCGGCACGGAGCGCCCCGGCCAGGTGACCATGGCCGAAGCCGTCGCGGAGGCGATCGACGACGGCTCGCATCTGCTGGTCCAGGCCGGCACCGGCACCGGAAAGTCGCTGGGCTACCTGGTGCCCGCGCTCGCGCACGGGGAGCGGGTCGTCGTGGCGACCGCGACCCTGGCCCTCCAGCGCCAGCTCGTCGAGCGGGACCTGCCGCGCACCGTCGACGCCCTCCACCCGCTGCTGCGCCGCCGCCCGGAGTTCGCGATGCTCAAGGGCAGATCGAACTACCTCTGTCTGCACCGTCTGCACGAAGGCGTCCCGCAGGACGAGGAGGAGGGCCTCTTCGACCAGTTCGAGGCGGCCGCGCCGACCAGCAGACTGGGGCAGGACCTGCTGCGCCTCCGTGACTGGTCCCAGGAGACGGACACCGGTGACCGGGACGGCCTCACCCCCGGCGTCTCCGACCGCGCGTGGGCACAGGTCTCCGTCTCGTCGAGGGAGTGCCTGGGCGCCTCGAAGTGCGCCTACGGCGCCGAGTGCTTCGCCGAGATGGCCCGTGAGCGGGCCAAGCTGGCCGAGGTGGTCGTCACCAACCACGCCCTGCTCGCGATCGACGCCATCGAGGGCGCCCCCGTGCTGCCGCAGCACGAGGTGCTGATCGTCGACGAGGCGCACGAACTGGTCTCACGGGTCACCGGCGTGGCCACCGGCGAGCTGACTCCCGGCCAGGTCAACCGCGCGGTGCGCCGCGCCGCCAAGCTCGTGAACGAGAAGGCGGCCGACCAGCTCCAGACCGCCGCCGAGGGCTTCGAGCGGTTGATGGAGCTGGCACTGCCGGGCCGTCTCGAAGAGATCCCCGAAGATCTCGCCTACGCCCTGATGGCGCTGCGCGACGCCTGCCGCACGGTGATCTCGGCCATCGGCTCGACCCGCGACAAGTCCGTCCAGGACGAGGACGCGGTCCGCAAGCAGGCGCTCGCCTCCGTGGAGACCGTCCATGACGTGTCCGAGCGGATCGTGAACGGCTCGGAATGGGACGTCGTCTGGTACGAGCGCCACGACCGCTTCGGCGCCTCCCTGCGCGTCGCCCCGATGTCCGTCTCGGGCCTGCTGAGGGAGAAGCTCTTCACCGACCGTTCCGTGGTGCTGACCTCGGCCACCCTGAAGCTGGGCGGTGACTTCAACGGTGTGGGCGCGTCCCTGGGACTCGCTCCCGAGGGGACGGAGGGCGACGACGTCCCGCAGTGGAAGGGAGTCGACGTCGGCTCCCCCTTCGACTACCCCAAGCAGGGCATCCTCTATGTCGCCCGGCATCTGTCGCGGCCCGCGCGGGACGGCGACCGGGCGGACATGCTGGACGAACTGACGGAACTGATCAAGGCGGCGGGCGGCCGGACCCTGGGGCTGTTCTCCTCGATGCGGGGGGCCCAGCTCGCCGCCGAGGAGCTGCGTTCACGTATCCCCGAGTTCCCGATCCTCCTCCAGGGCGAGGAGACCCTCGGTGAGCTGATCAAGAACTTCTCCGCCGACCCGAAGACCTGCCTGTTCGGCACGCTCTCGCTCTGGCAGGGCGTCGACGTCCCGGGCCCCAGCTGCCAGCTGGTCGTGATGGACAAGATCCCCTTCCCGCGTCCCGACGACCCCCTGATGAGCGCCCGCCAGAAGGCCGTGGAGGAGGCCGGAGGCAACGGGTTCATGGCGGTGGCCGCCACCCACGCGGCCCTGCTGATGGCCCAGGGTGCCGGTCGCCTCGTCAGGGCTTCGGGGGACCGGGGCGTGGTCGCCGTACTGGATCAGCGCCTGGCCACGGCCCGCTACGGCAGCTACCTCAAGGCATCCATGCCCGACTTCTGGTACACGACGGACGGCCACCAGGTCCGGAAGTCCCTGGCGGCCATCGACGCGGCGGCACAGAAGGCGGAGAGCGAGAAGGCGGAACACGACTGAGAGGGCGGACGAGGGACTGACAGGGAGCTGGCGGCGGCGCGTGCGACGTAACACCGCCACCGCCCCCCTCGGTCACGGGGTCGTTGGCCAGGAGCGCGGCCAGGCTGCCCGGCGGCCGGGACACGCGCACGGCAGGACCCCGGAACCGGCGCAGGGGTCCCGGGGCCTGGTCTGGGAGCGGGTCGCTGACCCGCCGGTCGTGGCGTCAGACGCGCCGCAGAACGGCCACCACCTTGCCGAGGATGGTCGCGTCGTCGCCCGGGATGGGCTCGTATGCGGCGTTGTGCGGGAGGAGCCAGACATGGCCGTCCTCGCGCTTGAACCGCTTGACGGTGGCCTCGCCGTCCAGCATGGCAGCCACGATGTCGCCGTTCTCGGCGACGGGCTGGCGGCGGACGGTGACCCAGTCGCCGTCGCAGATCGCGGCCTCGATCATGGAGTCACCGACGACCTTCAGCACGAACAGCTCACCGTCGCCCACCAGCTGCCGGGGGAGCGGGAAGACATCCTCGACGGACTCCTCGGCGAGGATCGGGCCACCGGCGGCGATCCGGCCGACCAGCGGGACGTAGGACGCGGCGGGCTTGCCGGCGGTGTCCGTGGGCTGCGCGGCGGCGGCCTGGTCGGAGCCACGGACCTCGTACGCGCGCGGGCGGTGCGGGTCGCGACGCAGGAAGCCCTTGCGCTCCAGTGCCATCAGCTGGTGTGCCACCGAGGACGTGCTCGACAGGCCGACCGCCTGGCCGATCTCGCGCATCGACGGCGGGTAACCGCGCCGCTGCACGGAGTCCCTGATGACCTCGATCACCCGGCGTTGCCGGTCGGTGAGTCCCGAGCTGTCCGCTCGGATGCCTGGAGGTCGGCCCGGCAGGGAGCGCTTGTGTCCCTCGGGATTCGCGGTCTCGTTCATCACATGCACCGGCTCAAGTCGGCCCTGGGAGCGGTCCTGGGCGGTAATGGTGGCACTGTCTGCGGTGGTGGTCACGTCGGCCCCTCTCGATGGTCTCCCTGCTGGACAACGGTAGTAGCTTTCGAAAGGTTGCGCCAAACACACGTTCGAGTGAAAAAACGCGAATCACCTGACGTGATCTTGTGTCCAGGTGTATGGCTGGCGCGGTGTCGCGCAGACAAAGGGGCTCGTTGCTGTACGCTTCACCGCCGAGGCGGCGCCCCTGTAGGGGTGCGCCCCCAGTCTGCCATCAGGCATCCCGTCAACCGGGCACCGGCCCTCGCCCGCGCGGAAGATTCTGCGCGAGAGTCCCACGCCTCTTCCCGGTGGCGCTCACGGTATCTCCGTAAGTGCCGCCGCGGTGCGCCCGCGCGGCTCCGGGTTCGTGGTGTCGGTCCCTGGCCCCTGCCGGGCGGCAGCCGATCCGGTCGCCCACGTGGTCCGGCCACGGGGTGCTGCCCGCCCGCGTGCCCCGTGTGGTCGTACGCCACTCGTGCTCAGGGCTTACGCGCGCGCGACACGCGCGGCAGGTGTGGATGTACGGGCCAATCCCCACATCTAGTGGTTGGATGGCATCAGCAACCCAGTAGTTGTGGTCCCCCGGGTCTTGAGGTCTAGATCGATCGCCTATGCTGGTGGCTGCTTCGAGGGGCCCATGTGGCCCAGCGAGGCTATTGAGTCTGCTGTGAGGAGGGTTGGAGACCATGCACTGCCCCTTCTGCAGGCACTCCGACAGCCGCGTCGTCGACAGTCGTACGACCGACGACGGCACGTCGATCCGCAGGCGCCGCCAGTGCCCCGACTGCTCCCGTCGTTTCACGACCGTGGAGACGTGCTCGCTCATGGTGGTGAAGCGGTCCGGAGTCACCGAGCCCTTCAGTCGCACCAAGGTCATCAACGGCGTGCGCAAGGCATGTCAGGGACGGCCTGTCACCGAGGACGCGCTCGCCCAGCTGGGCCAGCGGGTCGAGGAGGCGGTGCGGGCCAGCGGAAGCGCCGAGGTGGCCGCGCACGAGGTGGGGCTGGCCATACTCGGCCCCTTGCAGGAACTGGACCTCGTCGCGTACCTGCGGTTCGCCTCCGTCTACCGGGCGTTCGACTCGCTCGAGGACTTCGAGGCCGCGATCGCGGAACTGAGGGAACACACGGGACGCCCCGCCACGGACGACGAAGACGTGGCCGACGGGGGCCAGCGAGACGACCGCGGACCCGGGGGGACCGGGCAGGTCCCCGAGCCCGCGGGCGCCGCCGACTGACCGGCGGGCCGGGACCGCGCGAGACGTGCGGGCCCGGTCGGGCGGCGGCGATCGAAGACCTGTCGCGGGCGGCGGCCAGAGGGTGCCCGCGACACCAGACAGAACACCGTGCCACGGGAACATCGGGGCACTTCAGGGCGTTTCAGCCCGTACAGGGAGGCGGCATGACAGAGACGGCGAGCGGTCCGGCACGAGGTTCCCGGGCGAAGGGCACCAAGGCCACCAAGGGACTGCGTATCGAGCGCATCCACACCACCCCCGGCGTGCACCCGTACGACGAGGTGGCCTGGGAGCGTCGTGATGTCGTCATGACCAACTGGCGCGACGGCTCGGTCAACTTCGAGCAGCGTGGCGTCGAGTTCCCCGACTTCTGGTCGGTGAACGCGGTCAACATCGTCACCAGCAAGTACTTCCGTGGTGCACTCGGCACCCCGCAGCGCGAGACCGGCCTCAAGCAGCTGATCGACCGCATCGTGAAGACGTACCGGAAGGCGGGCGAGGACCACAGGTACTTCGCGTCTCCCGCCGACGCGGAGATCTTCGAGCACGAACTGGCGTACGCCCTCCTGCACCAGATCTTCAGCTTCAACAGCCCTGTCTGGTTCAACGTCGGCACCACCCAGCCGCAGCAGGTCTCCGCCTGCTTCATCCTGTCCGTCGACGACTCCATGGAGTCGATCCTCGACTGGTACAAGGAAGAGGGCATGATCTTCAAGGGCGGTTCCGGCGCAGGCCTGAACCTCTCCCGGATCCGCTCCTCCAAGGAACTGCTGTCCTCCGGCGGCAACGCCTCCGGCCCGGTCTCCTTCATGCGCGGCGCCGACGCCTCCGCGGGCACCATCAAGTCCGGCGGTGCCACCCGCCGCGCCGCCAAGATGGTCGTCCTCGACGTGGACCACCCGGACATCGAGGACTTCATCGAGACCAAGGTCAAGGAGGAGGAGAAGATCCGCGTCCTGCGCGACGCGGGCTACGACATGGACCTGGGCGGCGACGACATCGCGTCCGTCCAGTACCAGAACGCCAACAACTCGGTCCGGGTGAACGACGAGTTCATGACGGCCGTGGAGCAGGGCGGCCAGTTCGGGCTGCGCGCCCGCATGACCGGCGAGGTCATCGAGGAGGTCGACGCCAAGTCGCTCTTCCGCAAGATCGCGGAAGCGGCCTGGGCCTGCGCCGACCCCGGCATTCAGTACGACGACACCATCAACACCTGGCACACCTGCCCCGAGTCCGGCCGGATCACCGCGTCGAACCCGTGCAGCGAGTACATGCACCTGGACAACACGTCCTGCAACCTGGCCTCGCTGAACCTGATGAAGTTCCTGAAGGACGACGGCGAGGGCCACCAGTCCTTCGAGACCGAGCGCTTCCAGAAGGTCGTCGAGCTGGTCATCACCGCGATGGACATCTCCATCAGCTTCGCGGACTTCCCCACCCAGAAGATCGGCGAGAACACGCGCGCGTTCCGCCAGCTCGGTATCGGCTACGCCAACCTGGGCGCCCTGCTGATGGCGACCGGCCACGCCTACGACTCCGACGGCGGACGCGCCCTCGCCGGTGCCATCACCTCCCTGATGACGGGCACGGCCTACCGCCGCTCCTCCGAACTCGCCGCGGTCGTCGGCACGTACGACGGGTACGCCCGCAACGCCGACGCCCACAAGCGCGTCATGAAGCAGCACGCCGACGCCAACGGCAAGGCCGTCCGCATGGACGACCTGGACACCCCGGTCTGGGCCGCCGCCACGGAGGCCTGGCAGGACGTGGTCCGGCTCGGGGAGAAGAACGGTTTCCGTAACTCCCAGGCGTCCGTCCTCGCACCGACCGGCACCATCGGTCTGGCGATGTCCTGCGACACCACCGGTGTCGAGCCCGACCTCGCGCTGGTCAAGTTCAAGAAGCTGGTCGGCGGCGGCTCGATGCAGATCGTCAACGGCACCGTCCCGCAGGCCCTGCGCCGCCTGGGGTACCAGGAGGAGCAGATCGAGGCGGTCGTCGCCCACATCGCCGAGCACGGCAACGTGATCGACGCTCCCAGCCTCAAGCCCGAGCACTACGAGGTGTTCGACTGCGCCATGGGCGAGCGTGCCATCTCCCCGATGGGTCATGTCCGCATGATGGCCGCGATCCAGCCGTGGATCTCCGGCGCCATCTCCAAGACGGTCAACATGCCGGAGACGGCGACCGTCGAGGAGGTCGAGGAGATCTACTTCGAGGCGTGGAAGATGGGCGTCAAGGCGCTCGCGATCTACCGCGACAACTGCAAGGTCGGCCAGCCCCTCTCCGCCAAGAAGAAGGAGCCGGCGGAGGAGAAGGCCGAGGCCCCGGCGGCCGTCGAGCCCTCCAAGGTCGAGAAGGTCGTCGAGTACCGTCCGGTCCGCAAGCGGCTCCCCAAGGGCCGTCCCGGGATCACCACGTCCTTCACGGTCGGCGGTGCCGAGGGCTACATGACCGCCAACTCCTACCCGGACGACGGCCTCGGCGAGGTCTTCCTGAAGATGTCCAAGCAGGGCTCGACCCTCGCGGGCATGATGGACGCCTTCTCCATCGCCGTCTCGGTGGGCCTCCAGTACGGCGTGCCGCTGGAGACGTACGTCTCCAAGTTCACCAACATGCGCTTCGAACCGGCCGGTATGACGGACGACCCGGACGTGCGGATGGCGCAGTCGATCGTCGACTACATCTTCCGCCGCCTGGCGCTGGACTTCCTGCCCTTCGAGACGCGTTCGGCTCTCGGCATCCACTCCGCCGAGGAGCGTCAGCGCCACCTGGAGACCGGTTCCTACGAGCCGCTCGACGACGAGGACATGGACGTCGAGGGCCTGGCCCAGTCGGCGCCCCGGCAGACCGACCTGAAGGCCGTCGCCACCCCCAGGGCCGAGGTCGAGGCGGCCAAGCCCGCCCCGCAGGAGGCCCACACCAGTGCCGAACTGGTGGAGATGCAACTGGGCATCCAGGCGGACGCCCCGCTGTGCTTCTCCTGCGGCACGAAGATGCAGCGGGCCGGTTCCTGCTACATCTGCGAGGGCTGCGGCTCGACCAGCGGTTGCAGCTGACCCGCTGCCGGGCTGACCGCCCGACGGGTGGTGTCCCGTAGTACCTGAGGAGGAGGGCACCGGCCATGTGCCGGTGCCCTCCTCGTCATGGGTGGTCAGGCGCGGCGCGCGCCCATGAGCTGGGCGAACGAGACGGGGTCGTCCTCGAAACCGTGGACGCCGGGATGGAAGTCCCACGCCCCCGTGTCCTCTCGTATGAACTCGGCGACCGTCGCCGCGGTCGCGCCGAGGACGGCACCGAAGTCGTCCGTGGCGAGGTCGGTGTACCCCTCACGGATGCGCAGCGCCGGGTTGATGACACTGACGAACGTCCGCGTACCGGGACGCTGCTGGATGACGACACCGACCACCACGCGCGTGTACCGCGCGTCGATCCGGTCCAGTTCCACGGTCATGACCTCGTCCCAGCCGAAGCCCTTGCCGTCCTTGCTGTCGCGGTTGAGGTGGATCGTGCCGTCAGGGGAGCGGCTGTCGAAGTGCACTACGTGGACCGGATCGCCGTACGGATCGCTGGCGAGATAGGGCGCGGCGATGATGTCCAGATCGGTGGGCGGCTGCCCCGCCGGACTCGGATCCCACTTCAGCGCGATCTCGGCCTTGTGGATCCCCTTGATGAGGCCGTTCACCGGACTTCCCCCTTCTCCGTGTGCCTCGGTGCCAACTGGCTTTTCGTCAAGGCTGGTTGTCCATCGTGCCACGCGCGCGTGCCGTCCCGCTTGGGTGATCTCCACCCGACGTGACCGACGCCACGCTCCCGGGCCGTACGATGGCGCGGTGCTGGTCAAGTGGATTCGCTGCACCGTGGTGGACCGCCGCGGTTTCGAGCGGGGGCAGCGGAAGTGGGCGGGACTTCTGGGGGAGCCGGGGTTCCGGGGGCAGGGCGGTGGCTGGAGCCGCGGGCGGCCCGGGGTGGCGCACGTCTTCGCCTTCTGGGAGAGCCGTGCCTTCTACGACTCGTTCATGGCCCGCTCCCATGACCGGCTCGCGGCGACCCAGTCGGGCACGTTCAAGGACGCCCAGGCCAAACTGTTCGACTACCGCTTCGACGTCAAGACGGGGTTCGAGCCGCGCTTCACGGACGCGGACCTGGTCCGCGTGGCGCACTGCCGCGTCCATGAGGAGCGCGCCGAGCACTTCACGCTCATGCAGGAGAAGGTGTGGAACCCGGCGATGGCCGGATCCCCCGGCATGGTCCGCGGGCTGTTCGGAGAGGCGCCCGGCAGCGAGTTCCTCATCCTGTCGATGTGGCAGTCGGCCGCCGAGCACGGCAAGTACCGCACCGAGCGGGTGGAGAGGCTGGCCCTGCGCGCCCAGACCGAGGCGGACGTCGCCGCCCTCACGGGCGACATCGTGGAACTGGAGCCGAGCTGGACGGTGTGACGACCGGGAGGCACCTATGGAACGCCGCACCCCGTGTGGCCGCTGTGCTCCGAGGTGCAGAAAATGTGTGACCTACGCCGTATGGAGCCCGTACGAGTGCTCGAACGGCTGTCACTCGATCTAGGGTTTCGGCATGGCACGACCACGGCGCATCGTTCTTGTCCGGCACGGCGAGTCAAGGGGCAACGTTGATGACTCCGTGTACGAGCGCGAGCCCGACCACGCCCTGCCGCTGACCGAGCGCGGCTGGCAGGAGGCCGAGGAGACCGGCAAACGACTGCGGGAGCTGTTCGGGCGGGAACGCGTCAGCGTGTACGTCTCCCCCTACCGCCGTACACACGAAACCCTGCGCGGCTTCCACCTCGACCCCGAGCGGATACGGGTCCGCGAAGAACCACGCCTGCGCGAGCAGGACTGGGGAAACTGGCAGGACCGTGAGGACGTACGACTCCAGAAGGCGTACCGCGACGCCTACGGGCACTTCTTCTACCGCTTCGCGCAGGGGGAGAGCGGCGCCGACGTCTACGACCGGGTCGGCGGCTTCCTGGAGAGCCTGTTCCGCAGCTTCGAGGCCCCCGACCACCCGCCGAACGTGCTGATCGTGACCCATGGCCTGGCGATGCGCTTGTTCTGTATGCGCTGGTTCCACTGGACGGTCGCCGAATTCGAGTCGCTGTCCAATCCCGGGAACGGTGAGATGCGGATGCTCGTTCTCGGAGACGACGACAAGTACGTCCTGGACAGGCCATTCGAACGCTGGCGGAATCCGGAGCCGTACGGGATCACCGATTAGAGTGGCAGGGCGATGACCGCTGACTCCTCACCCGCCGGGCGCCTGGACCGCGCCCTGGCCAGCCTGCGCGGACTCGCGGTGGGGGACGCGCTGGGGTCCCAGTTCTTCGTACCGGGGCGCTACCCGCTGCTGAAGCGCCGCGAGCTGCCGCCCGGCCCCTGGCAGTGGACCGACGACACGGAGATGGCGTGTTCCGTGGTCGCGGTCCTCACCGCCCACCACCGCATCGACCAGGACGCCCTCGCTCACTCCTTCGCCCAGCACCATGACTTCGACCGGGGGTACGGGCCCGCGGTCAACCGGCTGCTGCGCCTGGTCCGGGAGGGCGGTGACTGGCGCGAACTGGCCGCCGCGCTCTTCAACGGGCAGGGGTCCTGGGGCAACGGCGCGGCGATGCGGATCGCCCCGCTGGGCGCCTGGTACGCGTCCGACCCCGAGCAGGCCACGCACCAGGCCGAGATCTCGGCCTACCCCACGCATCAGCATCGGGAGGCCGTCGTCGGCGCCATGGCCGTCGCCGCCGCTGCCGCGCTGGCAGCCGACCCCGGCGGACCCCCGAGCGCCGAGGCACTGCTCGACGGGGTCATCGCGCTCGTCCCCAAGAGCGCTGTCGGCGCCGGACTGCGCCGTGCGCGGGACATGCTCGACTACGGCGACGCGGGCACGGTGGCGGCCGTGCTGGGCTGCGGACGGCGCACGACGGCGCACGACACGGTGCCGTTCGCGCTGTGGTCGGCAGCCCGGTCGCTGGCCGACTACGAAGCCGCCTTCTGGACGACCGCCCAGGTCGGCGGGGACGTGGACACCACCTGCGCGATCGTGGGAGGCATCGTCGCGGCGGGCAAGGCGGGGGCGCCGCCCGCCGCGTGGGTGGAGCGGACCGAGGCGCTGCCGGAGTGGGCGCCGACCGCCGTACAGGGGGCTGTGGGTCCGGAGTCCGCCTAGGTTCTGACCCGTGGCCGGGTGAGTCCTGACCTGACCGGCGGATCGGGTCACGCCGGGCTTCCACGACCGGCACCCCGCGACTTTCCGCAACTATCGGGAACTCTCCGTGACCGTTTACCCGTTGTCACGATAACCGCTGCGCGAAGAGGCGACCGGCGGGCTTGGGGTGAGTGACTGGAGGTGTCGTGGAGGGCTGGGTGGCTGTGATCGTGCTGCTCGTGGCGGTCTGTGCCGCGGCGACCGCCCTGACAGCGGGCGGCTCGCTGCTGACGTGCGCTGCCGCCATCCGCCCGCTGCTCGCCCCGGGCCGACCCGGCGGTCACGGCGACGGGCCGACGTCAGGCCCGCCCTGGTGTGAGCCGCCGGAGTTCTGCCGCGTCGCGGGTCCGTCACCCCATCATGGGACCGGTCGTGCCGGACAGGGCCTCCATGTCGCTCTTGCGTATCCGGATCACCAGCCATGCCGTGCCGAGGGCGAGTACGGCCATCGCGGCGGCCGGGATGAAGGCCGTCGAGATCCCCTGCGCGAGCACCTCGTGGCTCCACGGTGCGGGCAGTTGCTGCGTCTGCGCGAACTCCGCCTTCTGCTGCGGGGTGCCTTCGGCGAGGAACTGCGGGACCTGCTTCTCCGCCTCGTCCTTGCTCGCGGTGCCGAAGACGGTCGTGAGGATCGACAGTCCCAGCGACCCGCCGACCTGCTGGGTGGCATTGAGCAGGCCGGACGCCGCCCCCGCTTCGTGCGAGGCCACGCCCGAGACCGCGGTGACCGTCGCCGTGACGAAGTTCAGCCCCATACCGAAGCCGAACACGAGCATCGGCCCGAGCACGCCGCCCACGTACGAGCTGTCGGGGCTGATGAGGGTCTGCCAGGCGAGACCGACCGCCACCAGCGCCGAGCCGACCACCATGAACGGCTTGGGGCCCAGCGTCGGCAGGTACTGCTGCGACAGCCCCGCGCCGATCGCGATCGCGACCGTGACGGGCAGGAAGGCCAGACCAGCCTTGATCGGGCTGTAGCCGAGCACGTTCTGCACGAACAGCACGATGTAGAAGAACATCCCGAACATGGCGGCTGCCAGGCTCAGCATGATCACGTACGTCCCCGACCGGTTGCGGTCGGCGAACATCTTCAGCGGCGTGATGGGCTCCCTGGCCCGGGTCTCGATGAAGACGAAGGCCAGCAGGAGTACGAGCGCGGCGCTGAAGGACCCGACGGTCATGCTGTCCCGCCAGCCGTCCTCCGCCGCCCGGATGAACCCGTACACGAGGGAGGCCATGCCGAGGGTCGAGGTCAGCGCTCCCGCGATGTCGAAGCGGCCCGGGTGCCGCTCGGACTCGCTGATGTAGAGCGGTGTCAGCACGACGATCAGCACACCGATGGGCACGTTGACGAAGAGCACCCAGCGCCAGTCGAGCCAGTCGGTGAGCATTCCGCCTGCGAGCAGCCCGATGGCGCCACCGCCCGCGGAGACGGCGGCGAAGACACCGAAGGCGCGGTTTCGCTCCGGTCCTTCGCGGAACGTGGTGGTGATGAGGGCCAGCGAGGTGGGCGACGCGATGGCGCCGCCCACGCCCTGGAGGGCGCGTGCGGCCAGCAGCTGCCACGGCTCCTGTGCGAGTCCGCCGAGCAGCGAGGCGAAGGTGAAGAGCAGGATGCCGGTGATGAAGACCCGTCGGCGACCGAGGATGTCACCGGCCCTGGCACCGAGCAGGAGCAGACCGCCGAAGGTGAGGGTGTAGGCGCTGACCACCCACGTCAGGTCGGTCGTGCTGAACTGGAGCGCGGCTTGAATGTGCGGCAGCGCGATGTTCACAATCGTCGCATCGAGTACGACCATGAGCTGACAGGCCGCGATGACGGTGAGGGCGATGCCGGGACGTCCCGGTCGTCGAGCCGCACCTGGCTGTGTGTTTTCGATCAACTGAGAGGTTGTCACTATGGGTCCCCCACGAACCGTGTAGTGAACGGTCGCGTTCACTGTGGCGTCCACGGTAGTGAGTCCCCAGTAAGGAACGCAACCGTTCACTTGGAATGTCCCCGTACTGCGTGTCCCTCGCTGTCGCCGTCCGGTCTGCGCCCCGCCCCCCGACTCCCCGCTCACTCTGCTTGCTGGAGACAATCGAATGGTTACTTCGCGCTGGACGGCCGCCCCCGCTCAGGCGGCCACTCCCCGTCGGCGCGGTGCCGTACTCGAACGTGCGATCCTCGACGCCGCGTTGGAGCAGCTCAGTACGGTCGGCTGGAACGGCCTCACGATGGAGGGCGTGGCCAGCGGTGCCCAGACGGGCAAGGCCGCGGTGTACCGCCGCTGGCCGTCCAAGGAGGACCTGGTGGCGGACGCGCTGCAAGCGGGGCTGCCACGGCTGGAGGCGGCGCCGGACCTGGGCGACGTCCGCGAGGATCTGCTGGCGCTGTGTCGGCGGATGCGCGAGGCGATGTACTCGCGTACCGGTCTCGCCCTGCGGTCAGTCGTTCACGAATGCGACTCGCTCCAGGCGGAGCGGTTCTACAGCGTGATCGTCGACGGTGTCGTGGAGCCCACGGTCGGGCATCTCCGCGATGTCATCAACCGTGGAGTCAAGCGAGGGGAGGTGCGGACCGACGCGGCGAACGAATACGTGTATGACGCCATCCCGGCCATGATGATGTACCGATCGAAGATGTGCGACAGCGAATGGACCGATCGGGAAATCGAGGAGATGGTCGACCAGTTGATGATCCCACTGCTGCGGCCGACGAAGGGCTGAGACCGTGCCGTTCTGGTTCCGCGGCGGCCACTGCGGACCGGGGTGTCGCCGGGCGTTCGGGGCGGCGTACGCTTAGGGCGCCATGCCGTACGAACCGCCTACTCACACCGTCGAACGCTCCCTGCGGGCCACGACCGGAGCGAAGATCATTGCCGGTGTCGACGAAGTGGGCCGCGGGGCCTGGGCTGGTCCCGTGACCGTCTGTGCGGCGGTCACCGGACTGCGCCGCCCGCCCGAGGGCCTCACCGACTCCAAGCTCCTCACCGTCAAGCGTCGCACCGAGCTTGCCCTGCTCCTCCAGACGTGGGTGACGTCGTACGCCCTCGGGCACGCGTCGCCGGAGGAGATCGACGAGCGCGGCATGACGGCGGCGCTGCGCCTCGCGGCGGTGCGGGCCCTGGAGAGCCTTCCGGTCCGCCCGGACGCGGTGATCCTCGACGGGAAACACGACTACCTCGGAACGCCGTGGCGGGTCCGGACGGTGATCAAGGGTGACCAGTCGTGTGTGGCGGTCGCGGCGGCGTCGGTCATCGCCAAGGTGCAGCGCGACAAAATGATGGCCGAACTGGGTATCGACCATGCAGACTTCGGTTTCGCGGACAACGCCGGGTATCCGTCACCCGTGCACAAGGCCGCGCTGGCGGAGTGGGGGCCCACCCCGCACCACCGGTTGTCGTGGGCGTATCTTGATGCGCTGCCCCAGTGGCGGCACCTCAAGAAGGTCCGCAGCTGGGCGGAGGGAAGCGTTCCGGGGATCGAGGGGCAGCTCGGCTTCGATTTCTGACGACTCCGCTCGCACGTATGTGCCACCCGCTGACGCGAGCCGCACCGACGTTTGATAAATATCAGCTCATGCCTCTCATCCCCGAGGAGCCTCAGATTCACGAGAGTGCCCAGGGTCCCCGCGCTACTCCGGCCAGTGGCCGTACCGCGCCGACCCCTCGTCCCGTACCCGGCCCCCGCCCCGCGGCCCCGCCCCGCCCCGGTCGTCCCGGTCCGCACCGGCCCACGCCGCCGGTGCAGCGGGCACCGCGTGACGCGGCCACGGCCACGCCGGGGCCGTCAGGTCCCGCTGCCCCCGCCCCCTCGGGCGAGGCCGCGAAGACCCCGCAGATCCAGCTGATCCCGGCCACCCTCACCGGCGCGCTCGACGCCGCCGAGGAGGCCGTGGACCTGCTCCTGGAGTCCGGGCGTGCCCCCGGCGACGTGCTGGTGATCACCACCGGCGAGCCGCACCCGTGGGCCACCCACGAACTGTCATTCGGAGAAGCGTCGTACTGGGCGCAGCACGACGCGGGCGACGACGTCTTCTACGCAGACGCCACCGCCGCCGGTCGGGCCGCGTCCCGTCCGGTCGTGGTCGTCGCCGTCAACGGCGGCTCCGACACCGTTGCAGCGACCGCTCTCCCGCTGGCCCTCAGCCGGGCCGGTGCCCTGCTGATCGTCTGCGGCGATCCGCAGCAGATCAACGCCGTGCTGGGCGCGGGCGTCTGAGCCCGCTCCGGCAGGTCCGAACGGGCCGACCGGCGGCTGTGGGGCGGGATGCGGCAGGGACGCACAGTGGTCCCTTCGGCGTGCGCTGACCCGGCCTGACCGGCCGAGCGCGCCGCGCTCGCGCACCGGCGCCGTCCGTCGCCCCCGGACGCGGCGCGGGCTGTTCGCCCATCCTGCTAGCGCACCGGCGCCGTACCGCGGGGGCCAGCGCCGAGCTGTGGCGTCAGGTGGGCGGTCACGCCTGCCTGGCTCTCACCGCACGTACGGACCCGCTCCGCTTCTGGGGCGGTGCACGGGGCTGTCCGCGGCAGTGCCGTGCTCGGGGACGGTCGTACAACGGTGACCGGCCATGTGTGCGGCCGCTGCGTATCCCCGCGATACCCACGACGGGAAGGGGCGCCTCACGCGCGAGCGGTGCCGAGCGCCAGACGACAGTGCCGCGACGACGGGACCGCGCTCAGCGGGCCGCCGCGCGGCGCAGGACCTCAGAGGCGGCGCCCCCGGTACGCAGCGGCGGGGGCGGTGCCTCCGCGGTGGCGAAGGGCTCCGGCGCGGAGTCCGCGCTCGGCCGCCGTCCGCCCCGCCCCTCGCCCAGGACCTGCCAGCCGTCGCGGGTCAGCGTGATGTACGCCCCGCAGCGCAGGCCGTGCAGGGTGCACGCGTCGCGCAACCCCCACATCCACGCGCCGTCCTCCTCCGTCCAACGCGCGTCACCCTCACGGCAGTAGAGCAGCACAGCCGTACGCACCGGGGTACGGCGACGCAGGTCGTGGGGTATGACCCGGCGCAGCTGGGAGAGCAGCGCGTTGCGGAACATCCAGCCGTCGGCCGGGGCGGGGCGGCGGAGGAACGAGGCGCTGGCCCGCAGTCGCTCGTCCGGGTCGAGGACCGCCACGACCGCGGTGTGCGGCCCGGGGTGATGTCGCGCGTGCAGTCCGCTGACCACCTCACGCGGGTTGCGCAGCAGGGGGATCCCCGCAGCCGCCCACTCCGCAGGTTCGAGCATACGGGCCACAGGGTTGGCGGATGCGGCGGACAGGTCGGCGGACGTCGACGTGGATGCCGCGGAGGACGGAGCAAATCCGAAGGTCACGATCCTCCCTTCGGCTACGCGCCCACACTGCGGGCGCCATTGGATTCGGGGGAGCGCACACCGCAGCGAAGCTCTGCCGGATCACGGCCCAGCCGTGCGGGGAGCGGACTTCAATTCTTCCTGTCGAACTGAGATGCGGCAACGAGCAATTGATGTCACTGGTCCTTATCGGGTGTTGAGTGGCTTATATCCCTACCCACGGACCCCTCGGGTGACGCGTGGGCGCCGATCGCCGGTGAGGTGGCCGATTGTCAGTGCCATCGGGTTGCATGGGGGGCATGGATGATCTGGAACTGCGTACCGAGGCCGACACCATCCTCGCCGAGCTGGTCGGCGACCCGGGAGGTCAGGCGCGGCTGCGTGAGGACCAGTGGCAGGCCGTTGCCGCGCTCGTGGAGGACCGCAGGCGCGCCCTGGTGGTGCAGCGCACCGGCTGGGGCAAGTCGGCGGTGTACTTCGTCGCCACCGCCCTGCTGCGCCGTCGTGGAGCCGGTCCCACGGTGATCGTCTCCCCGCTGCTTGCCCTCATGCGCAACCAGGTCGAGTCGGCGGCGCGGGCCGGTATCCGGGCGCGCACCATCAACTCGGCCAACCCGGAGGAGTGGGACGCCATCCACGACGAGGTGGAACGCGGGGAGACCGACGTCCTCCTGGTCAGTCCGGAGCGGCTCAACTCCGTCGACTTCCGCGAGCAGTTGCTGCCCAGACTCGCCGCCACGACCGGTCTGCTGGTCGTCGACGAGGCGCACTGCATCTCCGACTGGGGGCATGACTTCCGGCCCGACTACCGGCGGCTGCGGGCGATGCTCGCCGAGCTCTCCCCGGGCGTCCCGGTGCTCGCCACCACGGCCACGGCCAACGCGCGCGTGACCGCCGACGTGGCCGAGCAACTGGGCACCGGCGCGGGTGAGGCGCTGGTGCTGCGCGGGCCGCTGGAGCGGGAGAGCCTGCGGCTCGGGGTGGTCCGGCTGCCCGACGCCGCGCACCGTCTGGGCTGGCTCGCCGAGCACCTGGACGAGCTGCCCGGGTCGGGGATCATCTACGCCCTGACGGTGGCCGCGGCCGAGGAAGCCGCCGCCTTCCTGCGGCAGCGCGGCTTCCCGGTGGCCTCGTACACGGGGCGCACGGAGAACGCCGACCGGCTCCAGGCCGAGGCCGACCTGCTGGACAACCGGGTCAAGGCGCTGGTGGCGACGTCAGCGCTCGGGATGGGCTTCGACAAACCCGACCTGGGCTTCGTCGTGCACCTCGGTTCGCCGTCCTCGCCGATCGCCTACTACCAGCAGGTGGGACGAGCGGGACGCGGCGTGGAACACGCCGACGTGCTGCTGCTGCCGGGCAAGGAGGACGAGGCCATCTGGCGCTACTTCGCCGACACCGCCTTCCCGCCCGAGACGCAGGTGCGGCAGACCCTCGCGGCGCTCGCCGACGCCGGACGGCCCCTGTCCGCGCCCGCGCTGGAGGCACTGGTCGATCTCCGGCGCACCCGCCTGGAGACCATGCTGAAGGTGCTCGACGTGGACGGTGCCGTCAAGCGGGTGAAGGGCGGCTGGATCGCCACCGGCCAGCGGTGGGAGTACGACGCCGAGCGGTACGCGTGGGTCGCCCGGCAGCGGGCCGCCGAGCAGCAGGCCATGCGGGAGTACGTGAGCACGGACCGGTGCCGGATGGAGTACCTGCGCCAGCAACTGGACGACGAGGGGGCGGCGCCCTGCGGACGCTGCGACAACTGCGCGGGATCCTGGGCCGACTCCTCGGTCTCGGCGGAGACACTGACGGGAGCGGCGAAGGAACTGGACCGGCCCGGGGTGGAGGTCGAGCCACGCCGGATGTGGCCCACGGGACTGCCCGCACTCGGCATCGACCTCAAGGGGCGTATCCCGGCCGGGGAACAGTGCGCCACCGGACGCGCCCTGGGACGGCTCTCCGACATGGGCTGGGGCAACCGGCTGCGGCCCCTGCTGGCCGAGAACGCGCCGGACACGCCGGTCCCGGACGACGTGCTGCGTGCCGCGGTGACGGTCCTCGCCGACTGGGCGCGTTCCCCGGGCGGCTGGGCGTCGAACGCCCCGGACGCCGCCGCCCGCCCGGTGGGCGTCGTGGCCGTCCCCTCCCTGGCCCGGCCCCAGCTGGTCGGTTCCCTCGCCCAGGGCATCGCGGACGTGGGCCGTCTGCCGTTCCTGGGCACGCTGACCCACACCGGGCCGAGTGGCGCGCACACGGTACGCCGCAGCAACTCCGCCCAGCGCGTCAGGGCCCTCTCCGGAGCCTTCGCCGTCTCAGAGGAGTTGGCCGCGGCTTTGAAGACCTCCCCAGGACCCGTCCTGCTCGTGGACGACTACACCGACTCCGGCTGGACCCTCGCCATCGCCGCCCGACTCCTTCGGCAGGCGGGCGGCAAGGCGGTACTCCCGCTGGTCCTCGCGGTGGCGGGCTGAACCCCCGGCCGCCTGTTGACTCACGAGGCCGTTGGGCGGTGGCGACGGCTGTAGGCGGCCATGTCGTGACACCTTCTACCTCTGATTGACGTGAGCCTGATCGGAGTTATCCACAGCCTCAAGCGAGATTCTGCAATCCGCGAGATCGTCGACACATGACGCATCACGACGAAACCACTGGATCCTTCGACAACGACGACATTGCCGGACGGAAGGGGAACGACCGACCGGCAACGGGCTCCACGCACCCCACACACACCGCCGCACCGCACATCGGCCCCACCGCCTACGGTGGCGACCTCGGCGCCCAGCAGGTCACCCTGCGCACCCCGGCCGAACTGGCCGACGCCCTGCCGTACCTGCTCGGATACCGCCCCGAGGACAGCATCGTGCTGGTCGCCCTCCACGACCGCGACGGACGCGGACGGTTCGGCGGCCGGGCCCGCCTCGGCATCCCGGCGAACCCGGACGACTGGCCCTCCGTGGCCCGGCAGTTGGCGCAGGGACTGGTCAAGGGCAGCGAGCGCAGGGGAGCACGACCCGAGCAGATGGTCGCGTACGTCTGCCAGGAACCGCCGACTGGCGAGACCGGCCAGCAGGTCATGGAACGCCTACGACCACTCGTCCAGCAACTCCGCGTCGAATGCGGCCTGCTCGACGTCCCCGTGCTCGACGCCCTCTGCATCTCGTCCGGCCGTTTCTGGTCGTACTGCTGCGACATCGAGGGCTGTTGCCCGGCCGAGGGAGCGCCGATGGGCCTGCCCGGCACCTCTGTACTGGCCGCGGCGGCCACGTACGTCGGACTCCAAGTGCGGGGCACGCTGCGGGAACTGCGGGCCCGGCTGCTCCCGTGGGAGACCGCCGCAGTGCAGGACCAGGAAGCGGCGCTCGACACCGCCAGTCTGACCGTGGTGCGACGCATCCTCGACGAGACGAGCCGCGAGCAGGTCGCCGAGGAGACCCTCGAACTGGCTGAGCGGCTCATGGGCCGTCTCGCGGCGGCGCCACCCGCCACCAGCACCGCGTCAGCCGACCTGGGGGACGACGAACTGCTCAGCAATGGTGAAGCCGCGACCTTGATCCTCGGGCTGCAGGACCGCACGACCCGCGACCGCGCGGCCGAGTGGATGGAGGAGGACGAGGCAGGTCCCGCGATCCGGCTCTGGCGGGCCCTGTCCAGGCGCTGCGTCGGCTCCTACCGCGAACACGCCGCCGCACCGCTCACCCTCGTCGGATGGGTCGCCTGGTCCACCGGCGACGACATCGAGGCACGGGAGGCCCTCGCCATGGCGCTGGGCTCCGACCCGGACTACCTCTTCGCCCGACTGCTGCACCAGGCGGTCAACGAGGGACTCGACCCTGAGTCGCTCCGACGCTGCCTGCGCGCCGAACGCGAGGAACGCGGGCGGGACGACGCCGCAGGACCAGACAGCACGGAAGAGCCTGCGGCACGGCCCACACCGGCTCCGGCAACAGCGGGGACTACGGTTTTCCGGCGACGCACACGCCCTGGTGCCCCTACGCCGGGGGTGGGCGTGGCCAGGCCCCTTCCGAAGCCGTCCGGAAGCACCCGCCCGGGTGGCGGACGGCCCGGACGGACCCGGCCCTCCGACGGCCGCCCCGGCGGGTCCCGTCCCGGAGCCCTGGGGGAGGAGACGGCACGTCGTCGCGGCAGGCGTACGGGAGACGAGCGTCCGGCGAGGAACGGCGGTACTGGGGATGACGTATGAGGCGGCGCGAGCTACGAGGCCATGGCCGTGCCGCGAAGATCGGTTGCCGAGGAGTGATCGCGGGGGCCGTGCATGCCATCGCCGGACTATGGAAGGGTGGCCGACTCGACTCCGTGCGGAGGTCGGCACCCCACGGTGAGGCGGGCGGCAGCGAAGGCCGACCGGTGCGACGCCGTCAATCGGTCAGCGTGCCGTGGCGTGGCCGTGACCTGGAGGAGCGCGGTTCCGTTCACCTGAGTGGCGGAACGCCTGAGCAGGGCGGGCCGCCGCACCGACCATGTCCTCCCGGAGCCTCCGCCAGGCACCGATCGTGCCCGAGGCGCACGAACCTGGCCGCCCTGGGTGCTATCGCGTCCGGTCGCGCGGGCCCCGAACTGCCCGCCAGCGTTCATGACTCCGGCCTGCGCTGGTCCTGCGACTTCTGGGTGGCCACGCCGGGAGGTGGACACCCCGCCGCCGCGCGGGCCTCCGCCGGACGTCTGCTGCCCCAGCTCGGCTCGGCTGCCGCCCACCTCCTTGACACCGGCCTGCTGGGCGGCGGCGTCCACGCCCCTGGCCTGCTCGACGGCGTGCAGACCGGGCAACTGGCCCGGCTGCTCGGCAGCCCGGCCATGGACTCAGGCTGGGGCCTACGTGGGCTGGGAGCGAAGGAGGCGGCCTACAACCCGTTCGGCCACCGTGGCGGGGCCGTGCGGGTGCAGGAGACCGCGACAGCCGTCGCGGGCCTGGCCGCGGCGGGCTACGAGAGCGAGGCGAGCGGACTGCTGCGGGGCGTCCTTGCGGCGGCCGAGGCCTTCGGGTACCGGCTGCCCGAGATGTACGCGGGAGAGCAGCGCACCGACGGCAGCGCCCCGCTGCCCCACCCGGCGGCCTGCCGCCCCGCCGCCACCTCGGCCGCCGCCGGGACCCTGCTGCTGACCTCCCTCGTGGGCATCCGCCTGGACGCCCCGGGCGGCACGGTCACCCGGCGCCCCATACGCAGCGCACCCCTCGGCGAGATCGGGCTGCGGGGCCTGAGCGTCGCGGGTGCCCCCTTCTCCGTACGGGTCAGCCGACGCGGCCTCGCCATGGTCGAGGAGGCAGCGGACGGCCTGCGACTGGGCGTGTGACCGCTCGGCAGCAGCCGTATGACCTCGTATGACACGACAGCGGATCACAGGCAGCGGCGGACCCTTGGTCCGCTTCCGGAGGCACGCGGACCGGCCACTGGTCGGGCTGGCGAAGGGAGTGTTTATCGTCAGGCAGACGACTATGATCGCCATATGCCCTACGACCCGTCAGCCTTTCCGCCTTTTGCCGTCACCGTGGACCTGGTCGTGCTGACCGTTCGCCGCCACGCCCTCTGCGCGATGGCGGTGCGCCGCGGTGAGCCCCCTTTCCAGGGGCGCTGGGCGCTGCCCGGCGGCTTCGTACGAGCTGACGAGGACCTGGCACAGGCGGCGGCACGGGAACTGGCCGAGGAGACCGGGCTGCGCGTCCACGACCCCGCCGTCCCCGCCCAGGACAACGGCGCCCACCTGGAACAACTCGCGACCTACGGCGACCCCAAGCGTGACCCCAGAATGCGCGTGGTCAGCGTCGCCCACCTGGCGCTCGCCCCCGACCTGCCCGCACCCCGGGCCGGAGGCGACGCGAGCAACGCGCGCTGGGCGCCGGTCGAGGAACTGTTGCAGCAGGGCGGCTACGGGCGGGACAGCGACCCACTGGCACCCCTCGCCTTCGACCACGCCCAGATCCTCGCGGACGGCGTGGAGCGGGCCCGCTCCAAGATCGAGTACTCCTCGCTGGCCACGGCGTTCTGCCCGCCGGAGTTCACCGTCGGCGAGCTGCGTCGCGTCTACGAGGCCGTATGGGGCGTCGCGCTCGACCCGCGCAACTTCCACCGCAAGGTCACCGGCACCCCGGGCTTCCTCGTCCCCACCGGCGGCACCACCACACGCCAGGGCGGCCGACCCGCCCAGCTCTTCCGGGCGGGCGGAGCCACACTGCTCAACCCCCCGATGCTGCGGCCCGAGGTGTAGCGCGGGGCCGCGACAGTGCTGCCGAGGACCACCCGCCGGGCCACCACACCCCGACGCGGGACCGGACCCGGGAGCCCATCTCGCGGTGCCCGAAAAATCGGACATAGCGCGCTATCTTGCTGAGAGTGATCCAGGCCATCGGACTGACCAGCAACCCCCGCAAGGGCCTTGCCCCCGCCGTCGACGACCTCTCCTTCGAAGCGCGCGCGGGCCAGGTCACCGCGCTGCTCGGAGCGGTCGACGCGGGTAAGACGACGGCGCTCCGGCTCATGCTGGAGCTTCAACAGGGCCGGGGGATCACCTACTTCAGAGGCCGCCCACTGCACCGCATCGCCCACCCGTCGCGCGAGGTCGGTGTGCTCCTCGGCGACGTACCGGGCCACCCGGCCCGCACGGTCCGCGGCCATCTGCGCATGTTGTGCGCGGCCAGCGGAGTGCCCGTCCGCAGGGCCGACGAGGTCCTTGAGGCCGTAGGTCTCGTCAGTCTGCGCGACGAGCGCCTCGGCACCCTCTCACGCGCCATGGACCGCCGCTTCGGCCTGGGCTGCGCGCTCCTGGCCGACCCTCACACCCTAGTCCTCGACGAACCGGCCGACGGGCTCTCCACCCGCGAGAGCCGCTGGCTGCACAGCGCGCTCCGTGCGCACGCCGCCCAGGGCGGCACGGTCCTGTTCACCACCGCCGACCCGAAGGAGGCCGCCCGTACCGCCGACCGGATCGTGACGCTGGACCGCGGCCGACTCGTCGCCGACCAGGACGCCGCGGACTTCGCCCGCACCAGACTGCGCCCCCGGGTCGCCGTACGCAGCCCGCACGCCGCCCGTCTCGCCGCGCTGCTGACCAAGGAGGCCCGCACCAGGCACCGTTCGGTCGAGGTCGTACGAGAGGGCGGCAACCGCCTCTCCGTGTACGGCGGTAGCTGCGCCGACGTCGGCGAGACCGCTTTCCGGCACGGCATCCTCGTACACCGACTCGCGGACGAGATCGGCGACATGGGGCCCGGCGCGACGGAGGACGCCGCGGCGTGGGCACCCCAGCCGCAGCCGCAGCCGCAGCCACAGTCAAGGGAGGGCCGCCCTCTCCCCTCCGAGTCACCCTTGGAAGCCTCCCCCTCCCCCCCTTCCCACCCCACCCTCCCCGCCACCACCCCGCCCACGCCAAACACGCCACCCCCACCCCCACCTCCGCCCGCACCCTCCGAGCCCATCCCCAGCCCTCAGGACCGCCCCCTCGAAGCCGCCCCCTCGCTGCCCGCGCTCCCGCCCCCCATCTCCGTGCGCCCCGCCCCCAGCCCACTGCGGCCGCTGCGGTACGAGCTGCGGCGGGCCGCCGGGATCAGTACCGGGTTTCTGACCGGGGCGGCGGTGCTCGTCGTGTCGGCCGTCACCGCCGTGGTCCTCGCGCGGGTCGGGCACACCCCGCAGCCGCGCCTGCTGGCGGCGTGGCCGCGGGAGCTGCCGCTGCCGCCCGCGGCGCTCGGGGCTGGGCTGCTGGGCGCGCTGGCCTTCGGTGACGAGTTCCGCCACCCCGCGCTGGCGGCGGATCGCGGCACCGTGCCCCGCAGGCTGGGGCTGCTGGTCGCGAAGCTCCTCGTGGCCGCGGTCACCGCGCTGACCCTGGCCGTCCTCACCGTGGGCTGCGACGCCGAAGTGCTCTACCTGTTCTACGGACGGGAGCTGGCGGAGGTTCCCGCTGACTGGCTTCCGCTGGGTGCCGGTTGGGTCGGGCTGGTCGTGGGGTGCGCCTGGTCGGGGGTGCTGGCCGCGGGGGTCTTCCGGTCCACGACCGCCGGGCTGGCGGCGGTGGTCGGCGTTCCGGTGCTCGTCGTACCCGTCGTACACAGGGTTCTGGAGGGGCCGTCCGTTCGGGCCGCGAGGGGGTGGCCGATGCGCTGGCGTGAGGTGCTCCTGTCGCAATGGCCCTTCGGTGGGGAGCGGTACCTGGCCGCGCTGGCGCGGATGCTCGCCCAACCCGTGGGCAGCGCGCTGGCGTTGTCGCTGACCACGCTGCTCTGCGCGTATCTGCTCACGACCCTGCGGAGCAGGGCCCGGTGACACTGGTTCGTCGCCTTCCGGTCGCGGCCTGTGCGCAACTCTCCAGGGAACGCCCATTTCTTTCCGATAAGGCGTCAATTGGGGCGAAGTGAGCGATCACCCTTTCGTGTGCTTTTCACCAAAGACCTCAAGGGAGTTGGAGACGGCGCCGACAAAGGATGCGTGAGTACCCTTGCGCACACCATGATGACCTCCGCCCGCTCCGCTGACTCCGGTCTCACCGGACCGGGCGAAATCGACCGCTACCCCTACGCCGAGGCCCCGGCCGTCGACCGCGTCGGCATCCCCGCGTGGGAGGGCGCCGACCCCGAGCTCGGCCGCGCGGGCCGACGCGCCACGGGCAGCCGTGGCCGCGGCCTGCACGGCCAACTCGTCCAACAGCTCGGCCAGATGATCGTCTCCGGGGACCTGGGTGCCGACCGTCCGCTGGTGCCCGAGGAGATCGGCCAGCGCTTCGAGGTCTCCCGCACCGTCGTCCGTGAGTCGCTCCGCGTCCTGGAGGCCAAGGGCCTCGTCAGTGCCCGCCCGAACGTCGGCACGCGCGTGCGCCCCGTCAGTGACTGGAACCTCCTTGACCCGGACATCATCGAATGGCGGGCCTTCGGGCCGCAGCGCGACGACCAGCGCCGTGAGCTGAGCGAGCTGCGGTGGACCATCGAGCCGCTCGCCGCGCGACTGGCCGCCGGGCACGGCCGCGAGGACGTCCAGCAGCGGCTCTCCGACATGGTCGGGATCATGGGCCACTCCTTGGGGCAGGGTGACGTGCTGACCTTCTCCCGCGCCGACGCCGAGTTCCATTCCCTGCTGATCCAGGTCGCGGGCAACCGCATGTTGGAGCACCTCTCCGGGATCGTCTCCGCGGCCCTCCAGGTCTCCGGCGGCCCGGTCACGGGCTGTGACCGTCCGAACGAGGCCTCGCTGGCACACCACGCCAGGATCGCCGACGCCCTCGCCGCGGGCGACGGGGCGGGCGCGGAGACCGCCATGCGGCAACTGCTCACCGTCCACCCCGAGGTGGAGCGCGTGGTGCCCGCCCCGCGCGAGCACTGACCCTGGTCCCGCGCGCGAGCGCTGCCCCGGTCCCCGCGTGGACGCCGACCGCTCCCGGCCCAGCGCGTGCCGCCGCGGGCGCGGGTGCTGACCGCCCTCTCGCGCGGACGCTGGACGCGCGCCCGTGCGAGCGCTGACCGCTCCCCGGGAGCACCGCGGCCCGGTGGGCGTCCTTCCTCCTGCGCCACCGCCCGGCTGGCGCCCTCCTCCGTCGGACCCCGCAGGGATCCTCCCGACCTGCGGGGTCCGATGCCGCGCGAGGTCATCGACGGTCGGTAACAGCGGCCAATCGGGCGGTACGGCGGACAATGGTCGTACAAGGGTGAAACCATCTGCCCGTGTCTGACCGTTTTTGAGTGCTTACGGGGTGTGACTCGGGCCACGCGGAATGGGCGTAACGCTCGTGGAGGCAGCGCGATGACCTAAGAGGTGACAGCCGCGGAGGGAATACAGACGCCGTACACGGCGCTGTGCATCTTCCCCGGCCCCGCCCGCGCCGTCGGCCCATCCCCAAGCCGGTGGTCGGCTCCTGTCCGTCACGGACGGGGCCGGAAGTCGTTTTCCAACGTTCCGAGAGGTTGTTCGTGTCGGCCAGCACATCCCGTACGCTCCCGCCGGAGATCGCCGAGTCCGTCTCTGTCATGGCGCTCATTGAGCGGGGAAAGGCTGAGGGGCAGATCGCCGGCGATGACGTGCGTCGGGCCTTCGAAGCTGACCAGATTCCGGCCACTCAGTGGAAGAACGTACTGCGCAGCCTCAACCAGATCCTCGAGGAAGAGGGTGTGACGCTGATGGTCAGTGCCGCGGAGCCCAAGCGCACCCGGAAGAGCGTCGCAGCGAAGAGTCCGGCCAAGCGCACCGCCACCAAGACCGTCGCGGCGAAGACGGTGTCCGCGAGGAAGGCCACCGCCAGCACAGCCGCTCCGGCCGCTCCGGCCGACCCCGCAGTCGACGAAGCCGCGGAGGAGACCGCGCCCGCCAAGAAGGCGGCCGCGAAGAAGGCGACCGCCAAGAAGGCGGCCACGAAGAAGACCGTCGCCAAGAAGACGACCGCGAAGAAGACGGCCGCCAAGAAGGACGACGCCGAGCTGGTCGAAGAAGAGGTCCTGGAGGAGCCCAAGGCGGGCGACGAGCCCGAGGGCACCGAGAACGCGGGCTTCGTACTGTCCGACGAGGACGAGGACGACGCCCCCGCCCAGCAGGTCGCCGCCGCCGGCGCGACCGCCGACCCGGTCAAGGACTACCTCAAGCAGATCGGCAAGGTCCCGCTGCTCAACGCCGAGCAGGAGGTCGAGCTGGCCAAGCGCATCGAGGCGGGTCTCTTCGCCGAGGACAAGCTCGCCAACTCCGACAAGCTGGCGCCGAAGCTCAAGCGCGAGCTGGAGATCATCGCCGAGGACGGCCGCCGCGCCAAGAACCACCTGCTGGAGGCCAACCTCCGTCTGGTGGTCTCCCTGGCCAAGCGCTACACCGGCCGCGGAATGCTCTTCCTGGACCTCATCCAGGAGGGCAACCTCGGCCTCATCCGCGCGGTGGAGAAGTTCGACTACACCAAGGGCTACAAGTTCTCCACATACGCCACCTGGTGGATCCGGCAGGCGATCACCCGCGCGATGGCCGACCAGGCCCGCACCATCCGTATCCCGGTGCACATGGTCGAGGTCATCAACAAGCTCGCGCGTGTGCAGCGCCAGATGCTCCAGGACCTGGGCCGCGAGCCCACCCCGGAGGAGCTGGCCAAGGAACTCGACATGACCCCCGAGAAGGTCATCGAGGTCCAGAAGTACGGCCGCGAGCCCATCTCCCTGCACACCCCGCTCGGTGAGGACGGCGACAGCGAGTTCGGTGACCTCATCGAGGACTCCGAGGCCGTCGTCCCGGCCGACGCGGTCAGCTTCACCCTCCTTCAGGAGCAGCTGCACTCCGTCCTGGACACCCTCTCGGAGCGCGAGGCGGGCGTCGTCTCCATGCGCTTCGGTCTCACCGACGGTCAGCCGAAGACCCTCGACGAGATCGGCAAGGTCTACGGCGTCACGCGTGAGCGCATCCGCCAGATCGAGTCCAAGACCATGTCGAAGCTGCGCCACCCGTCCCGCTCCCAGGTGCTGCGCGACTACCTCGACTAGGCCGCACCGTCCCTCGGTACGGCGACGAAGGCCCGGCTCCCCCTCGGGGAACCGGGCCTTCCGCGTGCCCGCGCGGGGTGCGGGGTGCTGCCTGGTGAATCACTCTGGGTGTTCCATGACCGCCCCAGAGTGAGGAGCATGTATGCGTCGGTCTGTTGTCCGGGCGCTGTCCCGGCCGCTGGTCCTGGCCGCTGCCGCGGCCGTGCTGCCGCTGGTCTCCGCCGTCCCCGCCGCCGCCGACAGCGTCGTCATCGGCGGGTTCCCCGTGGACGTCGCCCAGAGCCCCTGGACGGTGGCCCTGTCCAGCCGTGACCGGTTCGGGGGTACGCGGGCGGGTCAGTTCTGCGACGGGGTGGCCGTCGGCCCGACGACCGTGCTCACGGCGGCCCACTGCCTGGACGAGGAGGTGCTGAGCGGCCCCGTGGAGCAGGTGCGTGACTTCAAGGTCATCGCGGGCCGTACGGACCTGCGCGCGCGGGAAGGGCGGGAGATAGCCGTACGGGACGCCTGGGTGAACCCGGACTACGACCGTGACAGCAACGCCGGGGACTTCGCGGTGCTCAGCCTCGCCGAGTCGCTGCCGGAGAACTCGGCCATCCAGATGGCGCCCGCGGGGGACCCCGCCTACGAGCCCGGCACGGCGGCCGTGGTCTACGGCTGGGGCGACACCAGCGGCGCCGGGGACTACGCGACCGGGCTACGGGGAGCGCGACTGCATGTGCTGTCGGACGCCCTGTGTGAGCGCGCCTATCCGGGCGGCGGGGACGGCGAGTACCGAGCGGAGAGCATGTTGTGCGCCGGTGAGGTACTGGGCGGGCGGGACGCCTGCCAGGGCGACAGCGGCGGGCCACTGGTCGCGCGCGGGAGGCTGGTGGGTCTGGTGTCCTGGGGGAGCGGCTGCGGGCGCTCCGGCAGCCCCGGCGTCTACACGAGGGTGTCCGACCTGCTCACCAAGGTGCGCTGGGGCACGGAGGCGGGGTCGCCGCGCGCCGGAACCTGACTGGGATACGTGGAGACGATGACGGGCGGCCACCCCTGAGGGCAGGGGGACCGCCCGCACTCCGGCCTGTGCCGGATCGGCTCGTCGTGGATCCGAGGTGTCAGCGCTCTTCTTCCGTAGCGGAAGCGGGAACGGTCGTCAGCCGCTCCGTCTCGTCCTGTATCTCAGCGGCGATCTTCTTGAGTTCCGGCTCGAACTTGCGGCCGTGGTGGGCGCAGAAGAGCAGTTCTCCGCCGCTGAGCAGGACGACGCGCACATACGCCTGTGCGCCGCAGCGGTCGCAGCGGTCAGCGGCCGTCAGCGGGCTCGCGGGGGTCAGAACAGTAGTCACGTCGCCTCTTCTCTAGCTCGACGAGCTGTCGTACCAGGGTCAACATCCAACCAGGCCCAAAACGTTCCCGCTCGGGGCTATTCCTCGAAAAATCTCTCCGAGGCCGGCCGTCTGCTGCCGGTTGGCGGCGAATGTGCCGTATTGCGTGTCTGTGTGTCTTACGGTTTCGCGCTGTCGGTCATCATCGGTCCTCCCGGCTGGGTTGCCGGTTTGTTCATGAGGACGTGCCCGGAGCCTAAATGGTTCATGCCCCGAAGGGAACGTGATATGTACTTCACCCCATCGAGGGATCGAACAGGTATGCGATGGTGCACTAGGCTGAAACCGCAGACGAGGGTGGCGTTACAACGGCTCTACCTGGGCTCGGTACCCTCTGAGCGGCGACCGAAGCCGGGCCCTTACCCACCAGGGCCTCATCTGAAATTCAGCGAGGAGCGAACCGCGTGACCGCCGAAACGTCCGTGCCGTCCACAGCGCTGCTGGCAGGAGCAGACCGGGACGGTTCCAACTACACCGCGCGGCACCTGCTCGTCCTGGAAGGGCTGGAGGCCGTCCGCAAGCGCCCGGGAATGTACATCGGCTCGACAGACAGTCGAGGCCTGATGCACTGCCTCTGGGAGATCATCGACAACTCCGTCGACGAGGCCCTCGGCGGCTACTGCGACCACATCGAGGTCGTCCTGCACGACGACGGCTCGGTGGAGGTCCGGGACAACGGCCGAGGCATCCCCGTCGACGTCGAGCCCAAGACCGGCCTCTCCGGCGTCGAGGTCGTCATGACCAAGCTGCACGCGGGCGGCAAGTTCGGCGGCGGCTCCTACGCCGCCTCCGGCGGTCTGCACGGCGTCGGTGCCTCCGTGGTCAACGCCCTCTCCGCCCGGCTGGACGTCGAGGTCGACCGCGGCGGGCACACCCACGCGATCAGCTTCCGGCGGGGCGTGCCCGGCGCCTTCGCCTCGCTCGGCCCGGACGCGAAGTTCGAGGCCCACAGCGGCCTGCGCAAGGCCAAGAAGATCCCCAAGACCCGCACCGGCACGCGCGTGCGCTACTGGGCCGACCGCCAGATCTTCCTCAAGGACGCCAAGCTCTCCCTGGACAACCTCCACCAGCGCGCCCGCCAGACCGCCTTCCTCGTCCCGGGCCTCACCATCGTCGTCCGCGACGAGTACGGCCTCGGTGAGGGCGGCAGCAAGGGTGAGGAGTCCTTCCGCTTCGACGGCGGCATCAGCGAGTTCTGCGAGTACCTGGCCACGGACAAGGCGATCTGCGACGTCCTCCGCTTCTCCGGACAGGGCACCTTCAAGGAGACCGTCCCCGTCCTCGACGAGCACGGCCAGATGACGCCCACCGAGGTCACGCGCGAGCTGGGCGTCGACGTGGCGCTGCGCTGGGGAACCGGCTACGACACCACGCTCAGGTCCTTCGTCAACATCATCGCCACCCCCAAGGGCGGCACCCACGTCGCGGGCTTCGAACAGGCCGTCGCCAAGACGATGAACGAGGTGCTGCGCGCCAAGAAGCTGCTGCGCGTCGCCGAGGACGACGTCGTCAAGGACGACGCCCTGGAGGGCCTCACCGCGGTCGTCACCGTCCGGCTCGCCGAACCGCAGTTCGAGGGGCAGACCAAGGAGGTGCTCGGCACCTCGGCGGCCCGCCGGATCGTGAACAACGTGATCACCAAGGAGCTGAAGGCGTTCCTGACGGCCACCAAGCGGGACGCCGCCCAGCAGGCCCGCGTGGTCATGGAGAAGGTGGTCGCCGCCGCCCGTACGCGCATCGCGGCCCGCCAGCACAAGGACGCGCAGCGCCGCAAGACGGCCCTGGAGTCCTCCTCCCTGCCCGCCAAGCTGGCCGACTGCCGCAGTGACGACGTCGAGCGCAGCGAGCTGTTCATCGTCGAGGGAGACTCCGCGCTCGGTACGGCCAAGCTGGCCCGGAACTCCGAGTTCCAGGCGCTGCTGCCGATCCGCGGCAAGATCCTCAACGTCCAGAAGTCGTCCGTCACGGACATGCTCAAGAACGCCGAGTGTGGTGCGATCATCCAGGTCATAGGAGCCGGGTCCGGCCGCACCTTCGACATCGACGCGGCCCGCTACGGCAAGATCATCATGATGACCGACGCCGACGTGGACGGCTCCCACATCCGCACCCTGCTGCTGACGCTGTTCCACCGCTACATGCGGCCCATGGTCGAGTCGGGCCGGGTCTTCGCCGCCGTGCCGCCGCTGCACCGGATCGAGATCATCCAGCCCAAGAAGGGCCAGGACAAGTACGTCTACACGTACTCCGACCGGGAACTGCGCGACAAGCTGATGGAGTTCCAGGGCAAGGGCATCCGCTACAAGGACTCCATCCAGCGCTACAAGGGCCTCGGCGAGATGGACGCCGACCAGCTGGCCGAGACGACGATGGACCCCCGCCACCGCACCCTGCGCCGGATCAACCTCTCCGACCTGGAGTCCGCCGAGGGCGTCTTCGACCTGCTGATGGGCAACGAGGTCGCCCCGCGCAAGGAGTTCATCTCCAACTCGGCGGCGACGCTGGACCGGTCCCGTATCGACGCGTAACCGCCGCCCGTACCCGAGCTTCGCTCCCGTTCTCCCCTCATCACCTGATGGGGTGAGAGCGGGAGGAAGAAGAGTCAGGGATCTTCCCGGTCTGTCCATGCTTGGCCATGCACTCAAGCAACGCTAGGTACGGCGACCCCTGGTATGACGCGCTCGCCTCCGGCTGTGGCGAGGCGAACGGGACGCACGAACCGGCCACGTCCGTGCCGCCCGCCCGCGTGGGCGGCGCACGGGACGCCACGGCCGAGGTCTACGTAGAGGTGCGGCGCAGCGCGGCCTTCCAGGAAGTACGCAGCCGCTACCGGCGGTTCGTGGTGCCCGCGGTCGTCGGCTTCCTCGTCTGGTACGTGGCCTACGTGGTGACCGCCACGACCGTGCCCGGTTTGATGGCCCGGCCCGTGGCGGGCGCGGTGAACGTGGCGATGCTGGCCGGGCTCGCACAGTTCCTCACCACCTTCCTGCTGACCTGGGCCTACGCGCGGCACGCGCGGCTGCGCCGGGACCGGGCCGCACTCGAACTGCGCTGGGACACCCAGGAACTGACCCGCGGCGCGCGGGGCGGTGCGGGGTGACGGAGAAGCTCCCGGGCAGCCTGACGGGTGATCATCAGGCGCTGGCGCTGCTGCTGTTCAGTGTGTTCGTCGCCGTCACCCTGGGGATCACCACGTGGGTGAGCCGTGACCGGCATGGTTCCGCGGAGGAGTTCTATGCCGGGGGACGTCTCTTCTCCCCCCTGGAGAATGGTTTCGCCATCGCGGGTGACTACATGTCGGCCGCCTCCTTCCTCGGCATCTCCGGGCTCATCGCCCTCTACGGCTACGACGGGATGCTGTACTCGGTGGGCTTCCTGGTGGCCTGGCTGGTCGTGCTCTTCCTGGTCGCGGAACTGGTGCGCAACTGCGGCCGGTTCACCCTGGCCGACGTCGTCGCCGCCCGGATGCGGGAGCGGCCGGTGCGGATCGCGGCGGGAACTTCCTCGGTGACCGTGTCCGTTCTGTATCTGGTGGCGCAGATGGTGGGCGCGGGCAGCCTGGTCGCGCTGCTGCTGGGCGGGAGCAGCGGCGCGGCGCGGACCTGGACCGTGATCGGCGTCGGCGCGCTCATGGTGATCTATGTGTCGTGGGGAGGGATGCGGGCCACCACCTGGATCCAGATCGTGAAGGCGGTGCTGTTGATCGGCGGCACCATCGCGCTGACGGCGCTCGTCCTGGCGCGGTTCCACGGCGACATCAACCGACTGCTCACCACGGCGGCCGACCGCAGCGGGCACGGCCGGGAGTTCCTGGCACCCGGGCTGCGCTACGGCGGGGGCTGGACCGCCCGCGTCGACTTCATCAGCCTCGGACTGGCGCTGGTCCTGGGCACCGCCGGGCTGCCGCACATCCTGTCCCGCTTCTACACCGTGCCGACCGCGCGGGCTGCACGGCGTTCGGTGGTCTGGGCGATCGGGCTGATCGGCGGCTTCTACCTGATGACGATCGTCCTCGGCTTCGGCGCCGCCGCGATCCTCGGACCGGACACCGTGCGCGGCTCCAACGCGGCCGGGAACACGGCGGTTCCGCTGCTGGCGCTCGACCTGGGCGGCGGCGCGAATTCCACCGGAGGAACGGTTCTCTTCGCGGTGGTCGCCGCGGTCGCCTTCGCCACCATCCTCGCCGTGGTCGCCGGGATCACCCTCGCCTCCTCCGCCTCCGTGGCCCACGACCTGTACGCGTCCCTGCGGCGCCGCCGGGCCGCGCCCCGCAGCGAGGTCACCGTCGCCCGGGTCGCAGCGGTCGGCATCGGCGTCGTCGCCATCGCCCTCGGCCTGCTGGCCCGGGACCTGAACGTCGCCTTCCTGGTCGGCCTCGCCTTCGCCGTCGCCGCGTCCGCCAACCTGCCCGTGCTGCTCTACTCGCTGTTCTGGCGCGGCTTCACCACCCGCGGCGCCGTATGGTCCGTCTACGGCGGGCTGGTCCCGGCCGTCCTGCTCGTTGTCCTGTCGCCGGTGGTGTCGGGCAGCCCCGACGCGCTGTTCCCGGGCCTCGACTTCCAGTTCTTCCCACTTCAGAACCCCGGCCTGGTCTCCATCCCGCTGGGCTTCGCCGCGGGCTGGCTCGGCACGGTCACCTCGGCGGAGGAGCCCGACGAGGCCAGGCACGCGGAGACGGAGGTGCGGTCGCTGACGGGGGCGGGGGCGGCGTAGCGGCCCGGCGCCCGCGAC
Organism: Streptomyces sp. NPDC006997; assembly: GCF_040635175.1. Lineage (NCBI taxonomy): Bacteria > Bacillati > Actinomycetota > Actinomycetes > Kitasatosporales > Streptomycetaceae > Streptomyces > Streptomyces sp. NPDC006997. The sequence goes on from NZ_JBEYHH010000029.1 coordinate 94,325, forward strand.
GCCGACAGCCCGGCCCGTCCGCCCCGAGAGGCGGACCGGGGAGATCGGAGCGCGCGTGGGCGAGAAACGGCGGCCTGGATTCCGTAGGGAAGGAGGGCACGGTTCTTTCCCCCCGCCCCCAGGGGCCGTGTCCTCAGGCGCGGGTCGCCCACACGCAACGGTGTTCCGGGCGGCCCGCGTCCCCGTACGCCAGGGTCACTGTGGCCCGTCCCGTGCGCTCCAGGAGCTACAGACAGCGCTGGGCGGTCTGGCGGCTCATGCCCGTGCGTTCGGCGGTCTCCTGCCGACGACCGTGACCAGCCCCCCGGGGCCGACCAGCAGGTCCGGCGGCCTTGTGCGGTCCGACACGCGGAGCGCTACCCCGCGTTCCACGGCGACGGGTGCCTTGGCCACCAGCAGCGCGGCGGGCGATGAGCCAGGCCGACAGCGCACGGACTCCGAGTGCGCCCCCGGCGTACGCCAGCAGCTCGGGGATCGCGTGGATGAGCCGTTCCGCGCGCCCCGCCGTCAGCCGGCGAGCGCCGTCGCCGTCAGCGCGCGGACCGCGAGCACGTCCATCCGCGCGGGCGCGCCCAGCACGGACGTGCCGCAGCTCTCCGGACGCGGCGGCAGGGACGCGCCCTGGGCGACCAGGACGCGCCAGTGCCGCCCGTCGACGTGCGCCACGGTCACCTCCCAGCGCGGCGCCGCGTCGTCCGCCCGTAGGACGTCCTCGGTGCGTACGACGCTCAGCGCGCCCGCCGTGTCCTCACCCGTCGCCCTCCGCACGGCCAGCTCGGCCGCCTGGCCGGGCCGCTCCCACGCGGAACTGCCCCGGCACCCCTCCAGCACGATCCGGCCCTCCTGGACGCCGTGCAGGACCTCCTTGACCGTGTGCGCCTGAGCACGCCCGTAGGCGTATCCGTACGGCAGCACGAGCACCGTCGGCGCGAACCGGTGGCCGCCCAGGTGGGTGACCTCCCACACGCCCGGCACTCCGGAGGTGGCGAGTTCTGCGGCCAGGGGGCGGCCGAGCAGGGCGCAGCAGCGGTCGCGCCGGCCGTTGGTGCAGACGAGCGCGAGCGGGTCGCCGGTGTGGGCGCGGCCGTCGAGGGCCCGGTCGAAGGTTCGGTGGTCGCCCCTGCCGAGGGCGGCGAAGTCGACGCCGAGCAGTTCGCGCGGATCCGTGGTCGTGGCGGAGCGCAACCAGGGGTCGCCGGGCAGGGTGTGCGCCGCGTACACCCGGCGTACGGCGGTGGTGCCGGGGTCGGCGTGGCGGCCGGGGCGGCGGATGAGCGCCACGCGGACGCCCGTGCCCTGGGCGGCGCCTTCGAGGGCGCGGCCGAGGGCGGGGTCCAGATGGCTTGAGGTGAGCGCACGCGGGCCCCACGGGCCGGACTGTTCCAGCAGCAGCCAGGTGGTCGCCGTGGCCGCGGTGCCGGGAACGGGCTCGTCGAGGTCGCGGGAGACGGTCGCGCACGTACTCACGGAGGTGAGCCTAACCTGAGTTGTCGGGAGTGACTTCCTGGTGCCTCTGTTTCCCGTTCCGGGTTCCCCGTTTCTGCCCGGCAAAGACCCGGTTCACGGCAGTGGTCGGGGCGGCCGCGGGCCCACGTACTGACCGCTGGGCCGCATCCGCAGGGGGCGTTCGCCGTACTCCTCCAGAGCGTGGGCGATCCAGCCCGCGGTACGGGCCACCGCGAAGATCGTCTCGCCCGCCGTGGCGGGCATACCGCTGGAGGCGGTGAGGACGGCGAGCGCCAAGTCCACGTTGGCGTGCAGCGGGTGGTGGCGGGCGGCGGTGGCCTCGATGTCGCGGGCCGCCGCGAGCGCGGGCGCGGCGTGGGGCAGATCGTCCAGGAGGGCGAACAGGGCACGCGCGCGTGGGTCCTCACCGGGGTAGAGCCGGTGGCCGAGTCCGGGGACGCGGCGTCCGGCCCGCAGTTCCTCGGCGATCACGGGGGCGGCGTCGCCGTGGTCGAGTACGTCGAGCAGCAGCCGGTGGGCGAGGCCGCTGGCCGCGCCGTGCAGCGGGCCCTCGATCACGCCGAGCCCGGCCGAGACGGCCGCGTAGGCGTGCGCGCGGGCCGACGCGGCGACGCGCACCGCGAGCGTCGAGGCGGCCAGGTCGTGGTCGCCGAGCAGGCCGAGGGCGGTGTCCAGGACGCGCAGCGACGCCTCGTCGGCCGGGCGCCCGCTGAGCCGCCCCCACAGGCGGTGGGCCAGCGGACCCTCGTCGCGGTGGGTGAGCCGCACCGGTGGCAGCGCCGCGACGAGCGTGGGGATGAGGACGCGCGCGGTGCCGAGTACCGCCTCCTCGGACAGGTCGAAACGGAGCGGGTCGGCGGCAGCGGCGGCGATCGCGGCGACCCGAAGGCGGTCGGTGGGCGTGCTGTGTCCGGGCAGCGCGCCGACCGCGCTGCGGGCCACGGCGACGGCGGACTCCGGGGCGGTGAAGGTGGCTCCGGGGCGCAGCCTGCCCGTCCACAGCCACTCGGCGACCTCCTCGTAGGAGTGCCGGGCGGCGAGTTCGGTCGCGTCGACGCCGCGGAAGTAGTACCGGTCCTTGTCGATGAGGGTGATCCGGGTGCGTACCGCGAGTTCACGGCCCGGCCCCCCCGCGGCGCCCGAACCGCCCGCACCCGCCCCGCCGTCCCGCCTGTTGCGCCGCGCGAGCGCCTCGACCTCCTTGGCGTCGAAGGTGCTGCCCCTTCCGCCGGGCGCGCGTCTGCTGCTGAGCTGGCCGCGGCTGACGTACGCGTAGACGGTCTCGGGTTTCACCCCGAGCAGTTCGGCGGCCTCCTTGGTGCTCAGCCGCCGCTCCGGATGGCCGGGCCCGGGTTCTTGATCGCGCATGGGGACCACCGTATAAGCCCTCCCTTCATATTGATTCAATCAATATTGACAGATCTTGAGTCAACCATGGACAGTCGAATCAAGTACAGGGAGGAAATCATGTCCGTCAACAGGTCCAGCACCGCCCTCGTCGACGTACCGCGCGGACTCGCGGGTGTCGTGGTCGCCGAGACCCGGATCGGTGACGTCCGGGGGCTGGAGGGCTTCTACCACTACCGCCAGTACTCGGCCGTCGAACTCGCGCGGACCCGCGGTTTCGAGGATGTCTGGCACCTGCTGGTCCACGGCGAACTGCCGGACGCCGCCCGCTCCGCCGCCTTCGCCGCCGAGACCGCGGCGTTGCGTCGCCTGCCCCCCGACGTCCGGGCGACGCTGCCCGCCATCGCGGCGGCCGGTGGCGGCTCCGGCCCCCTCGCCGGGATGCGCACCGCGCTGTCACTCCTCGGCGCGGCGCACGGCTTCCAGCCGGTGTACGACATCGACGCGGACCGGCGGCGGGCGGACACGGTCACCGCCACCGCGGCCGTCCCCACCCTGCTCGCCGCGCTGTACCGGCTCGGACGGGGGCTCGACCCGGTCGAACCGCGCGATGACCTGTCGTACGCGGCGAACTACCTCTACATGGTGACGGGCGAGGAGCCCGACGCTCAGAGGGCCAGGGCGATCGAGCGGTACCTGATCTCAACCATTGATCATGGCTTCAACGCGTCAACCTTCACGGCCCGCGTGATCGCGTCCACCGGCGCGGACGTGGCCGCCTGTCTCGCCGGGGCGGTGGGCGCGCTGTCCGGGCCGCTGCACGGTGGCGCGCCCAGCCGGGCGCTCGACACCCTCGACGCCATCGGCACCCCCGACCGTATCGACGCCTGGGTGCGTGACCGTGTCCTCGCCGGTGACCGCATCATGGGCTTCGGTCATGCCGTCTACCGCACGGAGGACCCCCGCTCCCGGATGCTCCGTGAGATCGCCCAGGGCTTCGGCGGGCCGCGCGTCGACTTCGCCGTCGAGGTGGAGCGCGGCGTCGAGGCGATCCTCGCCGAGCTGAAGCCCGGCCGCGAACTCCACGCCAACGTCGAGTTCTACGCGGGCCTGGTCATGGAACTGTGCGGCCTCCCACGCGAGATGTTCACTCCGACGTTCGCGGCGGGGCGCATGGTGGGGTGGAGTGCCAACGTGCTGGAGCAGGCGGAGGACTCCAAGATCATTCGCCCGGCTGCGCGGTATGTGGGGCCGCGGGTGCCGGTTCAGGTGCCTGAGGCGGTCTGAGGGGCGAACCGGGCCGCGGACATGCGTGTGGCCTGGTGCCGTTCTGGCGCCAGGCCCCATCGGGTGTTCTCGTCGAGCAGGGACGGTGTGCCGGGTGCTCGCGGGTCGGCTGTCCGGCTCGGTCAACGGTTGCGTGCGGCCGGAGGCGTGACGGGCGGTCGGTGTGGACGACGCGTGCTCGTGCGGGGCGTCAGGCGTCGGGGATGTCCGCCTTGGCGCGGATCAGGGTTTCCCGGCTGACGATGACGATGCGCTCGTAGTCGGCGCGGGACGCGTCGGTGGGCAGTTCGCCGTCCAACGCCGCGGTGGCTTCCGTGCCGATGACGGCGAAGTTGCCGTCGCTCAGCTCGAACACGTCCGGGCAGTTGGCTCCGGAGTTGCTGCCTCGGGCGCTCGGGGGCGCACCGATACGGCGCACGATTTTCAAGGGCTACCGTTCCTTAGGGAGTTTCGGGCACACGGATATGACAGAAGGTAATGGGACTGGTGAGGTGCTCGTGGCAACATGGCCAAAAGTCACTCAGTCGTGTCCTTGGTGGTCGCAGCGTTGATCGGTGCATGACCGAAGGGCTGTCAGTCCGACGGAGGGTTGCCCACCACCCACCATTCGTCCGTGTCCGCCTCGTCCAGATCCATGACGAGCTTGTCCACCATGCGTCCGATCCGTGCCTCGTCGGACGACGGGCTCAAGGTCGCCCGCTGCCCCTTCGATGCCTCCCAGTACTCACGGAAGATCTGGCTCTGGAAGAACTCGCGCAGGTGCGCGTACAGTTCGTCCCGGTCCAGAACGCCTGCGCGGTAGAGGTGGAAGAGGTAGGCGTACCACGCGTTCGCGTAGAAGAACTGTCGTCGCCGCTCGGCAGGGATGCTCTTATCGTAGGTGTCGATCACAGATGCCAGCGACGGATCGTCTATCGCCCTCGACAGCAACTCCCAGTGCATCCGCTGCTGGTGCGCGAGAGCCTTGCGGCGGATTGCCAGCTCTTCCAGCTCTAGGCGCCGCGCGTACAGTTGCGCCGCCCTGTCCGACCGCCGTTGACGCGCTGCCAGCGTCGCGCTGACGGTAGTGGCCAAAAGAGCCAGTGCGATGGATCCCAGACGCCCCGTTGCGTATGTGCGTACGGCCATGTCAGCCCCCGAATCGAGCGACCGTTCGCTGGTTAGTCGCGGACCGGCGAACGGTAGGTGGCGCTAGGAGTTGTCTTCAAATGTCACGCCCACATCAGGAGCGAGGCGAGGGTGACGGCTGCCTGGTAGGACTCGGCGGTCTTGTCGTAGCGGGTTG
>NZ_JBEYHH010000030.1:0-95298 GCF_040635175.1 Streptomyces sp. NPDC006997
CACCACCCAGGCCGTCCGCGACTACCAGTCCTCGCGCGGACTGGGCAGCGACGGCATCGTCGGCCCCGCCACCTGGGGCGCCCTCCAGGCGGGGAGCCCGCGCGGTTCCGAGGACGGACACCCCCCGGCGCGGTCCCGACCCACCCCCGGCAGACAGCGCTACGCACGCCACGCAACCACCGCCACAGGCCGCCGCAGGCACGGCTAAGCGCGCCGCCGAGCCCGCCACACCAGGAACACAGCGGACGAGACAGCGGCCCCCCGCACGACCCAAGGCCAAGTAGCCCCGATGGCACCGCTCATCGCCCCGTCATCGATGTGCGCCCCCCACTGCCCCGCGGCCCGCCCCCAGAGCCACAACACCCCGCACGCCACAGCGGCCCCGGGCAACCCCATCACGGCCACCCGCATCTCGTTCCGACTGAGCCGCCGCGACAGATAGACGATCACCCACCCGAACGCGAGCGGTACGGGATTCCCCGTCACCGCCCCCGCGACCAGCAGTCCGGCGGCAAGCAACAACAGCGGACTGCCCCACCCCCGCAGAGACGGCACCCGGAAGCGCCGCTTGACGACCGCCGCCTCCTCCTCGACCGCCTCCTCCTCGACGGCCCCCTCAGCCGCGACCGCCGGAGGCCGCAGCACCTCCGCGATCTCGATCCCGCCCACGAACCCGGGCACCTCGTCCCCGAACGGCCCCCGCTCCCGCCACCAGTCGCTCCGCGCCCCCCGCTCGACGACACGCGGCTCCACGACACGCGGCTCCACGACCGGCGGGGACCCCGCCACCTCGGCCTCCGCCTCGACGTCCCGCTGCGCGGGCACCCCCGGCCCCGCCGCCGACACCACGTCGTCCGGGCTGCCCAACCGAGCGATGATCCGCCGCACGGCCGCCGGACTGTCCACCACGGCCCGCGCCCGACGCTCGTCGATCTCGTCCCTCAGCTGCGACACCAGCCGCATCCGCACCCCGGACGGAAGCTGCCGCTGCTGAGCCACGTCACCCACGCGGCTCAGGTACTCGTAGACGACCTTGTCGCTCTCGATCCCCACCCGGACGACGGTAGCGCAGCCCGCGTGGGAAGAGCGCGGCCCGCACCCGGGCCGTGGAGACGTTCCGATCCCCTCCCCCGCCCCCACACCCGCTACCGTTGACCGGATGAGCAGCCACGAGAAGCCGACCGAGAAGCCGACCGCGCCCCGGTCCCTCGCGGAGGCGCTCCGCTCGCGCGACGACACGGCCCTCGCCGCCCTCCTGCGCGGCCGTCCCGACCTCATCACCCCCGTCCCCACCGACCTCACCCAGCTGGCCACCCGCGCCGGCACCCGCGCCTCCGTCGTCCGGGCGCTGGAGCGGCTGGACCGCTTCGCGGTGCAGACGGCGCAGGCCCTGGCGGTCGCGTCGGACCCGGCGACGTACGACGAACTGCTCGGCCTGCTCGCGGGCGACGACCGGGACCCGGCGGTCACGGCCGCCCTGCCGCGCGCCCTGCACCTGCTCCGCGAACAGGCGCTGGTGTGGGGCGCCGACAACGCCCTCCGCCTGGTGCGCACCGCGCGTGAGCTGCTCTCGCCCACCCCGCAGCACCCGTCCCCGACGGGCCTCGGCCCGACCGTGCGGGAGGCGACGGCGGGCATGTCGCCGGGCCGCATCCAGGAGGTCGTCACGACGGCCGGGCTGCCGTCCACGCACGACTCGGTCTCCGCGGTCGCCGCGCTCACGGAGCTGTTCACGGACCGCGCCCGGATGACCGGCCTGCTCGCCGACGCCCCCGCCGAGTCGGTGGAGGTGCTGGACCGACTGGTGTGGGGCCCGCCGTACGGCCAGGTCACCGCGGACCCGGCGGCGCGGCTGCGCTGGCTGCTGGACCGCGGCCTGCTGCTGCCGACCGCGCCGGGGACGGTCGTACTCCCCCGCGAGGTGGCCCTCCACCTGCGCGCGGGCCGGGCGCACCGCGCGCCGGAGCCGACCCCGCCGCCGGTCACCACCGCCGCCACCCATCATCCACAGGTTGTGGACAGCACGGCGGCGGGCCAGGCGTACACCGCGCTGACGACCGTCGAGGAGCTGCTGAAGGACTGGGACGAGGGCGGCCCGACGGTCCTGCGGGCCGGTGGGCTGAGCGTGCGGGACCTCAAGCGCACGGCGGTCGCCCTGGACGTGTCCGAACCGGTCGCCGCGTTCTGGGTGGAGCTCGCCTACGCCGCCGGACTGCTGGCCCCCGACGGCGAGGCCGACGAGCGGTACGCGGCCACCCCCGCCTACGACGAGTGGCGGGAGCTGCCCCCCGCCGACCGCTGGGCGCGGCTGGCGGAGGCCTGGCTCACCGGGACCCGGACGGCGGGCCTGGTGGGCGGCCGGGACGCGAAGGACCGCGTGCTGTCGGCGCTGGGCCCCGGCCTGGACCGGTCCGCGGCGCTGGAGGTACGGCACCGGGTGCTGGACCTGCTCGCCGACCTCCCGGAGGGCGCCGCCCCGGCCCCCGAGTCCGTCCAGGCCCGGCTGCGCTGGGAACGCCCGCCCCGCGCCGGGGACGACCTGCGTGCCCGCCTCGCCGAGTGGACGCTGCACGAGGCGGAACAGCTCGGCGTCACCGGCCGCGGCGCGCTGTCCGCGCACGGCAGGGCGCTGCTGGGCGCGGACCCGAGACCGCCCCAGGCCCCCGCCGGGGCCGGACCGGGCGACAAGCTCCCGTTCCACCACCGCGCCACCCCGCCCCGCCCCACCCCCTCACCCCGGGAACAGGCCACCGCCACCGCGGCGGCCACCCGCCTGCTCACCCCGCTCCTCCCCGAACCCCTGGACCACGTCCTCCTCCAGGCCGACCTGACGGCCGTGGCGCCGGGCCCGCTGCGCCGCCCGCTCGCCGACATGCTCGGCGTCCTCGCGGACGTGGAGTCCAAGGGCGGGGCGACGGTCTACCGCTTCACCCCCGGCTCGGTACGCCGCGCCCTGGACGCGGGCCGCAGCGCCTCCGACCTGCACGCCTTCCTCGCCGCGCACTCACGGACGCCGGTACCGCAGCCGCTCGCCTACCTCATCGACGACGTGGCCCGCAGACACGGCCACCTCCGGGTGGGCGCCGCCTCGGCGTACGTGCGCTGCGACGACGACGCCCTGCTGAACGAGATCCTCGCCGACAAGCGCTCCGCCGGACTGCGGCTGCGCCGCCTCGCGCCGACCGTGCTGGCCGCGCAGAGCGACCCGGCGGCCCTGCTGGAGGGCCTGCGGGCGATGGGCCTGGCCCCGGCGGCCGAGTCCGCGGAGGGCGATGTGCTGATCACCCGCGCCCACGCCCACCGCACGCCCCCGCGCACGCCCCCGGAGCCGGTCCCGGACGGCCCGCCCACCCCGGACGCGACGCTGCTGACGGCGGCGATCCGCGCCATCCGCGCGGGCGACCTCGCCACCACGACCCCGCGCAAGCCGACCGCCGACACCCCGGCGACGACGGGCGGGGAGCTGCCCCGCACCGGCCCCGCGGAGACCCTCGCCACCGTGCAGGCGGCGGTGCTGACGGGCCAGACCCTGTGGATCGGCTACGTGAACGCCGAGGGCGCGGCGAGCCAGCGCGTCATCGCGCCCGTACGCGTCGAGGGCGGCTTCGTGACGGCGTACGACCACACCGCGGACGCGGTCCGCACCTATCCGCTGCACCGGATCACGGGGGTGGCGGAGCTGGCGGACGGGCAGGGCTGAGGCGGCTCGCCCGGGCGGGTGAGGGCGCGGATCCATGCACGCCACGCCGGACACTTCCCACCCATGAGCGAGCTTGCCCCGTGTCGGGCATCCGGCGCGGGGACGTGGGGCAGCCAGGCGGTGTGGGAGCGAACCCCCACCGAACCCCCCACCAGAGAGGAACCGCCATGCGCGCTGCCCGTCGAGTCGCCGCCGTAGCGACCGCCACCGCCGTACTGATCGGCGCCTTCGCCACCCAGGCCGCGGCCATCGGCGTCGACGTCGCCGGTCTGGTACTCGAGACGCCGCCGATCTGACGCCCCCCGCTGCACGGGCCGGACCGGTACGTCGCCCCACGACCGGCCCGGCCCACGGACCACCCCACCCCGAACCCGTGAGCACCCCGGACCCCGGAACACACCGAACCCGTGAGCACCCCGGGCCTTCGAAACGCACCGGCCCCGTGCACGCCCCGAACCCGTGAAAGGCCCTGCCGCCCCCCATGCGCGCCAAGCCCTCCCCCCACCGCCCCCGTTCCGCCTCCGCCTCCGCCTCCGCCCAGGTCCGTACCGCCGTGGCCGTGTCGGTCGCCGCGCTGGTCTCCGTCGCCGCGATGATCGCCGCGCTCGCCCCGGACGCCTCCGCCGCCCCGTCGCGCCCCCGGCCCGTAGCCGCCCCCCTGCCCGTAGCCGTCGAGCCGCTCGTCACGGAGGGGATCGTCGTGGAGGGCCCGCTGATCAACAACCTCACTCTGCCCACCCCGCGGTAGCCGCCCGCCGCGTCCGGTAGCTGTCGCCGTCGACGCGCACGGTCTCGGCGTGGTGGCGGCGCAGGGCGGGCGGCCCGCCCTGCGCGGGGAACAGACCTCGCCGAGGACCCGACGGGCGGTGGCGGTGGCTGACGCTGCTGCGGGTCGGCGGGTGGGCGCCCACGGACCCGGACACGTACCAGAGGATCGCCGCCGAGACGAGGAGCCCCATGGGTCGGTGGACGTCGGCGTCAGCCCTGGCTGGGCGAAGTCGTCTCGTCGGTTTCGCGCGATAGGCGAACATAGAGAGCGGCGCGCATCCCCGGCGCGCTGGCCGGGACGCCCTTCCGGCGTCGGGCACGGGGCATAGCCCGTGCTGTGACAGGCGTTGGTTCTGTCGTGAGACGACCTTATCTCCGGAGGTATGTGTGTCCTGCCTAATCGTCCAGTCCGACAAGACACTGCTCCTGGAAGTCGACCACGAGCGTGCCGACGACTGCCGCCGCGCCATCGCCCCGTTCGCCGAGCTGGAGCGGGCGCCCGAGCACATCCACACCTACCGCGTCACCCCGCTGGGCCTGTGGAACGCGCGCGCGGCCGGGCACGACGCCGAGCAGGTCGTGGACGCGCTGGTGCAGTTCAGCCGCTACCCCGTGCCGCACGCGCTGCTCGTCGACATCGCCGAGACGATGGACCGGTACGGCCGTCTCACCCTCAGCAAGCACCCCGCGCACGGCCTCGTCCTCACCACCACCGACCGCCCGGTCCTGGAGGAGGTGCTGCGCTCCAAGCGCATCGCCCCGCTGGTCGGCCACCGCATCGACCCGGACACGGTCGCCGTGCACCCCTCGGAGCGCGGGCAGATCAAGCAGACGCTGCTGAAGCTGGGCTGGCCCGCCGAGGACCTCGCCGGGTACGTCGACGGTGAGGCGCACCCCATCGACCTGGCGGAGGACGGCTGGGCGCTGCGCCCGTACCAGAAGCAGGCGGTGGAGAACTTCTGGCACGGCGGCTCCGGCGTCGTCGTCCTGCCCTGTGGCGCGGGCAAGACGCTGGTCGGGGCGGGGGCCATGGCGCAGGCCAGGTCGACGACGCTGATCCTGGTCACCAACACGGTCTCCGCCCGGCAGTGGAAGCACGAGCTGGTGAAGCGGACGTCGCTGACCGAGGACGAGATCGGCGAGTACAGCGGTACCCGCAAGGAGATCCGCCCGGTCACCATCGCCACGTACCAGGTGCTGACGACGCGGCGGAAGGGCGTCTACCCGCACCTGGAGCTCTTCGACTCCCGGGACTGGGGCCTGATCGTCTACGACGAGGTGCACCTGCTGCCCGCGCCCGTCTTCAAGTTCACCGCCGACCTCCAGGCCCGCCGCCGACTGGGCCTCACGGCCACCCTGGTCCGGGAGGACGGCCGGGAGTCGGACGTGTTCTCCCTCATCGGCCCCAAGCGGTTCGACGCGCCGTGGAAGGAGATCGAGGCTCAGGGCTACATCGCGCCCGCCGACTGCGTGGAGGTCCGCGTCAACCTCACCGACTCCGAGCGGCTCGCCTACGCGACCGCCGAGGCGGAGGAGAAGTACCGGTTCTGCGCGACGACCGACACCAAGCGGAAGGTGACGGAGGCGATCGTCCGCCGGTTCGCGGGCCAGCAGATCCTCGTCATCGGCCAGTACATCGACCAGCTCGACGAGCTGGGCGAGCACCTGAACGCCCCCGTCATCAAGGGCGAGACGACCAACGCCCAGCGGGAGAAGCTGTTCGAGGCGTTCCGGCAGGGCGAGATCAGCGTGCTGGTGGTGTCGAAGGTGGCGAACTTCTCCATCGACCTGCCGGAGGCGACGGTCGCCGTCCAGGTCTCCGGCACCTTCGGCTCCCGCCAGGAGGAGGCCCAGCGCCTCGGCCGCGTGCTGCGCCCGAAGGCCGACGGCCACCAGGCGCACTTCTACTCGGTCGTCGCCCGCGACACCATCGACCAGGACTTCGCCGCCCACCGGCAGCGCTTCCTCGCGGAACAGGGCTACGCCTACCGGATCATGGACGCGGACGAGCTGCTGGCGGAGAGCTGAGGAACTCCGGCTGAGGGGCCCGGCGTAATGCGTTGGCCGGGCCCCCTCCCGTTCCCCTAGGATCTCCGCTCTTGCCCGCCTCCCTTCACGGAGTGCCGCCGCCCGGACGGAAACCGGTCGGCAACCGGTTCCCAGTCACCCCGCAGGTCACCCGGAGGCACCCCCTTGTCCGCGTCCACCGCCGACCCCCTCGCGCGTGAGCGCGCGCACCTCACCGCGTCCCGCGCCGCCCTGCGTGCCATGCGGGAGGACGTCGAGTCCCTCGACCTCAGCAACTCCACCGCGAACTGGGTGGACGCGCAGATCCTGGCCCGCCACATCGACGAGCGGATCAAGGCGCTCGCCGACCTGAGCCACACCCCGCTGTTCTTCGGCCGCCTCGACTACCTGCACGCCCCCGGCGCCGACCTCGCGGAGGGCGCGGAGGGTGAGCGCTTCTATATCGGGCGGCGGCACGTCCACGACGCCGACGGCGACCCGATGGTGATCGACTGGCGGGCGCCGGTCTCGCAGCCGTTCTACCGGGCGTCGAAGAAGGACCCGATGGACGTCGGCCTGCGCCGCCGGTTCGGCTACACGGGCGGCGACCTGACGGCGTACGAGGACGAGCACCTGTCGGACCCGGCGGAGGCGGCGCGCTCCAGCAAGCTGCTCCAGCAGGAGATCGAGCGCCCGCGCGTGGGCCCGATGCGGGACATCGTGGCGACGATCCAGCCCGAGCAGGACGAGATCGTACGGTCCGGGCTGGGCGGCACGGTGTGTGTGCAGGGCGGCCCCGGCACCGGGAAGACGGCGGTCGGTCTGCACCGGGTCGCGTACCTGCTGTACGCCCACCGGGAGCGGCTGGCCCGGACCGGCACCCTCGTCGTCGGGCCGAACCGGTCCTTCCTGCACTACATCGAGCAGGTGCTGCCCGCCCTCGGCGAGCTGGCGGTCAAGCAGGCGACGGTCGACGACCTGGTGGCGCACGTGGAGGTGCGCGGCACGGACGACGCGACCGCCGCGGTCGTCAAGGGCGACGCCCGGATGGCGGAGGTGCTGCGCCGGGCGGTGTACGCGCACGTCACCATGCCCACGGAGCCGGTCGTGGTGGTGCGCGGGTCACGGCGCTGGCGTGTCCCGGCGTACGAACTGGAGGAGTTGGTGCGGGAGTTGCTGGAGCGGGGCATCCGCTACGGCGCCGCCCGCGAGGCCCTGCCGCAGCGCATCGCGCACGCCGTGCTGGTGCAGATGGAACGCTCCGGCGAGGCGCCCGACGACCGGGTGCAGGACGCGGTCGCCCGCAACAGCGCGGTGAAGGCGGCGGTGAAGGCGGTCTGGCCGCCGGTCGATCCGCAGAAGCTGGTGCTGCGGCTGCTGTCGGACGCGGACTTCCTCGCCGTACACGCGGAGGGGATCCTCACCGACGACGAGCGGAAAGCCGTCCTCTGGACCAGACCGGCGCGCTCCGTGAAGTCGGCGAAGTGGTCGGCGGCGGACGCGGTGCTGATCGACGAGGCGACCGACCTGGTGCGGCGCACCCACTCGCTCGGCCATGTCGTCCTGGACGAGGCGCAGGACCTGTCCCCCATGCAGTACCGGGCGGTCGGGCGCCGCTGCACGACCGGTTCCGCGACGGTCCTCGGCGACCTGGCGCAGGGCACCACGCCGTGGGCGACGCGCAGTTGGGCCGAGGCGCTGGCCCACCTGGGCAAGGCGGACGCGGCGGTGGAGGAGCTGACGGCGGGCTTCCGCGTGCCGACCGACGTGATCGCCTACGCCTCCCGGCTGCTGCCGCACATCGCGCCGGGGCTGACCCCGGTGGCGTCGGTGCGGGAGAACCCGGGGTCCTTCGAGATCCGCCCGGTGACCGGCGCGGGGGAGGTCGTCGCGGCCTGCGTCGACTCCCTGCGCGAGGAGGGCTCCATCGGTCTCATCGCCGCCGACGCCCGGATCCCCGCCCTCGCCGAGGCACTGGCGGCGGCCGGTCTGAGCCCGCTGGACCCCGGCGAGGAGACCACGCCGGAGCGCCGTCTCACACTGGTCCCGGCGTCGCTGGCGAAGGGCCTGGAGTACGACTACGTCGTCCTGGACGAACCCCGCGCCGTGGTCGACGGCGAACCGGACGAGCGCACGGGCCTGCGCCGCCTGTACGTCGCCCTGACCCGCGCGGTCTCCGGCCTGATCGTGACCCATACGGCAGCGCTGCCGACGCAGTTGGGGTGAGGCGGGGGCGGGGGCGGGGGGCCTGCGGCAGCCGGCCTGGGCCCGCCACCGCGAGCGGCGCCCGAGGCGGTTCCGGCGCGCCTGAGGCCGCCGCGGCGGGCCACCGCGGCCGATTCGGCCGACCCGCGGCCGTTTCAGTTGACCCGCGGCCGTTTCAGTTGACCCGCGGCCGCTACGGCTGGCCCGCGGCCGTTTCAGCTGACCCGCGGCCGCTACGGCTGGCCCGAGCCCCCGTTCATCAGGCGTCCAGCGCCTCGCGCCACTCGCGTACCGCCGTCGCGGACACCGGCCCCGACCAGCCGTCCGGCCGGGCCGCGCCGCCGATGTGGAAGGCGTCGATTCCGGCGGCGAGCAGGTCGGGGACGTGGTCGAGGCGGAGGCCGCCGCCGACGAGGATGCGGGGCTCGTAGCCCTGCTCCCCGCCCCGGCCCGCCTCGGCGAGCAGGGTGGGCAGGCCCTCGTCGACGCCGGTACCGGCGCCCGCCGTGAGGTAGGTGTCGAGGCCGGGGAGGCCGTCGAGCTGTTTGCGCAGGGCGTCCCGGTCGGCGGCCCGGTCGATGGCGCGGTGGAAGGTCCACCGGCAGCCGTCCAGCACGCCCACGACCCGCTCCACGGCGGCCAGGTCCACCCCGCCGTCGGAGTCGAGGAACCCGAGCACGAACTCGTCCGCGCCCGCCGTCTCCCGCAGTCGGCGGGCGGTGCCGGTCAGCCGCTCGACGTCCCCGGCGGCGAACCCGTCCGCCAGCCGCAGCATCACGCGCAGCGGGATGTCGACGGCGGCGCGGATCGCGGCGACGGTCCCGGCCGACGGGGTGAGTCCGTCGGCCGCCATGTCGGTGACCAGTTCGAGGCGGTCCGCGCCTCCGGCCTGGGCGGCGACCGCGTCCTCGGCGTCGAGGGCGATCACCTCCAGGAGCGCACGCGTGCTCATAGGACCCCTTCCCTTGGGTTTCCCCGGAGCGGCTACAGGTCTAGTCCAATCTCAGGGTACGCCGGGCCGGGCCCACGATCACATCGATGTTCGGCCGTCGCGTCGGTCACTCCTCAGCCGTAGATGTTCAGTTCCCCCTC
Source organism: Streptomyces sp. NPDC006997 (assembly GCF_040635175.1). Taxonomy (NCBI): domain Bacteria; kingdom Bacillati; phylum Actinomycetota; class Actinomycetes; order Kitasatosporales; family Streptomycetaceae; genus Streptomyces; species Streptomyces sp. NPDC006997. The sequence continues at coordinate 9,773 of NZ_JBEYHH010000030.1, forward strand.
CTTCACCCCCGCCAGCTCGAACCCCGCGCCCTCCGGAACCGGGCGCCCCGTGTAGAGGCGTACGAGGGTGGGGGCGTCGCCGATGTAGCGCGCCGGGGTGCGCTCACCGCCGCCGTCGCCGAGCAGCAGCGGCTCGTCCAGGTCGTCGAGGTCGGCGTGGAGCGGGAGGTGGCCGCGCTGCCGGGTCACCCGGGCCAGCAGCTCCAGCGCGTGCGGCAGCCCCGGCCCGCCGTACGCCTCCGGCAGCCCGAGCGCCTCGCGCACGTCACCGGCGTGCACCCACTCGCCGAGCGCCAGCGCGTCCAGGGGCCCCTTGCCGCGGGCGAGCACCGGGCCCACCTCGGTCATCCCGCGCTCCAGCTCGTCCAGCACCCGCGCGTGCGTCCAGTCGGCCCGCTCGGCGATGTCCCGGTCGTTGGACTCCGGGGAGAAGACGCCCTCCTCGAACCGCCGCTCCAGTACCCGCGTGAACGCCGCCGAGCAGTGCGCCAGCACATCCCGCACCGTCCACCCCGGGCACGCCGCCACCGGCAGCCCGAAGTCGGCCTCCGCCCGCCCCCGCAACACCGGCAGCAGCGCGTCCCGTTCGACGACCAGCAGCCGCCCCGGCAGCTCGGGATCCCGTCCGTTGTGCGCATCCTCAGTAGTCATGCAGCCCACGCTAGGCCCTGGCGGGAGGTCCACGGCCGCCGCGTCCGCGAGCCGGGGTCTCGTAGAGTGCCCACAATGGACCCCATGGCCGATGCCCCGGACACCCAGCGCGCCACGCCGCCCTCCCCCCGTCTCCTGCGCGCCCGTTTCGCCCGTGCCCTGGCGGGCGCCCGGGGTCCCGGGGACGACGCGCCCGACCCGGCGCCGTACGCGGACGACCTGCTCGCCCGCTGGGCCGAGCCGCAGCGCCGCTACCACACGCTGGCGCACCTCACGGCGGTCCTCGACCACATCGACGTCCTGGAGGAGTACGCGGCGGACCCGGACGTCGTGCGCCTGGCAGCCTGGTTCCACGACGCGGTCTACTTCCCCGACCGCTCCGAGAACGAGGAGCGCTCCGCGCGGCTGGCCGAGCGCGCGCTGCCGGAGGCCGGGGTGCCGGAGGCGAAGACGGCGGAGGTGGCGCGGCTGGTGAGGCTGACGGTGACCCACGACCCCGCGCCCGACGACCCGGACGGGCAGGTCCTGTGCGACGCCGACCTGGCGGTCCTCGCCGCCGCGCCGTCCGCGTACGCCGCCTACACGGCCGCCGTCCGCGAGGAGTACGGCTTCGTCCCGAACGACGCCTTCCGCGAGGGGCGTGCCGCCGTACTGCGCCAACTCCTCGCCCTGCCGCGCCTCTTCCGCACCCCGTACGGCGCCGAGCGCTGGGAGGCGACCGCCCGCCACAACCTCACCGGCGAGCTGGAAATGCTGTCGTCCCGAGGCCACCGGCGGGTCTAGCCTGCTCGACATGCGCATCACCGGTGGGGAACAGATACGGCAGGCCGTCGCGGACGCGGTGGCGGTACTCGGCACGGCGACGGACCGGGACTGGGAGGCCACCCGGGCGGGCTCGCTGGACTGGAGCTGCCGGGAGACGGCCACCCACGTCGCCAGCGACCTGATCTGCTACGCGGGCAACCTCGCCGGACGGGCGCGGACGGCGTACGTCCCCTTCGACATCACCGTCGACGGCGTGGGCAGCAGCATCGACCCCGCCGACAACGCCGGTCTGCTGCACGTCGTCGAGACCACCGGCGCCCTCTTCACCGCCACCCTCGACACCACCCCGCGGCACGTGCGCGCCTTCCACCCGTACCCCTTCCGCAGCGCGAACCGCGAGGGCTTCGCCGCGATGGGCGTCGCCGAGGTGCTGCTGCACACCCACGACATGGCGCTCGGGCTGGGCCTGGCCTACGAACCCTCCGCCGACCTGTGCCAGTTCGTGCTGACGCGGATCTTCCCCGAGGTCCGCCCGGGCCCCGACGCCTGGCGCACCCTGCTCTGGGCGACCGGACGCGGCGAGCTGCCCGGCCGCCCCCGGGTGACCGGGTGGCGGTGGAGCAACAACCTGGTCCTGCCCTCCGACCGCCTCACCCTGGAGGGCGCCACCCCGGCCGCCGCGGCCGACCTGGCGGCGGGCGGCGACGGCGGCTTCGAGTGGATCGAGGGCGGCCCTGTCGACGGCACCCGCGAGGGCGCCGGGTTGCTGGTGAAGCAGTACGAGGCGGGCACGCACCGCCCGGAGTGGGGCATGTACGTCCTCGTCCGCGACGCCGACCACCGCGCGGTCGGCGCCATGGGCTTCCACGGGGTCCCCGACGAGGACGGCCGCGTGGAGATCGGCTACGACCTCGTCGGCCCGGCCCGCGGCCACGGCTACGCCACCGAGGCCCTGCGCGCCCTGTCGGCGTGGGCGCTGGCCCGGGAGGAGGTCGAGACGGTCTTCGCGACGGTGGAACCGGCCAACGCCCCGTCCCAGGCGGTCCTGACGCGCGCCGGTTTCACGCGGGCCAGCACGGCGGGGGACGACGGTGAGCTCCACGCCTACGAACTGCGCGCCGACGGCTCCCGTTGAGCCGTGACCGCACTCCCCGACCCCAGGGCGTGCCAGGCGTCGGGCGGCAGCCGGGACGCGCGCCACACGTCCTAGGCGCTCCGCCCCTTGGGTCTGCGCAGCCCCGCCTCGGTGAGCAGCCGCACGATCTCGCGGCTGCTCACCTCGACCGCGCCGGCGGCCACGGCGTCCGCGTACCGGTGTGACGGGAGGTCGTAGTGGTCGCGTTCGAAGGCGCGCCGGGGGACGCCCAACCGGTCGGCGAACGCGTGCAGTTCCTCGAACGACCGGTCGCTGACGAGGTGCGACCACACCCGGCCGTGGCCCGGCCAGACGGGCGGGTCGATGTAGACCGTCATGAGACGGACGTACCGGAGGCCCCGCCCAGGGAGCCGACCGCGGCGACCCGCACGCCCGCCTGGTGGCAGACCCAGTGCGGGTCGGGACCGAGTTCGGGCTCGACCTCCAGGGCGTGCGGATCGCCGGTGCCGCACACCGGGCAGAGCGGCCAGCGCCCGTACCGCTCCAGCAGGGCGTCCTGCACGTCCTGCGCGACCAGCCCGGCGAGGAACTCGGCGCCGTCCGGCCACTGCTCGACCCACCAGCGGCGCTGCGCGACGGACTCCTCCACCAGCGACACCACGTCCGCCTCCGTCGCCTCACGCGCCACCAGATCGGCGAGTACCAGGGCGCGGGCGGCGTGCAGGGCTTGTTCGAGGGTGCTGGCGGGGTGGTCCATGCCCCCATTGTGCGCACTCTTGACCAGCCGGCCGAACTGAAAATACCTTTCAACAGTGACCCGGAATGTGAAGGAAACTTTCGAGGACACGGTCCGGGCCGGAAAGGCCCCGACCGCCTCCCCGGCCCCGACCGCCGCTTCGGCCGCCGCCCTGGCCGTCTCGCCCCCCGCCCCCGCCGCCCTCGCCGCCAAAGTACGCACCCTCGCCCCCTCGATGACCCGCTCCATGCAGCGCGTCGCCGAGGCCGTGGCACACGACCCGGCGGGCTGCGCGGCCCTCACGGTCACCGGTCTCGCCGAGCTGACCGGCACCAGCGAGGCCACCGTCGTCCGCACCGCCCGGCTCCTGGGCTACCCCGGCTACCGCGACCTGCGCCTCGCCCTCGCGGGCCTCGCCGCCCAGCAGCAGTCCGGCCGCGCGCCCGCCATCACCACCGACATCGCGGTGGACGACCCCATCGCCGACGTCGTGGCGAAACTGGCCTACGACGAGCAGCAGACCCTCGCCGACACCGCCGCCGGGCTCGACACCGCCCAGCTCGGCGCCGCCGTCGCCGCCCTCGCCGCCGCCCGCCGCACCGACGTGTACGGCATCGGCGCGTCCGGCCTGGTCGCGCAGGACCTCACCCAGAAGCTGCTGCGCATCGGCCTGATAGCGCACGCGCACAGCGATCCGCACCTCGCCGTGACCAACGCCGTCCAACTGCGCGCCGGGGACGTGGCGATCGCGATCACCCACTCCGGTTCCACGGGCGACGTCATCGAACCACTGCGCGTCGCCTTCGACCACGGCGCCACGACGATCGCCATCACCGGCCGCCCGGCCTCGCCGGTCACCCAGTACGCCGACCAGGTCCTGACGACGGCCACCTCCCGCGAGACGGAACTGCGCCCGGCCGCGATGTCGTCCCGCACGAGCCAGCTCCTGGTCGTGGACTGCCTGTTCGTGGGCGTCGCCCAGCGCACCTACGAAACGGCCGCCCCCGCCCTGTCGGCGTCCTACGAGGCGCTGGCCCACCGCCACCGGAGCACTCCGCGCGGCTGACCCCGTGGCCCCGCACCGCCCTCGGCGTTGGAGCTTCGGCGCCCGTTGGCGCCTGGAGCCTCCATGCCCCGGGCGTTGAGGCTCCACCACCGCCTGGCGGTACGGCTTCACCGCCCCTGGCGTTGAGGCTCCACCACCGCCTGACGGTACGGCTTCACCACCCCCGACGTTGAGACTTCACCGCCCCCCCCGCCGATGAAGAGAGCCGCCTCTCCATGACCTCCTCGACCTCCGACCCCCGCGACCTGCGCGCCCAGTTGGAGACCCTGACCACCGAGGCCTTCCGGCCCGACCTCGCGGACATCGACCGCCTGCCCACCCTGGACCTGGCCCGCCTGATGAACGCCGAGGACGCCACGGTCCCGGCGGCCGTGTCCCGGCGCCTGCCGGAGATCGCCGCCGCGATCGACGCCGTGGCGGAGCGGATGGCGAGGGGCGGGCGCCTGGTCTACGCGGGCGCGGGCACGGCGGGCCGCCTGGGTGTGCTGGACGCCTCGGAGTGCCCGCCCACCTTCAACACCGACGCCGGGCAGGTCGTCGGCCTCATCGCGGGTGGCCCGACGGCGATGGTCACGTCCTCCGAGGGCGCCGAGGACTCCCCCGACCTGGCCGCCGCCGACCTCACGGCCCTCGCGCTCACCTCCGACGACACGGTGGTGGGCGTCTCGGCGTCCGGCCGCACCCCGTACGCCGTCGGCGCGGTACGGCACGCGCGCGTGCGGGGGGCGCTGACGATCGGCCTCGCCTGCAACGAGAACAGCGCGCTGGCGTCCGCCGCGGACCACGGCATCGAGATCGTGACCGGCCCGGAACTCCTCTCCGGGTCCACCCGTCTGAAGGCGGGCACGGCCCAGAAACTCGTCCTGAACATGATCTCCACGCTCACGATGATGCGCCTGGGCAAGACCTACGGAAACCTCATGGTCGACGTCCGCGCCTCCAACGCCAAGCTCCGCGCCCGCTCCCACCGCATCGTCGCCCAGGCGACCGGCGCCGACGACGCGGAGATCGAGGCGGCCCTGACGGCGACCAACGGCGAGACCAAGAACGCGATCCTGACCCTCCTGGCCGGAGTGGACGCCCCCACGGCGGCCCGCCTGCTGCACACCTCCGGGGGCCGCCTGCGTACGGCACTGGAGGCGGCGGCGACGGGACGTTGAGGGCGTGTGCGCCGCGGTGCCTCGCGGGGGGCTCACCCGCGTACTCACGCCTGCCTGCCGAAGAGGCGACGGCGTGGATGAGTAGACGTACTCAGGCCCCGGCAACCCCCCGAGCCACACCATGGACCCAGTGAACGGCAGGGGGGCAGGGCGCCCTGAGGCTCACTCACCTCGACTCGGCTTCCTCACCCACGGGGGTTCCCATGTCCGCACGTCTGCTGCTCTCCTCGCTCGCCGGTGTCGCCGTTCTGGGCGGTGGGGCGGTCGCCGCCTTCGCCCTGGTCGGCACCGCCGACGCCGCCCCCGCGCGGCCGACGGTCGACGAGGCCGAGGCCACCTCGGTGGTGCTGGGGGTCCCCGGGGAGGCCTTCACCTTCACCACGACCGTGACCGACGACTCCGGCGTCAGGAGCGTGCGGGTGCTGCCCTGGCCGGAGAACTCGAAGCTCGACCCCACGGCGGACGAGATGGAGTTCGCGGAGACGGCCACCTGCGAGGCGACCTCGGCGACGACCTCGGTGTGCACGTACACCGCGCCGATCGACGCCGGGCGGGACGCCGCCACCATGCCGACCGGTGTCTGGAACACGGCGGTCCTCGTCACCGCGGAGGACGGGGACACGACCTTCTCCGCCGACGCGACGACGTTCGACGTGACCCGTTGAGCCCCACCAGGGCGCAATGAGGCCAGGATCTGACCTACTCGCCTTCTACCGTGAGGACTCGAACGACGGAAGAACACCACCCCGGAGGACGAGACCATGACCAGCCCCCTCACGACCGAGCGCGCCGACCTGCTGGAGACCCTCGGCAAGCACCGCGGCTTCCTCCGCTTCACCACCCGTGACCTCACCGACGAACAGGCCGGGAAGCAGACCACCGCGAGCGCGCTGTGCCTCGGTGGACTGATCAAGCACGTGGCGTCGATGGAGCGGGGCTGGGCCGACTTCATCGTGAACGGCCCGGCCGCGCTGGGCGACTTCGACGCGATGACCGAGGCCGACTTCGCCCGGCGCGCCGACGAGTTCCGGATGCTGCCCGGCGACACGCTCGCCGGTGTGCTCGCGGAGTACGCCGAGGTGGCCCGCAGGACGGACGAGCTGGTCGCCGGCCTGCCCGACCTCGACGCCTCCCACCCGCTCCCGAAGGCGCCGTGGTTCGACGCCGAAACCGAGTGGTCGGCGCGCAGGGTGCTGCTGCACGTCATCGCCGAGACCGCGCAGCACGCGGGGCACGCCGACATCATCCGGGAGTCCCTCGACGGGGCGAAGACGATGGGCTGACGCCGGCCCGGGGCGCGCGGTGTGACCATGGGGGCATGAACCACGCCCAGCTGACCACCCTAGGCCGCGCCCTGCGCCTCCTCGGCGAGCACGGTGAGGCGCTCACCGGTGACACCCCGGACGCCAAGCTGCACGAGGTCAAGGCGGATCTGAAGCGCGCGCTGGATCTGCTGGACGAGAGCGCCACGGGCGCCGCGCCCAGCACGCGGTGTGCCGAGCACCCGACGGGGCCGGTCGACGAGAGCGCCCCCGACCTGTGCCTGCTGTGCGAGACGCGGCGCCGCGCGGCCCGCCGGGCGGAGTTCAACGGCCCGGCGAGCCCGCACCGGCCCACCGGGAACGCGCCCTCGCGGTACGGCGTCCGCGCCGACCGTCCGCAGCCCCAGCAGCGCTGGCTGCCGGAGCTGTGGAACGGGCAGGAGTGGCAGCTGTGCGGTACGCCGCGCCGGGACCGCCGGGAGGCCGAGCTGTACCTGGCGGCGCAGCGGCGCGGCTCCCGGCCCGCGATGGCGTACCGGCTCGTGCACGAGTTCACCGACTACGAGGTGCTGCGGGTGTGGGGCACCCCGGTGCGCGTCGACATCGAGCCGATGGGGAACGTGTAGCCGGACCCGTGGCCCGGGCCGCCGTCCCTCAGGCGCTCTCCGCCGCCGTGACCCGCTCCTCGCCCCGGGTGACCGCCACCGCCGCGGCCCGCTGCCGCGGGATGAACGACGCCACCGCGAACGCCAGCAGCGCCGCGCCCGCGCCGACCGCCAGCACCGTACGGAAGCCGTCCTGCGACGGCAGGGACGTCGGCCCGAACGGCGTCGTCAGCTGGGCGAGGAGCACCCCGGCCACCGCACTGGCGGTGGAGGTGCCGAGGGACCGCATGAGGGTGTTGAGGCTGTTGGCCGCCGCCGTCTCGGAGGGGTCGACCGCGCCCATGATCAGCGAGGGCATGGAGCCGTAGGTGAAGCCGATTCCGGCGCCCGGTTTCCGCGGGGCGGGCGGGGGCGTCGGTCATGGCGAGGGCCTCCGGATGGGGAAAGCGGGACGGTTCGATTACTTGACCTAGGCAACCTTATGGCGGTTGGTTGCGTAACTCAAGCTAAATCCGTCCTCGCCGCGGCGGCGGCCCCCGCCTCGCCGGGCCCCTCAGCTCAGCGTCTTCAGCGACGCCGCGTCGTACGGCTTCAGCTCGTCCAGTCGGCCCTCCAGCACCTTCGCCGCCCACTCCGGGTCCTGGAGCAGCGCCCGGCCCACGGCGACGAGGTCGAACTCGTCCCGCTCCAGCCGGTCGAGGAGGTTGTCGAGGCCGCGCACCGGCGCACCCTCGCCCTGGAACGCCTTCTGGAACTCGCCGTCGAGACCCACCGACCCGACCGTGATGGCGGCCTTGCCGGTCAGCTTCCGCGTCCAGCCCGCGAGGTTCAGGTCGGAGCCGTCGAACTCCGGCAGCCAGTAGCGGCGCGTGGAGGCGTGGAAGGCGTCGACCCCGGCCTCGGCGAGCGGGGTGAGGATCGCCTCCAGCTCCTCGGGCGTCTCGGCGAGCCGGGCGTCGAAGGCGCCCGCCTTCCACTGCGAGTAGCGGAACAGGACGGGGAACCCGGGCGAGACCCGCTCGCGTACGGCGGCCACGATCTCGGTCGCGAACCGGGCGCGGGCGACCGGGTCACCGCCGTAGGCGTCGGTGCGGCGGTTGGTGCCGGACCACAGGAACTGGTCGATGAGGTAGCCGTGGGCGCCGTGCAGTTCGACGCCGTCGAAGCCGATCCGCTCGGCGTCGGCCGCGGCGTCGGCGAAGGCCCCGACCACCGCGTCGAGGTCGGCCCGGGTCATCGCCGTGCCGGTGGGCTCGGCGGCGCCGACGCGCAGCCCCGACGGGCCGACGGCCGGGGCGTCCGGGAACGGCGGGGCGCCCGGCTCCCGCACCATGCCGATGTGCCACAGCTGCGGCACGATACGACCGCCCGCCGCGTGCACCGCCTCGGCGACCCGCGCCCACCCGGCGAGCTGCTCCGTCCCGTGGAAGCGCGGGACGCGGTCGCTGGTCCCGGCCGACTCGTGGCCGACGTACGTCCCCTCGGTGACGATCAGCCCGACCCCCGCGGCGGCCCGCCGGGAGTAGTACGACGCCACGTCCGCGCCGGGCACGCCGCCCGGGGAGAACTCGCGGGTCATGGGGGCCATGACGATGCGGTTGCGCAGGGTCATACCGTTGACGGAGGCGGGCCGGGAGAGGATCTCGGCGGCGCGGACGGCAGGCGGTGCGGTGCTCATGCGGACTCCTCGGCAGAGGGGACGGAAGGGAACGGCGGGCGCGCGAGCGCGGTGTCACACCCGCACCCTTTGATGCGCACGCACATTCTTGCATACGCGCTCTTATGCGTATGCATGAACAGTCCCGCACCGGGGCAACCGGGTGAATCAACCGCCCACCCCGGCCCCATGTGCACCACATCGCCTCCTTCGCGCCGTAGATATCACCATGTGACTTTTACGGCAACCGGAACAGAGACCACCCGTCCCCCGGACCCGGCCGCGCTCCGGCGCTGGACCGAACGGGCGGACCAGGCGCCCACCTCCCCGGCGACGCGGCTCGCCGGGCTCCACGTCGCCGTCGTCGGACTCGGGTACGTCGGACTGCCGACCGCGCTCGCGCTGTGCGGCGCCGGGGCCACCGTCACCGGCGTCGACGTCAGCGGGCGACGGCTGCGCGACATCCGCGCGGGCGCCGTCGACCTGCTGCCGGCCCAGCACGCCGCGCTGGTGTGCGCCGAACGCACCGGCGACCTCCGGCTCACCGACGACCCGGCACCGCTGCGGGACGCCGACGCCGTCGTGGTGTGCGTGCCCACCCCCGTCACCGAGGACCGCGACCCCGACCTGCGGGCCCTGCGCGCCGCCTGCGCGACCGTGGTCCGGCACGCGACCGGGGGCCAGCTGGTCGTCCTGACCTCCACCAGCCACGTCGGCAGCACACGCGAGCTGCTCACCGAGCCGCTGGACGCGCGCGGGCTCACCGTCGAGCGGGACGTCCTCGTCGCCTTCTCGCCCGAGCGCATCGACCCCGGCAACACCCACCACACCCCCGAGCGCACCCCCCGCGTCATCGGCGGCGCCGGCCCCCTCTCCACCCGGGCCGCGACGTTCCTGCTCGGGCCGACCGCGTCCCGGCTCCACCCGGTGCCCGACCCGGAGACCGCCGAGATGGCCAAGCTGTGGGAGAACGTCTTCCGGGCCGTCAACATCGCCCTCGCCAACAAACTCGCCGACGCCTGTCTGCACCTCGGCCTCGCGCCGCTGCCGGTGATCGAGGCGGCGGCGACGAAACCGTACGGCTTTTTGCCCTTCCACCCGGGGCCCGGCGCCGGCGGCCACTGCATCCCCTGCGACCCGCACTACCTGCTCGGCCAGCTGCCGCCCGACGGTCCCGCGGCCCCCGTCACCGCCGCCGCCATGGCCGCCCTGCGCCGGCGCCCCGCCCAGGTCGCCCGGCACGCCGCCGACCTGCTGCGCGCCGCCGGACGCGGGCCCGCCGGGGCCCGGGTGCTGGTGCTCGGCGCCGCCTACAAGCCGGGGGTCTCGGACGTGCGGGAGAGCCCCGCCGTACGCGTGATCGGGCAGCTCGCCGCCGAGGGCGCCGACGTGTCCTACAGCGACCCCTTCGTCCCCGAACTCACCGTGGACGGCGCGGTCCTGCGCCCGGTGGACCGTCCGCAGGACCGGCCCTGGGACCTCGTCGTCGTGCACACCGTCCACCCCGGCGACGACCTCACCTGGCTCGACACCGTGCCGCTCGTCCACGACCCGGGGTCCCGTCACACGCCCCGCGCGCACCGCCTCCCGGTGGGCACGCCGTGACCGCCACGACCGCCGGGCCGGACACCGTCACCGCCGTCCGCTACCGGCTCCCCGTCCCCCGCGACGGGCACGTACTGATCACCCCGGCGCCGCCCGCCCGCTCCCCCCTGCGCCGCCTCCTGACCCGCCGCGTCCGCGCCGCCCTCGCCGCACTGCCCCGGCCCGAACACCACGCCCTGGTACGGCTGCTCGCCCTCGCCGCGCTGGTCCCCGTCCTGCTCCTGATCGCCCACCGCGCGGCCCAACTGCCGTACCTCACGGGCCCCGTCGCCCTCTACGGCCTCACCGTGCTCACCGGCACCTGCTGCCTGCTCTACCTCGCCTACGCCCGCTACGACGACCCCGCCCTGCGCACCCTGCGCCACCGCGCGCCCCGCCACGCGGAGTTCCCGGCGCTCCCCGAGCGGCCCCGGGTCAGCTTCCTGCTCGCCGTGAAGGACGAGGTGGGCCTCGTGGAGGCGTGCGTGCGGTCGATGGCCGCCTCCGACTGTCCCGGCCTGGAGGTCATCGTCGTCGACGACGGCTCCCGGGACGGCACCGGCGCCGTCCTCGACCGCCTCGCCGACGAACTCGGCGTCACCGTCCTCCACCTCGACCGCAACCTCGGCAAGAAGGCCGCCCTGGTCCGCGGCTGCGCGCTCGCCACCGGGGACGTGCTGGTCTTCACCGACTCCGACTGCGTCGTCGCCCCGGACGCGGTACGGCTGTGCGTGCGCGCCCTCGTCCGCCACCCCGACCTCGGCGCGGTCAGCGGCCACTGCCGCGCCCTGAACGCCCCCGCCAGCCTGCTCACCCGCGTCCAGGACATCTGGTACGACGGCCAGTTCCGCATCGCCAAGGCGGCCGAGGCGGCCTTCGGTTCCGTGACCTGCGTCTCCGGACCGCTCGCCGCGTTCCGCAGGGACGCCGTCGTCGACTACCTGCCCGCCTGGGCCGAGGACCGGTTCGCGGGCGCGCCCTTCCGCTTCGCCACCGACCGCCAGCTCACCGGGTACGTGCTCGGACAGGCGTGGCGCGGCGCGGCGCTGAAGCGACGGCACGCCGACTCGCCCCTCGTCAGCGCCGGGGACCACCCGGAGCGGCGGTGGCTGGTCGGGTACAGCCGCGCCGCGCAGGTGTGGACCAACGTGCCCGCGCGCTGGCGGCCGTTCCTGCACCAGCAGGTCCGCTGGAAGAAGAGCTTCGTGCGCAACCTCTTCTTCACCGGCGGCTTCATGTGGCGCCGCGGCCTCGCCCCCGCCCTCCTCTACTACGGCCACGCCCTGTGGGTCCTGGCCGCCCCCGCGCTGGTCTTCTGGCACCTGGTGTGGGCGCCGCTGCACTGGGCGGCCTGGCTGACCCTGCTCTACCTGTGCGGGGTGCTGCTCAAGGGCGCCCTGTGGGGGCTGGCGTACCGGCTGGACAACCCCGGTGACCGGCGCTGGCGCTACCGCCCCCTGATGAGCCTGCTGTCCTGCTGCGTCCTGGCGTGGCTGCTGCCGTACGCCGTCCTCACCCTCCGCCGCGGTATCTGGACGAGGAGCCCCGCGTGAGACTCTCTCCGAGACGAACCCCCCAGAGCCTGCACACCCTCGCCCGCGCCACGGCCACCCTCCTCACCCTGGCCGCCCTCGCGGCGCTGTACCTCGTCGTCCTGACCCGGGGCGGGCCCCGGTGACCGCGGCCCTCGGCGGCCGGACGCGCCGGGTCCTCCTGCGCGGCACGCTCGCCGTCCTCGCCGTCGTCCTCGTCGCCACCCCGTTCGTCGCGGCCTGGCAGTACGAGGCGCACCGCAGGGCGGTGTCCGCGCAGGCCGCGGCTCCGGCGGGCGGCCCCGGCGGACGGTTCGCACCGGCCCGCGTACGGCACCCCGCCGCGCCCGTCGTCCTCGCCTACCACGACGTCGCACCGGACTCCGACAGCCGCTACGCCGTCACCCCGGAGCAGTTCGACGCCCACCTGTCCGCGCTGCGCGGCGCGGGCTACCGCTCCCTGTCGTCGGCGGAGTTCCTGCGCTACCTCGCCACCGGCCGCGCCCCCGCCCCCCGCACCGTCTACCTCACCTTCGACGACGGCACCCGGGGTCTGTGGGCGTACGCCGACCCGGTCCTCGCCAAGCACCGGATGCGGGCGGCGACGTACCTGATCACCGGCGCGGTCGGTACCCGCCGCCCCTACTACCTCACCTGGGCCGAGATCGGCCGGATGGCCGGCTCCGGCCGCTGGGACTTCCAGGCCCACACCCACGACGGCCACCGCCGCGCCGCCGTCGACGCCGCCGGACAGCAGGGCTCGGTGCTCGCCAACCGGCTGTGGCGGAAGGCGGCGAGACGCCTGGAGACGACGGCCGAGTACCGGACCCGCGTCGCCCACGACCTCGACCGCTCCACCCGCGCGCTCACCGGGCACGCCCTGCCCGCGCCCCGCCTGTTCGCCTACCCGTTCTCGGAGACGGGCCGCGCCTCCAACCTGCCCGGCGGGGGTACGGCCGTACTGGACCGGCTGCTGCGGAAGCGGTACGCCGTCACGCTCACCAACAGCGCCCCGCGCCCCCTGCCCGCCGGACCGCGGGCGGCAGCCGCCGGTCTCGTGCAGCGTCTGGAGGTGGTGGCGGACACGACCCCCACGGCGCTGCTGCGGAGCCTGCGCGCGTGGTCGGCCTCCGTGCCGGGGGACGAGCCGCGGCCTCTGCGCCACCCCGGCCGCTGGAGGTTCCCGGACGGCCAGGGCGGCGGCCTGGCGGCGCTGACGGGGGCGGGCTCGGCGCGGCACACACACCTGTCGGCGGCGTACCGTCCGCTGGCCAGCGCGGACTGGGGCGGCTACCGGGTCACCGCGCGGACCGACCGTCTGAGCGGGCCGGACACCGGCGTCTCCGTCGAGGTGGGGCACGGCGGCCTCCACCCGGCCACCCTCACGGTGAGCCGGGCCGGTCTGCGGTTCGTCCAGCGGGGCCCCGGCGAGGACGAGCCCCGGGTGACCAGCAGACGGCTGGCGCCCGCCACGGAGCGGGAACTGACGCTGCGGGTGACGCCCCGGTCCGTGCGGATCACGGTCGACGGCACCACTCTCACCGTCCCCCGGCCGGAGGGCGTGCCGCCCGCCGAGACCAGCGGCGGCATCGCGCTGGGCGTGCGGAACGAGGACCCGGACGGCACCTGGCCCCGCTTCACCTCCGTACGGATCGCCCGCTGAGGAACGCCGGGAACGCCCGAGGGCGGCCCTCCTGTCACCAGGAGGACCGCCCTCGGCGTCGTACGGTGGACTACCGGATCCGGGAGGATCAGAAGTCCATGTCACCGCCCGGCATACCGCCGCCACCGGCGGGCGCGGCGGCCTTCTCCGGCTTGTCGGCGATGACGGCCTCGGTGGTGAGGAAGAGCGCGGCGATCGACGCGGCGTTCTGCAGCGCGGAGCGCGTCACCTTCGCCGGGTCGATGATGCCTTCCTTGATCAGGTCGACGTACTCACCGGTCGCGGCGTTCAGGCCGTGACCCGGGGTGAGGTTGCGGACCTTCTCCACCACGACGCCGCCCTCGAGACCGGCGTTGACGGCGATCTGCTTCAGCGGGGCCTCCAGGGCCAGCTTCACAGCGGCGGCACCGGTGGCCTCGTCGCCCTCCAGCTCCAGCTTCTCGAAGACCTGGGAGGCCTGGAGCAGGGCCACGCCACCACCGGCGACGATGCCCTCCTCGACGGCCGCCTTGGCGTTGCGCACGGCGTCCTCGATGCGGTGCTTGCGCTCCTTCAGCTCAACCTCGGTGGCGGCACCGGCCTTGATAACGGCCACGCCGCCCGCGAGCTTGGCCAGGCGCTCCTGGAGCTTCTCGCGGTCGTAGTCGGAGTCGGAGTTCTCGATCTCGGCGCGGATCTGGTTCACGCGACCGGCGACCTGGTCGGCGGAGCCGGCACCGTCGACGATGGTGGTCTCGTCCTTGGTGATGACGACCTTGCGGGCGCGACCCAGGAGGTCCACGGTCGCGTTCTCCAGCTTGAGGCCGACCTCCTCGGAGATGACCTCGCCGCCCGTGAGGATGGCGATGTCGCCGAGCATGGCCTTGCGGCGGTCGCCGAAGCCCGGGGCCTTGACGGCGACGGACTTGAAGGTGCCGCGGATCTTGTTGACGACCAGGGTCGACAGGGCCTCGCCCTCGACGTCCTCGGCGATGATCAGCAGCGGCTTGCCCGACTGCATGACCTTCTCCAGGAGCGGGAGCAGGTCCTTGACCGAGGAGATCTTGGAGTTGGCGATGAGGATGTAGGGGTCCTCGAGCGACGCCTCCATGCGCTCCATGTCGGTCGCGAAGTAGGCGGAGATGTAGCCCTTGTCGAAGCGCATACCCTCCGTCAGCTCAAGCTCCAGACCGAAGGTCTGGGACTCCTCGACGGTGATGACGCCTTCCTTGCCGACCTTGTCCATGGCCTCGGCGATCAGCTCGCCGATCTGGGTGTCGGCGGCGGAGATGGAGGCCGTGGAGGCGATCTGCTCCTTGGTCTCGACCTCCTTGGCCTGGTCGAGCAGGGCGCCGGAGACGGCCTCGACGGCCTTCTCGATGCCGCGCTTCAGGGCCATCGGGTTGGCGCCGGCGGCGACGTTGCGCAGGCCTTCCTTGACGAGGGCCTGGGCGAGGACGGTCGCGGTGGTCGTACCGTCACCGGCGACGTCGTCCGTCTTCTTGGCGACTTCCTTGACCAGCTCGGCGCCGATCTTCTCGTACGGGTCCTCGAGCTCGATCTCCTTGGCGATGGAGACACCGTCGTTGGTGATCGTGGGGGCGCCCCACTTCTTCTCAAGGACGACGTTGCGGCCCTTGGGGCCGAGGGTCACCTTGACGGCGTCCGCGAGCTGGTTCATGCCGCGCTCGAGGCCGCGCCGCGCCTCCTCGTCGAACGCGATGATCTTGGCCATGTGAAGTGGTCCCTCCAGGACTGGGGGTGATTCCTTCGGACCGCGCCCGCGCCCGCGACGGACGGCTCGCCGGCCTCGTGGTTCCTTCCCCACCCGGCCTGCGGGCCTCACCGACCCGGTCCTTCGTTGTCACTCTCACCTTCAGAGTGCTAACGCCAATGATTAGCACTCGACCCCGTCGAGTGCAAGGCGCGCCCGCGAAGCGGGCTCGTCGAGGGGGGCGGCCGGGCGACGGGCGGGCGCAAGCGGCTACCGGGTTCCGGACGGGTGCCCAGCCCCCGCGAACACTCCCCCGGCGCCCCCACGCGCCCCCCGCCCCGGGCCGCGCCCCCCGGACACAACGAAAGGCCCGCACCGGCGGCAGCAACCTGCCGCCGGTGCGGGCCTTTCGCGGAAGAACGTTCAGGCGGTGACGCGAACCATGTCTGCCTGCGGGCCCTTCTGACCCTGCGAGATCTCGAACTCGACCCGCTGGCCCTCTTCCAGGGTGCGGTAACCGTCCATCTGAATCGCGCTGTAGTGGACGAAGACGTCCGCACCACCGTCGACCGCGATGAAGCCGTACCCCTTCTCCGCGTTGAACCACTTGACGGTGCCCTGAGCCATGCCTAACTCCCCTATTACTGGCCCTTGCACAGATCCACACTTCGCGGATCCGGGTCAGACCTCACCCCCCGTGGATCGGGGGCGTGCGCCGGAACGCGTCGACCGCGGCCGAATGTATCTGCCCAACTGCCGTCTGCAACAGGTCAGTCGGACGAGAAATCCGGGCAGACCCGTTCGGGAATTTACCAGAAATTCACCAGAATTCAGGGCAAGTCGGGCCCGACAAAAGGATTGAATGGCGCAAAAGTGGCACACACTTTGGCTACTTCTTATCGCACGCGGAGCCGGAACTCATATCCCCTCGGCATCCGGAAGGCGACCCGTTCCCCAACTGTACCGCGCTCAATCACATGGAATGACCCCCTCCGCTTTTACGGAGGGGGTCACAAGAAGAACGCTCGACCCGGTTCAGCCGCCAGCGACCGCCGGAATGATCGACACGCCGGCGCCGTCCGGGGTGGCCGTCTCCAGCCCCTGCTCGAAGCGCACGTCGTCGTCGTTGACGTACACGTTCACGAACCGGCGCAGCTTGCCCTGGTCGTCGAGGACGCGGGCGGCGATCCCGGTGTGGTTCTTCTCCAGGTCCGAGATGACCTCGGCGAGGGTCGCGCCCTCGGCGGCGACCTCGGCCCGGCCGCCGGTGTAGGTGCGCAGGATGGTGGGGATACGAACGGTCACGCTCATGCGAGGCCAGCCTCTCGGAACGACTCCAGGTTGGGACGGATGGTCGCGGTCAGACCGGTACCGGCCACCGCGTCGAGGGTCTTCAGACCATCACCGGTGTTGAGGACGACGGTGGTCAGCGTCGGGTCGAGGACGCCGTTCTCGATCAGCTTGCGCGTGACGCCCACCGTCACGCCACCCGCCGTCTCGGCGAAGATGCCCTCGGTCCGCGCCAGCAGCTTGATGGCGTCCACGATCTCCGCGTCCGTGACGTCCTCCACCGCGCCCCCGGTGCGCCGGGCGATGTCGAGCACGTACGGCCCGTCGGCCGGGTTGCCGATGGCCAGCGACTTGGCGATGGTGTCGGGCTTCTGCGGCCGCACGACCTCGTGCCCGGCCTTGAAGGCGGTGGAGACGGGCGAACACCCGAGCGCCTGAGCCCCGAAGACCTTGTACGGCCGGTCCTCGACCAGCCCCAGTTCAACCAGCTCCCGGAGCCCCTTGTCGATCTTCGTCAGCTGGGACCCGGAGGCGATCGGCACCACGATCTGGTCGGGCAGCCGCCACCCGAGCTGCTCGCACACCTCGTAGGCGAGCGTCTTGGACCCCTCGGCGTAGTAGGGCCGCAGGTTCACGTTGACGAACCCCCAGCCCTCGCCCGCCGGGTCGCCGATCAACTCGGAGCAGAACCGGTTGACGTCGTCGTAGTTGCCCTCGATGCCGACCAGCTCCCCGCCGTAGACAGCGGCCATGACGACCTTGCCCTGCTCCAGGTCGTGCGGGATGAACACGCACGACCGGAACCCGGCGCGGGCGGCGGCGGCACCGACGGCCCCCGCGAGGTTCCCGGTCGAGGAGCACGAGAGGGTCGAGAACCCGAAGGCCCGCGCGGCCTCCAGCGCCTGCGCGACGACCCGGTCCTTGAAGGAGTGCGTCGGGTTGCCGGAGTCGTCCTTCACGTACAGACCGCCGGTGACGCCCAGCTCCGCCGCCAGGTTCCGGGCGTCGACGAGCTTGGTCCAGCCGGGGTTCAGGTTGGGCTTCTCGGCCACGTCGGCCGGAACGGGCAGCAGCGGCGCGTACCGCCAGATGTTGGCGGGCCCGGCGGCGATCCGCCGACGCAGTTCTTCGGCCTCGTACCCGGAGAAGTCGTAGGCGATCTCCAGCGGCCCGAAACACTCCTCGCAGGCGAAGACGGGGCCGAGGGGTACCCGGTGTCCGCACTCCCGGCAGGAGAGCGCCGCGGCGGGACCCAGGTCGACAGTGGGGGTGGCGCTTGCAACAGTCTGCACAGCCATGTGAGGCGAGGCCCTTTCTCCTCATCTTCCTCACGACGCATCTCGCCGTGAGACGGATTTGGCACCTTCCCTAGCCGGGAGCCTCGCTGAGAACGGTCGTCATCGACCGGTTACGAGAACCGACTGGAGGGTTGCCGGGGCTTCAACGGGCCGTATCCCTCTGCCCCTCTGGATGAGCGGTATGTGGTTGTGAACACTGACGACCCCCGACATGCGATGGTCATCCGCGTTGTTCAAGACTGTAACCGAAGGCCAGGACAGTTGAGAGAGACGTCCGAACCGCGAGATGGATCACACGGAACCGCTGTGACCACCTGATCGAACAGTGAGGAGCCGCCAACTGTGCTGGAAGAAGTCGAGCGCTGGCTGAGCACCCGCTCCTGGTCCAAGACGGACCGACCGCTCCACCGGATCCTGGCCGCGAAACGCGCGACGGGCCAGTCGGTCAGCGTCGTGCTGCCCGCGCTCAACGAGGAGGAGACGGTAGGCGACATCGTCGCCACGATCCGCCACGACCTGGTACACCAGACCCCTCTGGTCGACGAGATCGTGGTGGTGGACTCCGGCTCCACCGACCAGACCTCCGAGGTGGCCGCGGCGGCGGGCGCCACGGTCGTCCACCGCGACGAGATCCTCCCCCGCGTCCCCACCGTCCCCGGCAAGGGCGAGGTCCTCTGGCGCTCCCTGCTGGCCACCTCCGGGGACATCGTCTGCTTCGTCGACGCCGACCTGAGGGAGTTCTCCTCCGACTTCGTCTCCGGCATCGTCGGCCCGCTGCTCACCGACCCCGGCGTGGACCTCGTCAAGGCCATGTACGACCGCCCCCTCGCCGGCACCGGCGGCCAGGGCGGCCGGGTCACCGAACTCATGGCCCGCCCCCTGCTCAACATGCACTGGCCCCAGCTCGCGGGCTTCGTCCAGCCGCTGGGCGGGGAGTACGCGGCCCGCCGCACGCTCCTCGAACAGCTGCCCTTCCCCGTCGGCTACGGCGT
The DNA here is from genome assembly GCF_040635175.1 of Streptomyces sp. NPDC006997. Lineage (NCBI taxonomy): Bacteria > Bacillati > Actinomycetota > Actinomycetes > Kitasatosporales > Streptomycetaceae > Streptomyces > Streptomyces sp. NPDC006997. The sequence goes on from NZ_JBEYHH010000030.1 coordinate 28,823, forward strand.
GGAGCTGGGGATGCTGGTCGACAGCCTGCACCTGGTGGGCCTGGACGCCCTCGCCCAGGTCGACGTGGGCGTCCGCAAACACCGCCACCAGGACGGCCAGGCCCTCGGCCGGATGGCGGCGGCGATCTACCGCACCGCCCAGCTCCGCCTGGCCCGCGGCCACCTGATCCGCCCGTCCCTCACCCAGTTCGAACGAGGGGAGGACGGCTTCGAGCCGCGCACCTACTCCGTCGACACGGAGGAACGCCCGCCGATGGTACAGATCGCGGAGTACGCCGCCCGCGAGGTGGCCTGACCGGGCCAGCGTGCCGAACCGCACGTTTGAGCGTTTCCGGGCCGGGCTAGGTTGAGGCGTATGGCTTCCACGCAGGCTGCACAGGTGCTGGTCGCGTCCAACCGCGGCCCGGTCTCCTACCAGGTGGACGAGGACGGCTCGCTGCACGCCAGACGCGGCGGCGGCGGGCTCGTCTCCGGCCTCTCCGCGATCGGCCCCGACGCGGGCGCGCTCTGGGTCTGCTCGACCCTGGGCGACGGCGACCGCGAGGCGCTGCGCCGCGGCGTCACGGAACCGGGCGTCCACATGCTGGACATCCCGGCGTCCGTCCACACGGACGCCTACAACGGCATCGCGAACTCGGTCCTGTGGTTCGTCCACCACATGCTGTACGAGACCCCCGTCGCCCCCACCTTCGACGCGGGGTTCCGCGCCCAGTGGGACAACTACGCCACCTACAACCGCGCCTTCGCCGAGGCACTGGCCGAGCAGGCGGCCCCCGAGGCGAGCGTGCTCGTCCAGGACTACCACCTCACCCTGGTCCCCGGAATGCTCCGCGCCCTCCGCCCCGACCTGCGCATCGGCCACTTCTCCCACACCCCCTGGGCACCCCCCGAGTACTTCCGCGTCCTCCCCGACGACATCGCCGCCGAGATCCTCCACGGCATGTTGGGCGCCGACCGCCTCGGCTTCCTCACCCGGCGCTGGGCAGACGCCTTCACCGCCTGCCGCGAGGCGTTCACCGACGGCCTCGGCGCGACCCGGGTGGGCGTGCACGGCCTGGGCGCCGACGCGGACTTCCTCCGGGACCGGGCCCACCAGCCGGACGTGGCGGACCGGATGAACGCCCTCCGCACGGAGATCGGCACGGCACCCGACGGCACCCCCCGCCGCACGATCGTCCGCGTGGACCGCACGGAACTGTCCAAGAACATCGTCCGGGGCCTGCACGCCTACCGCCACCTCCTCGACACCCGCCCCGAGTGGCACGACCGCGTGACCCACGTGGCCTTCGCCTACCCGTCCCGGCAGGACCTCGCCGTGTACCGCGACTACACGGCGGAGGTGCGACGCGTCGCCGACCAGATCAACGCCGACTACGGCACGCCGACCTGGACGCCGGTCATCCTCCACGTCAAGGACGACTTCGCCCGCTCCCTGGCGGCGTACCGCCTCGCCGACGTGGCCCTCGTCAACCCCATCCGGGACGGCATGAACCTCGTCGCCAAGGAGGTGCCGGTCGTGTCGGACGCCGGCTGCGCGCTGGTCCTCTCCCGGGAGGCGGGGGCGTACGAGGAACTGTCCGAGGACGCGATCACGGTCAACCCCTACGACGTCGTCCAGACGGCGGACGCGCTCGCCACGGCCCTGTCCATGCCACCCGACGAACGCGCGGAACGCACCAAGCGCCTGGCCTCGGCGGCGACGGCCCTGCCACCGGCGCGGTGGTTCCTGGACCAGCTGAACGAACTCAAGCGGTGACCCTGCGGGGCGGGCGGCGTGAGCTGCGCGCCCCGGCACCGACGAGGTGCCCGGCGCTGCTGCTGGCGCCCGCAGCCAAGCGGAGACGGCGGCGCGACGGCCCGCGGCTAGGCCGGATGTGGCCACGGCCCGCAGTCGCCGTACGACGGAAGGGGACGTGTCGGGGGGTGTCCGCCCGCAGTGGTTCGCGCGGAAAACCCCGCACACCCCTCACCCCACAGCCCGCGCGGTTCCGAGGACGGACACCCCCCGGCACGGCCCCGCACCACCCCCCGGCAGACAGCGCTACCCCAGCCACCCACCAAACAGCCACAGGCCGCCGCAGGCATCACGCAGCCGAGGCGGCCAGGGACGTGAGGAGGGCGACGACCCCCTCCGGGCCGGGAACCGTGAGGTCGGCCTGTTCGCGGAGGGCGGGCACGTCCTCCGACCCGCTGCTGCACACCAGCACCCCGAACGTCCCCTCGGCCCGCAGCCGGGCGACGGCGGCGAAGGCGGGCAGGTCCCCGAGGTCGTCGCCCGCGTAGAGGACGGACTCCGCGCCGGTCTCACGGACGTAGTCCACCAGGGCCACGCCCTTGTCCATCCCCGACGGCCGCAGCTCCAGCACCATCCGCCCCGGCTCCAGCACCAGCCCGTGCCGAGACGCCAGCTCCGTCAGCGGAGACCGCAGCACCTCGAACGTCGCCTGCGGATCAGCCGCCCGCCGCGTGTGCACGGCCACCGCCCGCCCCTTCTCCTCCACCCACGCGTCCCCCTCCGCGACCCCCAACCGCTCCAACACCCCGGGCAACTCCCCCCGCACCGCCGCCACCCCCGCATCCGGCGGCGGCGCCGACACCTCCCCGCTCACGGCGTCCCACCGCTCGGCCCCGTAGTGCCCGAGCACCACCAGGTGCTCCAGCCCCGCCACCCCCGCGAACCCCCCGTACCGCACCGCGACCTCCGCCGGACGCCCGGTGACCACCACCACGGACGCCACCTTCGGCGCCAGCGAGGCCAGCGCGGGCACCACCCCCGGATGCGCCCGCGCCGACTCCGGATCGGCGACGATCGGCGCCAGCGTCCCGTCGAAGTCGAGGGCGACCACCGCACGCGAGGGCCGCGCCAGCATCGCCTCAAGGCCGTCACGCCCGGCCTGCGTCCCCGGCGTGGGAAGAGATCCGCTCGGTTGACTCATAGGACGAACCTATCCAGGACGGTCAGCCCCCAACCGCCCCCCGAGGCTCACCGCTCCCCCCGCCGGGCCTCCCGGACCCGCCGCAGCCGATTGACGGTCAAGGGATCGTGCTCCACGGCCCGAGGATCATCAAGCAGCGCGTTCAGCAGCTGGTAGTAGCGCACCGGCGCCATCCCCAGCTCCTCCCGTATCGCCCGCTCCTTGGCCCCCGGCCCGGAGAACCCCCGCCGCTCCAGCGCCAGCACGTCCCGCTCCCGGGACCCGAGCTGCTCCTGCTCACCCATGCCAGGCACGGTACAGAACAACCAGCGACCGCCCCCGGCCTACGCCCCCGAGGCCGCCCCCTCCGCGGAGACGGCCGTCCCGGCGATCTTCCCGAGCACCCCGGCCGGACTCCCCCCACCGGTCACCGCGCCCCCGATCCGCCGCTTCACGTCCGCGCTGACCGCGGCCCACGACGTCTTCCCCACGGGATACAGCTCGGACAGCGGCAGTTCCTCGAGGAACGGCTGGAGGTCCTTGTCGGCGGCGTCCCCGGTCATCGTCTGGGACGCGGAGTTGGTCACCGGCAGCAGCTGGTACTCACGGCTGAAGGCGAGCACGTTCTCCTCGCTGTAGACGAAGTCGAGGAACTCCCCGATCTCCGCCCCGTGCCCGTTCTGCCGGAACGCCATCATCCAGTCCGCGACGCCCATCGTCGCCCTGGTCGGACCGTCCACCCCGGGCATCGGCACCATGCCGAACTTCACCCCCTTGTCCGCCGCCATCCGCATCAGCGAGGGATGCCCGTTCAGCATCCCCACGTCCCCCGCGGCGAACGCCGAGAACGCGTCGGCCCGGTTCAGCTTCCCGGGCGCGACGGGCCCGGTCAGCCCCTCCCCCACCAACCTGTCCCGCAGCCAGGTGAACGTCTCGACGTTCTCCGGCGAGTCGACGGCGTACGCCCCGGCCTGGTCGGTGTAGCCGCCGCCCCCGCTCAGCAGCCACTGCATGGTCTCGGCCTGCGCCTCCTCCGCCCCGAGCGGCAGCGCGTACGGGTACGTGACGCCCTCCGCCTTCAGCGCGGCGGCGTCGGCGGCCAGTTCCTCCCAGGTGGTGGGCGGAGTGATCCCGGCCTCCTGGAACAGGGTCTTGTTGTAGAACAGCAGCCGCGTGGACGCGGCGAACGGCATCCCGTACTGCGTCCCGCTCACCCGCCCCGCGTCGGCGAGCTGCGCGGCGAAGTCGGCCTGGGCGGAGATCGACAGCAGGTCGTCGGCGGGGTACAGCAGCCCCTCCGCCGCGTAGTCCGCGTAGGCGCCGATCTGCGCCATGTCCGGCGCGTCGCCGGTGTCGACCATCTCCCTGACCTTCCGGTCGACGTCGTTCCAGGAGTAGACGCTGACCTCGATCCGGACGTCCGGATGCGCGTCCTCGTACTCCTCGACGACGTTCGCCCAGTACTTCTCGGAGCTGTTGGCGGAGCTGTCGCCGTAGTCGGCGGCGACCAGCCGCAGCGTGACGTCCCCGGAGCCACCCCCGATCCCGCACCCGCCCACGGCGGCGACCAGCCCCAGCACGCACACGCCGGAGACCAGTCCACCCCCCATACGCCTCCGCCGCACGACCCGCACCGCTGTACCGCCCCAGACCATCATGAAGCCTCTCTGTCCGATTTTCGAAATAAGGTCTACACCTCTCGAAAACCAGAGAACAAGGTCTACACCACGTAAGTGGACTAGACCTCTTCAGGGTAGACGGGCCACACTGTCCTCCGTGAAACACGTCATCGCCCTCGATGTGGGCGGCACCGGCATGAAGGCCGCCCTGGTCGGCCCGGACGGCACCCTGCTCCACCAGGCCCGTCGTCCGACCGGCCGCGAGCACGGACCGGACGCGGTCGTGGAGGGCGTCCTCGACTTCGCCGCCGAGCTGAGCGCCCACGGCCGGACGCACCTCGGCGCCCCGGCCACCGCCGCGGGCGTCGCCGTGCCCGGCATCGTCGACGAGACCCGGGGCATGGCGGCCTACTCCGCCAACCTCGGCTGGCGCGACGTACCGCTGCGCGACCTGCTCGCCGACCGCCTCGGCGGCATCCCCGTCGCCCTCGGCCACGACGTCCGCACCGGCGGTCTCGCCGAGGGCCGGATCGGGGCGGGCCGGGGCACGGACCGGTTCCTGTTCGTGGCGCTGGGCACCGGCATCGCGGGCGCGATCGGCCTGGACGGCCGGGTGGAGGCGGGCGCGCACGGCTTCGCGGGCGAGATCGGCCATGTCGTCGTACGCCCGCGGGGCACCCCCTGCCCGTGCGGCCAGCGCGGCTGCCTGGAGCGGTACGCGTCCGCGGCGGCGGTGTCGCAGGCATGGTCCGCGGCGACGGGCGCAGCGGAGGACGACGCCGCGGCCTGCGCGAGAGCGGTAGCCGCGGGCGACGCCAGAGCACACACCGTCTGGCAGGAGGCCGTGGCGGCCCTCGCCGACGGCCTGGTCACCGCGCTCACCCTCCTGGACCCCCGCACGCTGATCATCGGTGGCGGGCTCGCCGAGGCGGGGGAAACCTTGTTCACACCACTGCGGGACGCGGTGAAAGAGCGCGTCACCTTCCAGAAGCTGCCGTCGATCGTCCCCGCCGCCCTGGGGGACACCGCCGGCTGCCTCGGTGCCGGGCTGCTGGCCTGGGATCTCCTCGACTCGACCGACCTCAAGGAGGCAACGGCCTGATGGCAACCGCCCCAGGGGCGCAGGAAGCCGCGCGACCAGCGGCCCCCGCCCCCCAGCCCACGTCCGGCGTGACGGCCCCCCTCGTCCTCTCCGGCGCCCGCGTCGTCCTCCCCACCGGCACGGTCCCCGGCGGCCAGGTGGTCGTCGACGGCACCCGCATCGCCGCGAGCGCACCGGAGAACGCGCGGGTCATCGACGTGTCGGGACACTGGCTCGTGCCCGGCTTCGTCGACATCCACAACCACGGCGGCGGTGGCGCGTCCTTCACCTCCGGCACGGTGGAGGAGGTCCTCACCGGCATCCGCACCCACCGCCTGCACGGCACGACGACGCTCGTCGCCTCCACGGTCACCGGCGACATGGACTTCCTCGCCCAGCGCGCCGGGCTCCTCTCCGAGCTGGCCGAGCAGGGCGACATCGCGGGCATCCACTTCGAGGGGCCGTTCATCTCGCCGTGCCGCAAGGGCGCGCACGCGGAGGAGCTGCTGCGCGACCCGGACCCGGCGGACGTCCGCAAGCTGATGGACGCGGCGCGCGGCCACGCCAGGATGTTCACCCTCGCCACCGAACTCCCCGGCGGCATCGACTCCGTACGCCTGCTCGCCGAACACGGCGTGATCGCGGCGGTGGGCCACACGGACGCCACCTACGAGCAGACGGTCGAGGCGATCGACGCGGGCGCCACGGTCGCGACGCACCTGTTCAACGCGATGCCGACACTCGGCCACCGCGCGCCGGGCCCGATCGCGGCGCTGCTGGAGGACGAGCGCGTCACCGTCGAGCTGATCAACGACGGCACCCATCTGCACCCCGCCGCGCTGGAACTGGCGTTCCGTCACGCGGGCGCGGACCGGGTGGTGTTCATCACCGACGCGATGGACGCGGCCGGGTTCGGCGACGGCCGCTACATGCTCGGCCCGCTGGAGGTCGAGGTCGCCGACGGCGTGGCACGCCTCGTCGAGGGCGGCGCGATCGCGGGCTCGACCCTCACCCTGGACCGCGCGTTCAAGCGGGCGGTGACGGTGGACCGGCTGCCCGTCGAGGACGTGGTGACGGCCCTGTCGGCCAACCCGGCCCGGCTGCTCGGCCAGTCGGACTCGGTCGGCTCCCTGGAGCCGGGCCGGTACGCCGACCTCGTCCTGCTCGACGCGTCCTTCGACGTGGCGGGTGTGATGCGCCGGGGCGCGTGGGTCGTGGAGCCGCGACTGGGGTGATCCCACCCCAGGTCACACGGTAGGGAAGCGGTACGAGGGCTGGGCCGACCGCCGTCTCTTTGGCATGATCGTGCCCCGGGACACACCGCAAGCGCAGGCGATGGGGGAGGTCGGCCCCGGTGATCCTCACGGTCACGCTGAACACCGCACTGGACATCACGTACCACGTACGCACCCTGCGCCCGCACACCACGCACCGGGTCACCGACGTCGTCGAGCGGCCCGGCGGCAAGGGCGTCAACGTGGCCCGGGTGCTGGCCGCCCTCGGCCACGAGGTGACCGTCACCGGCTTCGCCGGCGGCGGCACCGGGCGCACCGTGCGGGACGGGCTGACCGACACGCCCCGGGTGACCGACGCGCTGGTCCCCGTCACCGGGGCGACCCGGCGCACCATCGCCGTCGTCGACGAACGCTCCGGGGACACCACGCAGCTCAACGAGCCCGGCCCGACGGTCACCCCGGCGGAGTGGCGGGCCTTCCAGGAGGCGTACGAGGATCTGCTGCGGCCCGCCGCGGCGGTGGCCCTGTGCGGCAGCCTGCCGCCGGGCGTGCCGGTGGGGGCCTACGCGGGCCTGGTCCGCACCGCCCGCGCCGCGAACGTTTCCGTCCTCCTCGACACCAGCGGGGAGCCCCTGCGCCGCGGCATCGCGGCCCGCCCCGACATCGTGAAGCCGAACGCGGACGAACTGGCCGAGCTGACCGGCTCCCACGACCCCCTGCGCGCCACCCAGGACGCCCGCCGCCGGGGCGCCCGCGCGGTGGTCGCCTCCCTGGGCCCGGACGGCCTCCTCGCCCTCACCCCCGAGGGCCGCTGGCGCAGCGCTCTCCCCACGCCCCTGCGGGGCAACCCCACCGGCGCGGGCGACGCGGCGGTGGCGGGCCTCCTGTCGGCCCTGACCGAACAGCTCCCCTGGCCCACCCGCCTCTCCCGGGCGACGGCCCTGTCGGCGGCGGCGGTCCGCTCCCCGACGGCGGGCGAGTTCGACCGCGGACGCTACGAGGACCTGCTGGACCGCGTGGCGGTCACCAGGGAGGCGACGGCGGCCTGACACGGGCGACCAGCCCCGTCGGATCCGCCGGACGGGCTCAGCCCGCGCTGAGGGAGAACTGGTCGAACACCACGTCGCACTTGTTGCCCTCGTTGCAGGCCAGTTCGATGGTGTTGGTGCCCTTGTTGAGGTTGACCGTGGCCCAGGTGGTCTGCCAGCCCTTCTCCCAGTCGCCCTCGGGAGTGCCGCCGAAGTTCTTCATGTTCAGCGGGCGGGTGGTGTCCTTGCCGTTGACCAGGAGCGTCGCGTCGGCGTCGGTGCCGGGGATGCCGTAGCGCACGTCGAGCCGGTAGCTGCCGGCCTCCTCGATCCCGTTGACCGTCCAGGTCACCTTGGCGCCGACCTTGTTGAAGCCGGTGACGTAGACGCCGCCGTCGGCCTGGGCGCCCTGGATGTCCGAGGCGGTCGCCATGCCCTCGCTGAGGCGGAGCGCCTTGGCGTCGATCGCCGGGAGGTCCACCTCCTCGCTGTCGTCGCCCGCGCTGCTCGACGGCGTCGGCTCGCTGCTCTGGGACTGGGTGGGGGTGGGCCCCGCCTGGTCGTCGGTGCTGCCGTCGTCGGTGTCGTCGCCGCCGAGCATGGCCACGCCGATGCCGATCACGACCGCGGCGACCACGGCCACCGCGCCGATCAGCAGACCCTTGGTGTTCGGCCCCCGGCCGCCCCGGCCACCGCCACGGCCGCCCTGGACGGGGTGCTGCGGGGACGTGGGGGCGCTGCCGCCGGGGAAGGTCTCCGGGGCGGCGTAGTGCGTGTTCGGCTGGCCGTAGGCGCCCTGCTGCGGGGGCGTCGGGCCGCCGACCGGCGCCGCGGGCGCCTGCTGGCCGTACTGCCGCTCGCCGACCGCCCTGACCCTGCTGACGGAGTTCGGGTAGCCGTAGCCGCCGCCGGAGGGTGGCTGGGCGCCGTTGGCCTGACCGTCGGCGTAGAGGTAGCCGAACGGGTCGTCGTCCTCGGGCGTGCTCGCGCCGTTGTTGCCGGGCGTCATCCCTTCGTACTCCTCAGGTGCGGGGCGGATGCGGTACGTGTGGTGAGGATGGCGAGCCTACCCGCTCTTGCTGGCCCAAACGGGTGACTCGGACCGCATCACCGTGCTGACCTGCGTGTCATCCCGCACGTCTGTGCTGTTTGGGACGAGACCGTTTCTCGACGTACATCCGTTCGTCAGCGGATTTCAACACTTCGTCCGCGGTCATGCCGCAGTGTGCCCACCCGATGCCGAAGCTGGCGCCGACCCGTACGGCCCGGCCCTCGGCCCGGATCGGCTGGATGATCTCGGTGCGGAGGCGGGCCGCGAGGTCCTGCGCGTCGGCGCGGCCGAGGCCGTCGGCGAGGATGACGAACTCGTCACCGCCGAGCCGGGCCACCGTGTCGCCGTCGCGCACGCCGTTGCTGAGCCGCCGGGCCACCTCGATGAGGACCGCGTCGCCCGCGTTGTGCCCGAACCTGTCGTTGATCGACTTGAAGCCGTCGAGGTCGCAGAAGAGCACCGCGAGCCCCTTGGCGCCGTCGTCCCGCTGCCCCTCGGGGGCGGTGGTGTGGACGTGGTGGTCGTAGCCGTCGTAGGCGGCGCCGACGGCGCCGGCGGTGCGGAAGCCGAAGTCGTTCTCGTACGTCACCGCGTGGCCGTAGGCCGCGTCGGCGGGCACGGGCTCCAGGACGCCGCCGTGGGCCGTGTGCGGGCGCTGCTGGCACAGCCGGGAGGAGAGCCGGGCGCGCAGCTCGGCGGAGTTCGGCAGGCCGGTGAGGGAGTCGTGGGAGGCGCGGTGGGCGAGCTGCAGCTCACGGCGCTTGCGCTCCTCGATGTCCTCGACGTGGGTGAGCAGGAAGCGCGGCCCGTCGGCGGCGTCCGCGACGACGCTGTTACGCAGCGAGACCCAGACGTACGAGCCGTCCCGGCGGCCCAGGCGCAGCTCGGCCCGGCCGCCCTCGGCCGAGGTCCGCAGCAGGGTGCCTATGTCCTCGGGGTGGACCAGGTCGGAGAACGAGTAGCGGCGCATGGCGGAGGCGGGCCGCCCGAGCAGTCGGCACAGCGCGTCGTTGGTGCGCAGGATCCGGCCGTGCTGGTCGCCGCCCATCTCGGCGATGGCCATGCCGGAGGGCGCGTACTCGAAGGCCTGCCGGAAGCTCTCCTCGCTGGCCCGCAGCGCCTGCTGCTCCCGCTCCAGACGGACCAGGGCGCGCTGCATGTTCGCGCGCAGCCGGGCGTTGCTGATGGCGATCCCGGCCTGGAAGGCGTACATCTGGAGCGCCTCACGCCCCCACGCGCCGGGCCGGCGGCCGTTGCGCGGCCGGTCCACGGAGAGCACGCCGATCAGTTCGTCGCCGGAGCCGCCGTACATGGGGGCGAAGAGCCGGTCGGAGGGGTGCCACTCGTCCTCGAAGCGGGGGGCGGGGCCGTCGGTGTACCACTGCGGGACGTCGTCGTCGTCGAGGATCCAGCCCTCGGTGTGCGGTATGAAGATCAGGTCGCCCCACTGCTCGCCCATCCGCAGCCGCCGCTCCCAGGAGTCACGCGAGCCGACCCGGCCGGTGATCAGTGCCTCGGCGGCGGGGTTCCCGGAGAAGGCGGCGACGACGAGATCGCCGTCGGGGCGGACGAGGTTGACGCACGCCAGCTCGTAGCCGAGGGCGCTGACCACGCCGTCCGCGACTGTCTGCAAGGTGTCCGCCAGGCTGCGGGCCGCGTTCATGTCGGCCATGACCCGGTGCAGCTGCCGCAGGGACGCAAGTTGGACGTACGGTTCCGACTCGGTCTCCATGCTCGCCCTCCCCCCGAGACCTCGCAGTGAAACAGAATCAACGGCTGTCCCGACACCGCCCCCGGTCGTTTGGACGGTGCCACCACAGCTTCCCCGCCACTGAATCACAGCGCGCTGCCCACTCGGTACACAGGGTCAACAATTACTGCCTCTTGTGACTCAAGTCACAGCAAATCGTGAGTAATTGGGTGGGGTTTCATCCTTTGTCGGCAACGCATCAGGACACGGTCCGTTCTCCGGCGCCCCCCGAGTGGTCCTAGGACCATCCGCCCAGGTCCCCCCTCGGACCACCGCCCGATGTGCGGCACACGCACCGGAGACTAGCGTGCTGGACGTGCCGAACCATCCTCTCCCCACAGCAGTCCCTCCCCCCACACCCCTCCCGCTCGCCCCCGCCGCCCCCCTGACCGTCCCCGCCCAGCCCGGTGCCGCCGGGCATCCTGAAGGGGTGAGCGACGACGAGTTCCGGGCCGCCATGTCCCGGCTGGCCGCGGGCGTGGTGCTGGTCACCGCGCAGGAACCGCCGCTGGACCCCGACGACCCCCAGGCACCGCGCGGCGAGGACGTCGGCATGACCGCCACCGCCTTCATGTCCGTCTCCCTGGACCCGCCGCTGGTCCTGGTCAGCCTGCGCGACGGCTCCCGCATGGACGACCTGCTCACCGAACAGCCCCAGTGGGCGGTCTCCGTCCTCTCCGAGAGCCAGCGGCACATCGCGGGCCGGTTCGCCATGAAGGGCCGCATCAGCGACCGCCTCCTCTTCGACGACATCCCCTACGTCCGCGGCGAGGTCACCGGCGCGCCCCTGGTCGGCGGGGCGCTGGCCACCCTGGAGTGCCGTACCGAGCAGCGCGTCCGCGCGGGGGACCACACCCTCGTCGTGGGCCGCGTCCTCACCGCGCACGTGCCGAGCGCGGAGGGCGGACCGCTGACGTACTTCAAGGGGCGGTACCGGCAGCTGGGGTGAGCCCGGCGGGGGTCAGCCCGGCGGGGGTCAGCCCCAGTCCCGGCCGGAGCGGCCCCGCTTGGTCTGCGCGCGCTGCTTCTTCTCCCGCAGCCGCCGTTCGTTGATCCCGCGCGGGACGCGGGTCGGCCTGCGCGGGCGCGGCGGGGGCGCGGTGGCCTCGGCGAGGAGGGCGGCGAGCCGGACGGCCGCCGCCTCACGGTTGCGCCACTGCGAACGGTGCTCCGAGGCGCGCACGGTGACGACCCCGTCGACGAGCCGACCGGAGAGCTTCTCCAGGGCGCGCCGCTTCCAGACCTCGGGGAGCGCCCCGGTGCGGGCCAGGTCGAAGCGCAGCTCCACCTGGGTGTCGGTGGTGTTCACATGCTGTCCGCCGGGGCCGGAGGACCGGGAGAAACGCCACGTCAGCTCGGCCTCGGGCAGGGAGACGGAGCCACGGATGACGTAGGGACCGGACATGCCGACCATGGTGCCCGGCCTGTCCGGTCCACGTCACCCCCATATCGGCGCACCCGTTCGGCAAAGAAAGTAAAGACACCCGGAACTTGTGGCACCCTCCGCGGCGTTCTTACGGGTAGCTGTAGCTTCGAACGCGTACAACACCGAGGGAAGGGACTCCCGAACCATGGCTGTAAGCCTGTCCAAGGGTGGCAACGTCTCGCTCACCAAGGAGGCTCCGGGCCTGACCGCCGTCACCGTGGGCCTCGGCTGGGACGTCCGCACCACGACCGGCACGGACTTCGACCTGGACGCCTCCGCCATCGCGGTCAACCCCCAGGGCAAGGTCTACTCCGACGCCCACTTCGTCTTCTTCAACAACAAGCAGACCCCGGACAACACCATCGTCCACACCGGTGACAACCGCACCGGTGAGGGCGCGGGCGACGACGAGGCGATCAACGTCAACCTGGCGGCCCTCCCGGCCGACGTCGACAAGATCGTCTTCCCGGTCTCCATCTACGACGCGGAGAACCGCTCGCAGAACTTCGGCCAGGTCCGCAACGCCTACATCCGCATCGTCAACCAGGCGGGCGGCACCGAGATCGCCCGCTACGACCTGTCGGAGGACGCGGCCACCGAGACGGCGATGGTCTTCGGCGAGCTGTACCGCAACGGCGCCGAGTGGAAGTTCCGCGCCGTCGGCCAGGGCTACGCCTCGGGCCTGGCCGGTATCGCCCAGGACTTCGGTGTGAACGTCTGACCGAGCTGGTCCTTCCGGTCGCCGGGCCCCGACACCTACGGTTCGGGGCCCGGTGGTCTGCCAGGCCGGGCCCGGCACCTCACCGCTCGCCGGGTTTTCCGTCGCCGTACAGCCAGTCCCGCCAGATCCCGCCGAAGTCCGTCTCCGGTGACCGGCGTTCCGCCCAGGCCGTGAAGTCCCCGGTGTCGGCGTTGCCGTGCCGGTGGGCCGTGGCCCAGTCGCGCAGGAGGGCACGGAAGGCGTCGTCGTCGCCGAGCGCCTGCCGGATCCTGTGCAGGACCATGGCGGCACGGTCGTAGACGGGGCGGCTGGAGACGTGCGCGGCGTCGGGCGGGTCGGCGGGCGGGAAGGCCCACAGGTCCTCGCCTCCCTCGTCGGTGCCGTCGCCGTCGTAGAGCGCGGTGAAGGTCTCCTCGGCGGTGGTGCCGCCGTGGTCCTCCCGCCAGAGCCACTCCGCGTAGGTGGCGAACCCCTCGCTGAGCCACATGTCCCGCCAGGTCCTCGGGGTGACGGAGTCGCCGTACCACTGGTGGGCCAGCTCGTGGACGAGGAGCGCGGTGTCCGGGGCGCCCGGGAAGACGGGGCGGTTCTGGGTCTCCAGCGCGTACCCGGCGTCCCCGGGCCGGTCGACGATCACGCCGGTGGAGGCGAAGGGGTACGGACCGAAGTTCCGCTCCCCCCACGCCACGACCTCCGGGATCCGGTCGAGGGCGGCCCGGCTCGCGTCCGCCTGCTCCGGGTCGACGGCGGTGAGGACGGGCAACCCGGCCCCGGTGGTGGTGCGGCGGACGGCGTACCGGCCGATCGCCACCGTCGCCGCGTGGCTCGCCATGGGTTCGGCGACCCGCCAGGCGTACGTCGTCGTCCGGCCGCCCCGGGTCACCGGCTCGCCCCTCAACTCGCCGTTGGAGACCGCCCAGAGCCCTTTCGGCACGGTCACGGTGATGTCGTACGACGCCTTGTCGGCGGGATGGTGGTTGCCGGGGAACCAGGCCATCGAGCCCGTCGGCTGGCCGAGCGCGAGGGCGCCGTCGCCGGTGGGCAGCCAGCCCTCCTCGGAGCCGTCCGGGTCGGTGACGGTGACCGGCGTGCCCCCGTAGCGGACCGCGACCCGGAAGACGTCCCCGGTGTGGAGGTCGTCCCGTGGCCGGACCGTCAGCTCCTGCCCGGCCCGGTTCCAGCGGGCCGCCCGCCGGTCGACGGTGACCGACTCGACGTCCAGTCCGGTCAGGTCCAGCCGGAACGCGGACAGGTCCTGGGTCGCCCGGGCGGTGAGGGTCGCCGAGCCGGTGAGGTGCCGGGTCGCGGGGGTGTAGTCGAGGGTGAGGGAGTAGTGGCGGACGTCGTACCCGCCGTTGCCCGCCCTCGGGAAGTACGGGTCACCCAGGCCGTCGCCACCGGGGGAGCCGGAGACGCCGCCCCCGGCGCAGGCGGTGAGGGCGAGGGCGAGAGCGACGGCGGTGAGCAGGGGGCGGGGGGCGCGCACTCGTCGAGCTTATGGGGCGGGCGGAGGGCAGGAGGGGAGGAGGCGCCGCGACCCGGCGGCGCCCCGCACCCCGGCACGGGGTGCGGGCGAGCGGTGCCGGGGTGCGGGAAGCCCCGCGCCGGGGGCGGGGCCGTGACCGGGGCGTGGAGCGCGGACCCTGACCGGGACGTGGAGCAGCCCCTGACCGCGTGGAGCAGAAGACCCTGACCGGGACGTGGAGCAGACCGTGACACGATCAGCCCGTGCTTGACATCGGCTACGCCCTCTCCCCCCGCTTCCCCGACCCCCCGCAGACCGACTACCGCCGTGCGGACGTCCACGCGCTGCGGCACGACCTGTTCTGCGGGGACGTCTACCTCGCCGACACCAAGGCGGACCGGGAGCTGTCCACAGCCTGGGGATGGGTGCCGGTGCTCGACTTCGCGTGGGCGCTGTGCGACATCGTCGAGCTGCTGGACCAGGACCCGCTGGGCTCCCGCGCCGCCCGGCCGCAGCGGGCGGAGCTGGACTTCACCGAGTCGACGGACCGGATGCTCTTCGAGCGCCGTTTCGGCTGGGTGGACGTCGAGGCCGACTGGATGCCGGGCGAGGAGCCCCCGCTCACCTTCTCCCACACCGAACTGCGCCGTGAGGCACGGGACTTCCTGCACGACCTCGTCGCCGACCTGTGCGACATGCACGAGGACCTCACCGAGAACCCCGCCGTCTGGACCCTCCAGGCCCGCTTCCCCCGGCTGCCCTGACCGGGTCCTCAGTCCCCCTCCACCCGGATCCCCAACGCCCCCGCGAGCACCGGCGCCAGCTCCAGCAGCTGCCCGGGGCTGATCACCGCACCGGCCAGCCGCTCCACCCCGCGTTCGATCCCCAGCTCGGTCGCCCCGCGCAGGTCCACGTCCTGGAGCGTGGCCGCGCCGAAGTCCGCTCCCCGCACCACACAGTCGACGAACCCGACCCGCTCCAGCCGCGCGCCCCCGAAGTCCGGTTCGACCAGGACGCAGGACTCGAAGACGACGTCTCTGAGCCGGGCGCCCCGCAGGTTCACGAAGTCGAGCTTGCCGCCCCGGACCAGGACCCGCTCCAGCGCGGCACCGTGCAGCAGCACCCCGCCCAGGCGGGCGTCCAGCACCTCCACGTCCCGCAGCGTGGCGTCGGCGAGGTCCGTGCCGACGCCACGCGGGGCGCTGACGCGGGTGTCCAGGATCCGGGCGCGCCGCAGCCGGGTCTCGTCCAGGGCGCAGCCGGTCAGGGCGCAGTCCATGAAGCGGGCACCCCCGCCGTCCTGCCCTCCGAGGTCGGCCTCCTCGAACGCCAGCCCGTCATAGTCCCCGTCCGGTTCCAGTCCGCCCCCTCTCCACGGCTCCAGCCCCGCCAGCCGCACCTCAGGCCGCCGCGCCGCCCGCACGCCGCCGGTCGTACCGCACCCCGCTCGCCCGTCGCCTCGCCTCACCATGCCCCTATGCTGCACCCCGCCACTGACAGCGCCGCTGACCTGCGCACACACCTGCCCTCCGGCGGCGATGCCCCATTACCTGGCGCAGCGAGGCGACGTCGGACGGCCGTGCCGGCGCCGTCGACCTGCCCGGCACCAGCAGGCGCGACCGGCCCACGGGGGACCCGGGGGGACGGGGTGCACCTCGCGGGGGACCGGGTGGCCGCGCCGGGCGTGCCCCCCCCGAGGTCTCCTCCGACAGCGTCCTGACGGCCGTCTCCCCGGCCCTCGGCAGGCGCGGCGACCGGATCGGCCTTGACCTCAAGCACGCTTGAGGTCGGAGGCTGTGAGGACCCGGCACCGACCACGTCGAGCCCTCCCAGGGGGAACCCATGCGCGCCATCCGCCTCCACGCCTTCGGCCCCGCCGAGAACCTCGTCCTTGAAGAGGTCGAGGATCCCCGACCGGGCCCGGGCCAGGTCCGGATCGCCGTGGCGGCGGCCGGTGTCCACCTCCTGGACACCGCCCTACGGGAGGGCCAACAGGGCCCCGCACCCGCCCCGACCCCGCTGCCCACCGTCCCCGGCCGCGAGGTCGCCGGGCTCGTCGACTCCCTCGGCGAGGGCACCGACCCGGCCTGGCTCGGCAGACGCGTCGTCGCCCACCTCGGGTTCGCCCCCGGCGGGTACGCGGAACTCGCCGTCACCGACGCCGACCGCCTGCACGGCATCCCGCCCGGGCTCGACGCCGCGGCGGCCGTCGCGATGATCGGCACGGGGCGTACGGCCATGGGGATCGTGCGGTTCGCGGAGCCGGGCCCGGGCGACGTGGTCCTCGTCCCGGCCGCCGCGGGCGGTATCGGCACCCTGCTGGTGCAGTACGCCAAGAACGCGGGCGCCACCGTCATCGGCCTCGCGGGCGGCCCGGAGAAGACGGCCAAGGCCGCGGCGAACGGCGCCGACCTGGCCGTCGACTACCGGGACCCGTCCTGGCCGGAGCGGGTCGGCGCGTACGACGGCAAGGTGACGATCGTCTACGACGGGGTCGGCGGCGACACCGCCCGCACGGCCGTCGGCCTGCTCGCCCCCGGCGGCAGGCACCTCGTCTTCGGCTGGTCGGCGCAGGGCATCAAGGAGGGCTCGGTGCCGTACCTCGTCGAGGGCGTGTCGGAGCAGGTGCTCGGGCCGGCGATGATGGCGAAGGCGGGCGGTCCCCACCCGATGCGCACCCTGGAGCTGCGCGCGCTCACCGAGGCCGCCGAGGGCCGCCTCACCCCGGCCGTGCAGCGCTTCCCACTCGCCGGGGCCGCCGCCGCCCACCGCGCGCTGGAGTCCCGCCGCACGATCGGCAAGGTGGTGCTGGAGCCGTGACCAGGAGACCGCACGGCATCCAGCCCGGCAGAGAGGCGACCCACCCCAACGCCCCCCGCGCGGATGCGACCCGTCCCGATTCGTGGTCTTCTGGCCGGATGAGTGTCACCCGAAAAGGTGAAACCAGCACCGCGACGGACCACCAGCACGACCCGCGCCGCTGGTGGGGCCTGGTGGTGATCGCGCTGGCCCAGCTGATGGTCGTACTCGACGCGACCATCGTGAACATCGCCCTGCCCTCCGCCCAGCGCGACCTCGGGATGTCCGACGGGGACCGGCAGTGGGTCATCACCGCCTACACCCTCGCCTTCGGCGGACTGCTCCTGCTCGGCGGCCGGATCGCGGACCTCGTGGGACGGAAACGCACCTTCGTCATCGGCCTGATCGGCTTCGCGGGCGCCTCCGCGCTCGGCGGCGCGGCGACCAGCTCGGGCATGTTGTTCGGCGCCCGCGCCCTCCAGGGCGTCTTCGCCGCCGTCCTCGCGCCGTCCGCGCTCTCCCTGCTGACGACGACGTTCACCGACCCGAAGGAGCGTGGCAAGGCGTTCGGCGTGTACGGGGCGCTGGCGGGCAGCGGGTCGGCGATCGGGTTCATCGTCGGCGGGCTGCTCACCGAGTACCTGGACTGGCGCTGGTGCCTGTACGTCAACGTGCCCATCGCCGTCGTCGCCGTCGTCGGCGCCTTCGTCCTGCTGCACGACCGGCCCGGCGACACCGGCGCCCGGCTCGACGTCCCCGGTGCGCTGCTGGGCTGCGGCGGGCTCGTCGCGATCGTCTACGGGTTCAGCGAGGCCGAGCCGCGGGGCTGGACCGACGCGTACGTCCTCGCGCTGTTCGCGGTCGGCGTCGCCCTGCTGACGGCGTTCGTGTGGTGGCAGAACCGGGCGCCCCGGCCGCTGCTGCCGCTGCACATCGTCCGGGACCGCGACCGCGCGGGCTGCTTCCTCACCATGGCGCTGGCCGTGATCGGCATGTTCGGACTGTTCCTGTTCATGACCTACTACCTCCAGGTCATCCTGGGCTACTCGCCGGTGAAGACCGGACTGGCGTTCCTGCCGCTGACCGCCGCGATCATCGTCGGCGCGACCCAGGTCTCCGCCCGTCTCCTCCAGCGCGTCGCCCCGCGCCTGCTGATGGCGCCGGGCATGGTCCTGGCGTCGGGCGGCATGGTGCTGCTGACCCGGCTGACGGTCGACTCGTCGTACCCGACGGAGATCATGCCCGCGCTGATCCTGATGGGCCTCGGGATGGGCCTCACCTTCATGCCGGTGTTCTCCACCGCGACCGCGGGTGTCGCCCCGCGGGACTCCGGCGTCACCTCGGCCACCGTCAACACCGCCCAGCAGGTCGGCGGCTCCATCGGCACGGCCCTGCTCAACACCATCGCCACCACCAGCACCACCGCCTACGTCACCGCCCACCTCACCGACCCGGCACGGCGCGCGGAGGTCGTCCGCGAGGGCACCGTCCACGGCTACACGGTCGCGATCTGGTGGGCCGCGGCGGTGATGCTGCTCGCGGCGGTGGTGGCGGCCCTGATGGTCACCGCGAAACCCCCGAAGCACGGCACCCCGGCGACGGCTCCGGTACCGGAGCCGACGCGCTGAGAGGCGTCGGGGGACGCTCCGCTACAGTCCCGCAGGTGATCGAGGTCCCGCCGGAACTGGCGGCCACCCAGAGTCGCCACAACGGCGCCGCCGGCCGCGCGTTCGTCGCCGCGCTGCCCGCGCTCGCCGCCCGCTTCCTCGACGCGTGGGCGCTGCGCCCGGCCGGGCCGTCGATGTACGGCGTCTGCGCGCTGGTCCTGCCGGTGGCCCGCGCCGACGGCGCCCCCGCCGTGCTGAAGCTCCAACTCCCCGACGCCGAGACCGCGGGCGAGCCGCTCGCCCTGCGCGCCTGGAACGGCGCCGGCGCGGTACGACTCCTCACGCACGACCCGCCCACGGGCACGATGCTCCTGGAGCGCCTCCACTCCGCCCGCACCCTCGCCGCCCTCCCGGACGTCCACGAGGCGACCCTCGTCATCGGCCGTCTGCTGTCCCACCTGACCGCCGCCCCGGCACCGCCCGGCCTGCGCCGCCTGGCCGACATCGCCCCGGCCCTCCTGGACCGCACCCCGCCCGCGCTGGCCCGGGTGGCCGACCCGGCGGCCCGCGCGCTGCTCGCCGACTGCGCCGCGGCCCTGCGCGAGGTCGCCGCGGAACCCGGGGACCGGCTCCTCCACTGGGACCTGCACTTCGGCAACGTCCTGGCCGCCGACCGCGCCCCGTGGCTCGCCATCGACCCCAAGCCCCTCGCGGGCGACCCCGGCTTCGAACTCCTCCCGGCGCTCACCAACCGCTTCGACCCGGCCGACGTCCGGCACCGCTTCGACGCCCTGACCGCCGTCCTCGCGCTGGACCGCCGTCGGGCGCGGGCCTGGACCCTCGCGCGCGTCCTCCAGAACTGCGTCTGGCAGGCGGAGGCCGGCCACCCGCCGTCCCCGGAGCACCTGCACGTCGCCCGGGTCCTGCGGGAGGCCGTCTGAGGCAGGCCGTCCGGTTCTTTACATGCCATACGATCCGCGACCGCGAACTCCGCCTGGCGCGCCAACGACGCGATGCTGCGCATCATCGACGGCGACGTCACCAACCGCCACATCAACCAGTTCCAGCACCTCTGGACGAACCCGCGTGCCCGCGACCCCTCCGGGGGGGGAGTAGCACCGGCGTCCGGACTGCCCGAGTCGCCGGGACCGCCACCCGGGCGGTCCGGACCGGTGGAGCCCCCTGTCGGATTCGAACCGACGACCTGCTGTTTACAAGACAGCCGCTCTGGACCAGCTGAGCTAAGGAGGCGCGCACGCGTGCGCGACGACGTGCCCGTGCAGTGTACCCAGCCCCGAGCCGGGCCCTGTCGAAAATTTCCGCGAAGTTCACAGCACTTCGGCTACTGACAGAACAGGTGAACGGGAGGTACCGTCCGAGGGCGTGTCCACAGCAGTGGACTACACCACCTTCCTACAACGGATCGTCCGGCACGTTCCTGCCGGTAGAAGGGGCTCATTCACCATGGCCACAGTCACGTTCGACAAGGCGACCCGGATCTACCCGGGTTCCACCAAGCCCGCCGTCGACGCTCTGGAGATCGACATCGCGGACGGGGAGTTCCTCGTCCTGGTCGGCCCGTCCGGTTGCGGCAAGTCCACCTCCCTGCGGATGCTCGCGGGTCTCGAAGACGTCAACGGCGGTGCCATCCGCATCGGTGACCGCGACGTCACGCACCTGCCGCCCAAGGACCGGGACATCGCCATGGTGTTCCAGAACTACGCGCTCTACCCGCACATGACGGTCGCCGACAACATGGGCTTCGCCCTGAAGATCGCGGGCGTCAACAAGGCGGAGATCCGGCAGAAGGTCGAAGAGGCCGCCAAGATCCTCGACCTCACCGAGTACCTGGACCGCAAGCCGAAGGCGCTCTCCGGCGGTCAGCGCCAGCGTGTCGCCATGGGCCGCGCCATCGTGCGTGAGCCGCAGGTCTTCCTCATGGACGAGCCGCTGTCCAACCTGGACGCCAAGCTGCGTGTCTCCACCCGTACGCAGATCGCCTCCCTCCAGCGCCGCCTGGGCATCACCACCGTCTACGTCACCCACGACCAGGTCGAGGCCCTGACGATGGGCGACCGCGTGGCCGTCCTCAAGGACGGTCTGCTCCAGCAGGTCGACACCCCGCGCAACATGTACGACAAGCCCGCCAACCTCTTCGTCGCCGGCTTCATCGGCTCCCCGGCGATGAACCTGGTCGAGGTCCCGATCACCGACGGCGGCGTGAAGTTCGGCAACAGCGTGGTCCCCGTCGACCGCGACGCGCTCTCCGGCACCACCGACAAGACGGTCACCGTCGGTGTCCGCCCCGAGCACTTCGACGTGGCCGGCGCCGACTCCGACCAGGGTCTGGCGATCACCGTGAACGTCGTCGAGGAGCTGGGCTCCGACGCGTACGTCTACGGCACCGCCAACGTCGGCGGCGAGTCCAAGGACCTCGTCGTCCGCGTCGGCGGCCGTCACGTCCCGGACAAGGGCAGCACGCTGCACATCATCCCGCGCGCCGGCGAGAGCCACGTGTTCGCCACCTCCTCGGGCGCGCGCCTCTCGGACTGAGCCACGCCGAAACCGGCGAAGCCGGGTGAATCACCCAGATTGACGAAACGGGCCCCGCGAACCGCCGCGGGGCCCGTTTCGCATGGTCTCCGTTGTCGACAAATACCCCGGCACACCGCCCATTTCGAGCACCGTGCGTCAACCCCGCACCCCGAAGAGCCCCCTTTTCCGTCCCTCGATACGGTGGCGCCCCCTCACCAAATGTCGCCAAATCATTACCGGGCGCTACCCTCACTCGCGTGAAGCACTCCACCACCCAACAGACGCGTCGCGGCCGGGGCCCCGCCCGCCGTATCGGCCGCACCCTCGCCCTCGTCCTGCCCGTCGTCCTGGTGCTCTCCGGGACCCTCGCGGTCACCCGAGTCAACTGGTCGGGGAACCCCTCGCACCCGGTGCTCACCGCGGCGGACGCCTCAGCCGTCGGCGCCTCCTCCAAGGCCGCCGCCCGCGCCCCGCACCAGGTCCTCCAGGACCGGCTGCTGACGGAGCTCCAGGCGAAGGACCCGGGCGTCGCCCTCACCCACCTCCAGCAGGCCGTCAACGAGAGCCCGGCGCTCGCCCGGCACTGCGCCTCCCTGGCCCGCGCCCTCGGCCGCGCCGCCGTCCGCGTGTACGGCCCGACGCGCGCCCAGTCCTACGCCCGCCCGGTCTGCGACACCGCCTTCGCCTCGGGGGTGGCCGCCGCCCACCACTGACCCCGTACCGACCTTTACCGACCTTTACCGACCTTTACCGCCCCCTACCGAACACCCGCTGGACGGCCGCGCGCGGAACGCGCCTACGCTTCCGGACATGACTGATCCGAACGCCGCCGCGGCCAGGCCCGTCCAAGCCGTCATCCTGGCCGGTGGCCAGGGTTCCCGGCTGCGCCCGTACACCGACGACCGGCCCAAGCCGATGGTCGAGATCCCCGGCACGGGGACTCCGATCATCGGCCATCAGCTGTCCTGGCTCGCGGAGGAGGGCGTCACCGACGTGGTGGTGAGCTGCGGCCATCTCGCCGAGGTGCTCCAGGACTGGCTGGACACCGCCGACCTGCCCGTCTCCGTCACCACCGTCGTCGAGTCCGAGCCCCTCGGCCGCGGCGGCGGCCTCAAGTACGCCGCCGCCCGCCTCCCGCACCCCGACCGGCCCTGGTACGCCACCAACGGCGACATCTGGACCCGGTTCTCGCTGCGCGACATGGCCGACTTCCACACCGAGCGCGACGCCGTCGCCACCCTCGCCCTGGCCCGTCCGCGGCTGCCGTGGGGCGCCGTGCAGACGGACGGCTTCGGACACGTCACGGACTTCATAGAGTCCCCGCCGTCCACGTTCGAGATCAACGCGGGCGTCTACGTCTTCTCACCCGCCTTCGCCAAGCTGCTCCCGGACCGCGGCGACCACGAGCGCAGCACGTTCCCCCAGCTGGCCCGCGAACTCCGCCTCGCCGGTTTCCCGCTCCCCCAGGGCGCCTACTGGCGCGCCATCGACACCGCGAAGGACCTCACGGAGGCGGCGAAGGAACTGGCGGCCATCAACCGCCCACAGCGCTGACAGCACGGCTACGACGACGGAGGCCCCGCGCGTTCCTCACGCGCGGGGCCTCCGTCGTGCCGCGGTAGCCGGGTAGTCAGGGAGCCGGGGTCAGCCCAGCAGGCCGCCCACCAGGCCCGGCTGGCCGGACGTCGCGTCACCGCCGCCCGCGCCACCGCCCGACCCGGTGCCGGCCCCCGTACCGCCCGTCGGGTCGCCCCCGCTCGTCGCCGCACCGCCGGAGGTCGGCCCGGCGCTGGTGCTCGGCGCCTGCTGCCCCGGCGAGGTCTGCCGCGGTGGCGCCTGCCCCGCCGTGCCCTGCGTCTGGCTGGGCGCGCCGCCGGTGACCGCGCCGGTGTCCCGGGTAGCGCCCGGCGAGGCCGCGGCGCCCGCGGTGGGCGGCGCCGAGGAGGCGCCCTGCGTGGCACCCTGGGTGGGCGAGGAGGCCGACGCCGACGGAGACGTACGGCGCCCCTCCGGGTCCTGGGGCAGCGGCGAGCCCGGCAGTTCGTTGCGCGGGGCCTCGCCGGGCCCGGGGACGACGACCCGGTCGGCGTCACGGACCGCGCTGCCGAGCAGCGAGCCGATGAGCAGCGTCAGCCCGGTGGCGATGGCGGTGACGAGGGCGCCGCGCCGCAGCACGTACAGCCGCAGCTCCCAGATGTCGGCGCGCGGTCCGAGCCGCCGCCAGGCGCCGCTCGCCAGCCGCCCGTCCACGGAGTAGACGGGCGCCCCGGCGATGATCAGCGGCGACCAGGCGGCGAGGTAGATGATGTCGGGGGTGTCGTAGGCGGGGACGCTCTTCCAGCTGACGGTGACGAGCAGCGCGGCGGAGAGCAGCGCGCCCAGCACGGCGGCGACCCGCTGCCAGCAGCCCAGGACGGTCAGCACCCCCACGATGACCTGGAAGAAGGCGATGACGAGCCCGGAGCCGACGGGGTGTTCGAGGGCGAACTGCCGCAGCGGCTCGGCGACTTCCCAGGGGTGCAGGGTGTTGAGCCACTTCACCATCGAGCCGCGCTTGCCGCCGTCGAAGTAGACGGGGTCGCAGAGCTTGCCCATCCCGGCGTAGATGGAGATGAACCCGAGGAAGACGCGCAGCGGGAGCAGCACGACGCCGAGGTTCATCCGGCGGCCGGGGTAGTAGGCATGCCGGGCGGGGTCGTCGCCGTGCCTGCGCGGGGCGGGGCCCTCGGGCGGGTCGTCTGCGGTGCCGGGGCCGTCGTCGGCGTGGGGGCGCGGCGCGTACGCCGCCCGCTCCTGGGCCGCCTCGTCGTCGGCGCTGGCGACGGTGCGCATGTGCGGCAGCAGCCGGGTGGCGTCGCCGGGTCCGCGCTGGGCACCGACGACGGGCGCCTCGACGGTCTGGACGAGGCCGTCGTCCAGACCGTCGCCGTAGCCGTACCCGGCGTCGTAGCCGTCCTGGGGGTCGACGCGGGGGATGACCTGGGTGGCGGCGGCCCCGGCGTCGGACTCGTCGGCGGGGCGGACGCCCGCACCGCGCACGGCCTGGAGCAGCCGGTGCGCGCCGCTGTCGTCGGGGAGGGAGCGCCCGCTCCAGACGACGGGGCGGCGCCGCGCGCCTGTGCTCGCGCCGACGGCGGGCATCCGGGCGGTGCCCTCGGTGGCGCTCGCGTGCCGGGCGATCCGCGGCAGCTGGGGCGGCCGTGACGACGCGCCCAGCTGTACACGGAAGCTCGCATGATTGACGATGACCTGCGCCGGATCGCTCGGCACCTTCACCATGCTCAGCGCGGGAGCGTCGTCGAATCCCGACGGGTCCCCCGTGGGCGTGCGGGGTGTTCTGGTGTCCACACTCATCTAACCGAGTGACGTGTGTTTAGGACACTGCTTTGACCTGGGGGATGTGTCCGGACCCCGTCAAGCTCGTCCTCAACGCCCGGATTACCCCGTACGGTTGACCCGCCGCACGCGCGTTCAGGCGCGGCGCCGGGCCGCCTCGTACAGCACGATCCCCGCCGCCACACCGGCGTTGAGCGACTCGGCGCCGCCCGGCATCGGGATCCGCACCCGCACGTCGCAGGTCTCCCCGACCAGCCGGGACAGCCCCTTGCCCTCACTGCCGACGACGATGACGACCGGCCCGTCCAGCGCCGCCAGGTCCTGCACCTCGGCCTCCCCGTCCGCCGCGAGCCCGACGACGACGATCCCGGCCTTCTTGTACGCCTCCAGCGCGCGCGTCAGGTTGGTGGCGCGGGCGACGGGCGTCCGGGCGGCCGTACCGGCGGACGTCTTCCAGGCACCGGCGGTCATCCCGGCCGCGCGCCGCTCGGGTACGACGACGCCGTGGCCGCCGAAGGCGGAGACGGACCGTACGACGGCGCCGAGGTTGCGCGGGTCGGTCACCCCGTCGAGGGCGACGATCAGCGGGTCCTCGCCCGCGTCGGCCGCGGCGGCGGTGAGGTCCTCCGGGTGCGCGTACTCGTACGGCGGGACCTGGAGCACCAGGCCCTGGTGGTTGAGGCCGTTCGTCATCCGGTCCAGCTCGGGGCGCGGCGCCTCCATCAGGTTGATGCCGCCGCGCTCGGCGACGAGCTGGAGCGCCTCACGCACCCGCTCGTCGTTGTCGATGAACTGCTGCACGTACAGCGTGCTCGCGGGCACCCCGCCGCGCAGCGCCTCGACGACCGGGTTGCGGCCGACGACGTACTCGGACGCCGACCTGCCGGTACGGCGCTGCGGCGTGCGTCCCTGCGCCCGGCGGGCCTTCGCGGCGGCGACCCGCTGCTTGACGTGCCCCTTGCGCATCTCGGCGGGTGGCGTGGGGCCCTTGCCCTCCAGGCCCCGGCGCCGCTGGCCGCCACTGCCGACCTGCGCGCCCTTCTTGCCGGACATGCGGCGGTTGTTCGCGGCCATGACCTACCTGTCTGTGGGGAGAAGTGGAGTGGGGAACTGCGTACGTCTTCTGTGCAGTGTGCCGCCCGGAGGCCCGGGCGGCACAATCGATCACCGCGCTCAGCGCTCGCCGAGGCTCCAGCGGGGCCCCTGCGGACCGTCCTCGATGACCAGCCCGGCCTGCTTGAGCTGGTCGCGGATGGCGTCCGCCGTGGCCCAGTCCCTGCGCCCCCGGGCCGCCTCACGCTGCTCCAGGACGAGGTGGACGAGGCTGTCGACCACCCCGCGCAGGTCCTCGCCCCGGTCGCTCTCCCCGGCCCACCGGGGGTCGAGGGGGTCGAGGCCGAGGACGCCGAGCATGGCACGGACCTCGGCCAGCCGGGCGACCGCGGTCTCCTTGTCGTCGGCGGCGAGGGCGGAGTTGCCCTGCCGGACGGTGGTGTGCACGACGGCGAGCGCCTGCGGGACGCCCAGGTCGTCGTCCATCGCCTCGGCGAAGGCGGACGGCACCTCGGCGGCGGGCTCGACGGCACCGGCCAGCTCGACGACGCGCTGCACGAACCCCTCGATCCGGGAGAACGCGGAGTCGGCCTCGCGCAGCGCCTCCTCGCTGTACTCGATCATCGAGCGGTAGTGCGGGGTGCCGAGGTAGTAGCGGAGCACGATCGGCCGCCACTTCCTGACCATCTCGGCGACGAGCACCGAGTTGCCGAGCGACTTGGACATCTTCTCGCCGCTCAGGGTGACCCAGGCGTTGTGCAGCCAGTAGCGGGCGAACTCGTCGCCGTACGCCTTGGCCTGGGCGATCTCGTTCTCGTGGTGCGGGAAGATGAGGTCCAGCCCGCCGCCGTGGATGTCGAACGCCCGGCCCAGGTACTTGTGGGCCATCGCGGAGCACTCCAGGTGCCACCCCGGGCGGCCCCGCCCCCACGGCGTCTCCCAGCTGGGCTCGCCCGGCTTCGCCGCCTTCCACATGGCGAAGTCGCGCGGGTCCCGCTTGCCGGTCTCCCCGGCGGAGGAGGGCTGCTTGAGGTTGTCCAGCTCCTGGTTGGACAGCTCCAGGTACTCCGGGAACGACCGCACGTCGAAGTAGACGTTGCCGTCGGCCTCGTAGGCGTGCCCGCGCTCGATGAGCCCGCGCATCATCTCGACCATCTCGGTGACGTGCCCGGTGGCCCGGGGCTCGTAGGTGGGCGGGAGGCAGCCGAGCGCGGCGTAGCCGTCGTTGAACGCCCGCTCGTTCTCGTAGCCGATGGCCCACCAGGGGCGGCCCTGGTCCGCGGACTTGGTGATGATCTTGTCGTCGATGTCGGTCACGTTCCGCACGAACGTCACGTCATAGCCGCGGTACTCGAACCACCGCCGCAGGATGTCGAAGTTCAGCCCCGAGCGGATGTGCCCGATGTGCGGCGCGGCCTGCACGGTGGCACCACACAGGTAGATCGAGACACAGCCCGGCGTCAACGGGTCGAAGTCACGAATCTGCCGGGCGCTGGTGTCGTACAGCCGAATAGTCACCCCTCCAGGGTAGTGGCCCGGAGAAGCGCCTTGAGCCCAATAACGCAGCCGCTTGGCGGCGGGCGGTCGTGCCGCCGGGGCGATGGGGTCCCCCCTGATCGCGTGAAGCCGAGAGCTCGGGGGAGGGCGGGCGCTGGGGGTACCCCGTGCTCGAAGAGCCTGGGGGAGGCACCCCGTCCCGCCGGGCCGCGCACCCGCCCCCGCGCCGGCAGCCGCGCCGCGCACCTGTCCCCCGCGCCGGGCACCCGTCCCCGGCGCCGGCAGCCGCGCCGGGCACCCGTCAACGCCGCCCCGCCTGCCGTTAGGGCACCCGCACCACCAACGCCGTAGCCACGGCCATCAGCCCCTCCCCCCGCCCGGGGAAGCCCAGTCCGTCCGTCGTGGCCCCGGACACGGACACCGCCGCCCCCACCGCCTCGGACAACACCTTCTCCGCCTCCCCCCGCCGCTTGCCGATCTTCGGCCGCGCGCCGACCACCTGCACCGCGACGTTCCCGATCCGGAACCCCGCCGCCCGCACGATCCGAGCCGCCTCGGTCAGCAGGACCACCCCGGACGCCCCGGCCCACTCGGGCCGCCCGGTGCCGAAGTGCTGGCCGAGGTCCCCAAGCCCCGCCGCGGAGAACAGCGCGTTGCACGCGGCGTGGGCGACGACGTCCGCGTCGGAGTGCCCGGCGAGCCCGTCCCCCTCGCCCTCCCACCTCAGCCCGGCGCACCACAGCTCACGCCCCGCCTCGAAGGCGTGGATGTCCGTGCCGATCCCGACCCGCGGCAGCACCACCACCGGCTCAGAACCCATCGTTCAGCCTCCTCCGCGCCAGAACCGCCTCCGCCAGCACCAGGTCCAACGGCCGCGTCACCTTGAACGCCTCCTCGTGCCCGGGTACGACCACCACCGGCAGCCCCACCTGCTCGACCATCCCGGCGTCGTCGGTGACCTCGCCCGTCACGCTCTCGTGCGCCCGCACCAGCGTCTCCCGGTCGAAGCCCTGCGGCGTCTGCACCGCCCGCAGCCGCGCCCGCACCGGAGTGGCGACGACGGGCTCGGCCGTCCCGGGCACCTCGGCGGGCTCGACCTCCTTCACGGTGTCGGCGAGCGGCACCGCGGGCACCACCGCGGGCGCCCCGCCCCGCACCGTCTCAATCACCAGGTCCACGGTGTCCACCGGCACCAGCGGCCGGGCCGCGTCGTGGACCAGCACGATGTCGTAGCCGGGCGGCAGCGCGTCCAGGCCGAGCCTCACGGACTCCTGCCGGGACTGTCCGCCGGGGACGACGAGGACGTCCGTCCGCTCGGGCAGCGCGTGCGCGTCGAGCAGGGACTTGACCTCAGCGGAGCCGTCCGGCGGGGCGACGACCACGACGAGGGACACGGCACGGGAGGCGGCCATGGCCCGCACGGCGTGCACCAGCATCGGGGTGCCGTTCAGCGCGCGGAGCGCCTTCGGGGCGCCCGGACCCAGCCGCACTCCCCGCCCCGCGGCCGGGATCACCGCGGCGGTGCGGGCCTCGGCGCCGAGGGGGTGCGGACGACCGTCTGCGGGGGCCTGCGGACCGGTTCCCGGAGGCGAAGAGAGCGAATCGTCAGACATCGGTTCCTGTCAGGTTTGTGTGCTGGCCTGGCGTGGGTATGGCCTGGGCGTACCCCGTGCTCCTGGAGCGCGGGGAGTGCCGGGCGCGACGCCTTGACCGGACCCTTCCGTGACACTGGTCAAGCCGACTGCCCGAGTCCGGCACACCAAAGTACCGGGAGTACCGGGGTGGGCGGACCGGGAGACAGACGGTCCGGAGACAGACATGCCGCAGCGCCCGGCGACGGAGACAGTTGACCTGTCGTCGTCATCGGGCACCGCGGCATTTCGATGCGCAGAACGTGCGGCGCGCGCGGGAACCATCAGCTCGGTGTGCTGGTTCGGTGTGCGCGGGCTACCTGCCACGCGTCAGGATGCGAGAACCTCGTCGAGCAGGGCCTCGGCCTTGTCCTCGTTGGTGTTCTCCGCGAGCGCGAGTTCGCTGACCAGGATCTGCCGGGCCTTGGCGAGCATCCGCTTCTCACCGGCGGAGAGTCCACGCTCACGCTCGCGACGCCACAGGTCACGCACGACTTCCGCGACCTTGATGACATCGCCGGAGGCGAGCTTCTCCAGATTTGCCTTGTACCGACGCGACCAGTTCGTGGGCTCCTCGGCGTACGGCGCGCGCAGCACCTCGAAGACCCGGTCCAGCCCGTCCTGACCGACCACATCACGTACGCCGACGAACTCCGCATTGTCCGCTGGCACACGTACCGTCAGGTCACCCTGGGCGACCTTCAGCACCAAGTAGGTCTTGTCCACGCCTTTGATCTGGCGAGTTTCGATAGCCTCGATCAGCGCGGCCCCGTGATGGGGATAGACCACGGTGTCGCCAACCTTGAACGTCATGTGACAGGTACCCCTTCCGTGGCTATCCAGGGTAACACGGATACGGCGTCTTCTGAATGGCGTTTTCGCAGGTCAGGGCATATCTCAGGGCTTGACAACAGCGACAGGAACGTGCTTCGCGGCCTCACCGGAACACGGTATTCGCAGGTCGGAGCGGCTCTCCGGGGCACCGGAAACGTATGCGTCACACACCTCCGACACCCCCGCCAAGTGGCCGAACGTCCACATATGTCCGCTTCCAAACGATCGACTTCCGCTACTCCGTTCGGCTCCGGGAGTCGGGTCCAAGGCGATTCCGGAAATTGATCACAGGGTCTTCGTTGATCCGCCACACCGCTTAGAACGGCTTAGCCCGGCGCTTCTCCGGTGATCAATTCCAGCCCGCGGTCACCCGCATTCCGCACCGGGATTTCGCCGCGGATTGACCCACGGGGGTTACGCGTGGCTTACGCACGTCTTACGCGCCGCTTATAGGAATGGCCGACGGGTGACGGGGCGGAAGTCGGTTCCGCGGTCACCACGCGCACCGTCGACCGCGCGGGCCGGCACCGTCACCGACGACGCGCGGACCGGGACACCCCGTAGGGAGGGTCGGGTGCGGCGGCCGGGGGACGGATCGGTAACCTGGGGCCGCTGACAGATCCTTAGGGTGGCTTAACAAGGACAGCCGCCCCTGCGTTCAAGGAGTTGCCGCCGCCGTGAGCAGCAGCCTTCGACGCGGCGCCCTCGCCGCCTCCGCCATCGCGTTCTCGATCGCCTCGCTCGCCGCATGCGGCGCCGGCAACAGCTCCCAGATCCTGGGGATCAAGCCGGACAACGCGGCCACGAGCGTCGGGGACATCAAGATCCAGAACGCCGTCGTCATCACCCAGCCGGAGGCGGAGGCGACCGGTCCCGCCGTCATCTCGGCCACCGTCTTCAACAGCGGCTCCGGTGCCCAGACCCTGGACTCGATCACTCTGGACGGCGCCAGCGGCTCGGTGGAGCTGACGCCCGCGCAGGGCAAGGGCCAGCTGACCGTCCCGGCCGGCGGCTCGGTCGTCATCGGCGGTGAGGGCAACGCCTCGGCGGTCCTCTCCGACGGCGCCAGCCTCACCGACGGCGACGCACACAAGGTCACCTTCACGTTCAGCAAGACCGGCGAGGTGGCGCTGGACGCCTTCATCGTGCCGTCCGAGGGCTACTACGAGAAGTGGGGCCCGAGCGCGACCGCCGCGGCGCCGGAGGCCGAGGAGTCCGCGGAGTCGCCGGAGGCCACCGCGTCCGAGTCCGCGTCCGAGTCCGCGTCGGAGTCGGGGTCGGAGTCCGGCGAGGAGGCCACCTCGCCGGAGTCGAGCGCCCCCGCCGAGGGCGGCGAGGCCAGCGAAGAGGCCAGCGGCCACTGAGCACCGTAGGACGGGTAGACGCACGACGAAGGGCGGGACCTCACCGGAGGTCCCGCCCTTCGTGTGTCCGGGGTTTACGGCTCGAACTTGTAGCCGAGGCCGCGGACCGTGACCAGGTAGCGCGGGGCGCCGGGGTCGGGCTCGATCTTGGCGCGCAGGCGCTTGACGTGGACGTCGAGGGTCTTGGTGTCACCGACGTAGTCGGCGCCCCAGACGCGGTCGATGAGCTGCATCCGGGTCAGGACGCGGCCCGCGTTGCGCAGCAGCATCTCCAGCAGGTCGAACTCCTTCAGCGGCAGGTCGACCTTGGTGCCGCCGACGGTGACCACGTGCCGGTCGACGTCCATGCGGACCGGACCGGCCTCCAGGGCGGCCGGGGTCACCTCCTCCGGCTCGCCGCGGCGGCGCAGCACGGCGCGGATGCGGGCGACCAGTTCCCGCGAGGAGAACGGCTTGGTGACGTAGTCGTCGGCTCCTATCTCCAGCCCGACGACCTTGTCGATCTCACTGTCCTTGGCGGTCACCATGATCACGGGAACGTTGGAGCGGCCGCGAAGCTGACGGCACACCTCGGTGCCCGGGAGGCCGGGCAGCATCAGGTCGAGGAGGACGAGGTCGGCGCCGTTGCGCTCGAACTCGTCGAGTCCGTCGGGCCCGGTGGTCGCGACCGCGACCTCGAAGCCCTCCTTGCGGAGCATGTACGACAGGGCGTCGGAGAAGGACTCCTCGTCCTCGACGACGAGCACACGGGTCACGGATGGACCTCCGGAGCGGGAAGTGTTGCGTAAGTTGTTGAGTCAGGGGACGGTGATCGGGAGCCCGCGGACTGCCCGGCGTCGTCGTCCTCGTCGTCGACGGCGGGGTGCTGGTGGGCCCGGTCGCGGGCGGCGCCCGCCTCCGGCAGCCGCAGGGTGAACGTGGAGCCCTGTCCCTCGGAGCTCCACACCGTGACCTCCCCGCCGTGCGAGGCGGCCACGTGCTTGACGATCGCCAGCCCGAGCCCCGTACCACCGGTGGCGCGGGAGCGGGCGGGGTCGACGCGGTAGAAGCGCTCGAAGATGCGCTCCTTGTCCTTGTCGGAGATGCCGATGCCCTGGTCGGTGACGGCGACCTCGATCATGTCACCACCGGCCGCGGCGACCCGGCGGGCGGCGATGCCGACGCGGGTGTGGGCGGGTGAGTAGTTGACGGCGTTCTCCACGAGGTTGCCGAGCGCGGCGGCGAGCTGGCCGCGGTGGCCCCAGACGTGCAGGTCGGCGGTGCCTCCGGTGGCCATGGTGATCTGCTTGTTGGAGGCGGTGTGGCGGCAGCGGTCGATGGCCTCGACGACGAGTTCGTCGACCCGGACCGGTTCGGCGTCGTCCAGCGGGTCGTCGTTCTGCACGCGGGAGAGGTCGATCAGCTCCTGCACCAGGTTGGTGAGCCGGGTGGCCTCTATCTGCATCCGCCCGGCGAACCGTTCCACCGCCTCGGGGTCGTCGGAGGCGTCCATGACCGCCTCGGAGAGCAGGGAGAGCGCGCCGACCGGGGTCTTCAGTTCGTGGCTGACGTTGGCGACGAAGTCGCGGCGGACCGCCTCTATGCGGCGGGCCTCGGTGAGGTCCTCGACGAGCAGCAGGACCAGGCGGGAGCCGAGCGGGGCGACGCGGGCGGAGACGGCGAGGGCCTCGCCGCGGCCGGTGCCGCGCCGGGGCAGGTCCAGTTCGACCTGCCGTATCTCGCCGTCGCGCCGGGTGTCGCGGGCCATCTGGAGCATCGGTTCGACGGCCAGCCTGCCGCCGCGGACCAGCCCGAGGGCGTACGCCGCCGAGCTGGCCTTGACGACGGCGTCCGCCTCGTCGAGGACGACGGCGGAGGAACGCAGCACCGACAGCACGGTGTCCACGCCCGGCGGGAGCACCGGGTCGGTGTGCAGGGAGGTCCGGGTGGGGCGCTTGAGGTCGCGTTCGCTCCAGCGGAACGCCAGCATGGCGATCACGCCGGTGAGCACCCCGGCGATCGCTGCCGCTGCGGCGACCGCCGCGTTCACGTCCATGTCTCCAGGTTAGGCATGTCGTGCGCGGTGCCCACAGGCATCCGAGCACCAGCTCGAACACTCGTCGCCCAGAGTTCACCTTGGAGCCAGGGGTGGTTCATTTGGGAGGGCGGAAACGGACGCGTTCGGGTCGGAACGTGGGAGCGTGGGGGCAGCGGCGCCGGTTTCACCATGGGCTTTGCGGCTCATGGGTAGGTCTGGGGCCGGGTCGGTCCCGGAACTCCGGGTCCGGCCGGATCACCCTTCGGACCCCTTCCGGAACTCCTCGGAACCCTTCCGGGACCCTTCCGGGATCTCTGCCGGGCCTCCTGTCCGGGGCTTGGAGGAGTGCCGGAAGGGGTCCGAAACCACCCGAAAGAGACGCACGACCACGAGAGGAACCCTGATGCGGGACGCGTACCACGAGGAACTGGACTCGATCGGCGACGGCCTGGTCGAAATGGCCCGGCTGGTCGGGTCGGCGATCGGGCGCGCCACCACGGCCATCCTCGACTCCGACCTGAAGCTGGCCGAGAGCGTGATCGAGGCCGACAAGCGGGTCGACGAACTCCAGCACGAGCTGGAGGCCCGGGCGATCGCGCTGCTGGCGCGGCAGCAGCCGGTGGCGACGGACCTGCGGATAGTCGTGACCTCGCTGCGGATGTCCGCGGACCTGGAGCGCTCCGGCGACCTGGCGCAGCACGTCGCCAAGCTGGCGCGGCTGCGGTTCCCGGAACGGGCCGTCCCGCACGACCTGCACGCGACCATCCTGGAGATGGGCCAGCTCGCCCAGCGGCTGATGGCGAAGGCGGCCGAGGTCATCGTCACCAAGGACGTCGACCTGGCGCTCCAGCTGGAGCAGGACGACGACGCGATGGACCTGCTGCACCGCACCCTGTTCCAGCACCTGATCGACGAGCGCTGGAAGCACGGCATCGAGACGGCCGTCGACGTGACCCTGCTGGGCCGCTACTACGAGCGCTTCGCCGACCACGCGGTGTCGGTCGCCAAGCGGGTCGTCTTCCTGGTGACGGGCGAGCACGCGGACGAGTTGCAGTCGGAGACGCAGCCGGAGATCCAGGCCATGCCGGGGGTGGAGGAGGGCTGAGCGGGGAGTCCTCGGGAACGAGGGGCGGCGTCGGGTGGGCGCCGGGTCGGCGTCGGGTCGGCGTCGGGTGGGCGCCGGGTCGGCGCCGGGGCGGCGCCGGGTCGGCGCCGGGGCGCGGGTTCGCCACCGTGCGCCGTTGATGCGCCCAGGGGAACGGGCATGGAATGGGCAAGGCACCGGCGCCGTACGGGCCAGGTGCAGGTACCGGCAGCGTCCTCCAGGAGGGACCGACCATGCCCGACTCCCCCGCCACCCAGTCCGCCCCGACCCCCGACCCGACCCAGCAGCAGCCGACCGAGCAGCCGGTGGAGGTGCGGGCCCTACCCCTCGTCGCCGCCTGCGGCTGCGGTTCGGGCTGCGGCTGCGGCTGCCAGTCGGGCGGCCCCTGCCAGTGCGGCTGACAGGCGCGACGACCGGGCGCAGCATGGAAGGTGAGATCCGTACCAGGACGGAGGGAGGCATGACGTCATGCCCCAGTTCATGGACGTCCACCACGGTATGAAGGGCATCACCGCCGAGCAGCTGCGCGAGGCCCACAAGCAGGACCTGGCCGTCGAGAGGGAGGAAGGCGTCCACTTCGAACGCGCCTGGGCCGACCCGGAGTCGGGCACGGTCTACTGCCTCTCCGCGGCCCCGTCGGCGGACGCGGTCCGGCGCGCCCACGAACGCGCGGGGCACCTGACGGACGAGGTACATCCGGTGCCGCTGTCGATCTGACGCCCGCGTCGCCCCGGGCGGCAGCGGCCGTCGCCGCCCACCGCGCCGGGGCTCACCGCAAGGTCCGACCAGCTCTCCCGCGGATCCCGCTGGAGGAACCACAGCGGGGTCAGCCAATTCCCGACGCCCTCGACCTGCTCGACGCGCGGCGCATGTCGTCCATTCCCCCGGACCCTTCGGCCGCCGACGTGCCCCGCGGGTGAACGCTCCAGCGGCCGCACACCGGCTCCAGAGGCACTCCTCGTCGGCAGGACCGTGCCCGGAACGTTCTTGGTCGGGCCCTCCGACCGCAGGACCCGGAGGGCTGAGGGCCCAGAGTGGTCCCAGCGCGTGAAAACGCCTCCCGCCCGCGCCGTACGCGCAGGTGGGAGGCATGATCACAGACTCTACTTCTTCTTGCCCTGGTTCTTGACCGCCTCGATCGCCGCCGCCGCCGCGTCCGGGTCGAGGTAGGTGCCGCCCGGGTTGAGGGGCTTGAAGTCGGCGTCCAGGTCGTAGGAGAGCGGGATGCCGGTCGGGATGTTCAGGCCCGCGATGTCGGCGTCCGAGATGCCGTCGAGGTGCTTGACCAGGGCGCGGAGGCTGTTGCCGTGGGCGGCGACGAGGACCACGCGGCCGGTGAGGAGGTCGGGGACGATGGCGTCGAACCAGTAGGGGAGCATCCGGACGACGACGTCCTTCAGGCACTCCGTGCGGGGGCGCAGCTCCGGCGGGAGGGTCGCGTAGCGCGGGTCGGAGAACTGGGAGTACTCGGCGTCGTTGTCGAGGGGCGGCGGCGGGGTGTCGTAGGAGCGGCGCCACAGCATGAACTGCTCCTCGCCGAACTCGGCGAGGGTCTGGGCCTTGTCCTTGCCCTGGAGGGCGCCGTAGTGGCGCTCGTTCAGGCGCCAGCTGCGGTGGACGGGGATCCAGTGGCGGTCGGCGGCCTCCAGGGCGAGCTGCGCGGTGCGGATGGCGCGCTTCTGGAGGGAGGTGTGGACCACGTCGGGCAGCAGGCCGGCGTCCTTGAGCAGCTCACCGCCGCGGACTGCCTCCTTCTCGCCCTTCTCGTTGAGGTTGACGTCCACCCAGCCGGTGAACAGGTTCTTCGCGTTCCATTCGCTCTCGCCGTGGCGGAGGAGGATCAGCTTGTACGGTGCGTCGGCCATGGGCCCGAGCGTAATCGAACCGGGTGATCGATCGCGCGTTCGGAGAGCGGTAGCGGAGGGCGGTACGGGGTGTGGGGGGCGTCGGCCCGTCGGGGGCGTTAATCGGTGGCTGGGCGCCGAGGCACCGACGTAAGGTGTGCCTGCGAGCCGAGCCGCTTACTTACTGACACCTGTGGGGGACCCCTCAATGCCGCCTGCCGCCCTCAGACGTGCCCTGTCAGAGACCGTCTCGGGGCTTCCCCGCGCGTTCTGGTGGCTGTGGACGAGCACCCTGATCAACCGGCTCGGCGCGTTCGTGGCGACGTTCATGGCGCTGTACCTGACCCTCGACCGCGGCTACTCCGCCTCGTACGCCGGTCTCGTCGCGGCGTTGCACGGGCTGGGCGGGGTGGTGGCGTCGCTGGGGGCCGGGGTGCTGACCGACCGGCTCGGGCGGCGGCCGACGCTGCTGGTCGCACAGACCTCGACCGCGGTGTCCGTGGCGGCGCTCGGGTTCGTGCGGGACCCGGTCTCGATCGCGGGCGTCGCGTTCCTCGTCGGTGCCGCGTCCAGCGCCTCGCGGCCCGCCGTGCAGGCGATGATGGCCGACATCGTGCGGCCCGAGGACCGGGTGCGGGCCTTCTCGCTCAACTACTGGGCGATCAACCTCGGCTTCGCCGTCTCCGCCATGGCCGCCGGGTTCATCGCGGAGAGCAGTTACCTCGCCGGGTTCCTGATCGAGGCCGCCATGACCCTCGCGTGCGCCGTGGTCGTCTTCCTCAAGCTGCCCGAGTCGCGGCCGGAGCAGGCCGCGAAGGCCGCCGCAGACGCGTCGCCCGTCGGGCTCGGGACCGTGCTGCGGGACGGGCGGTTCATGGGGGTCGTGGGGCTCTCCTTCCTCGTCGCGCTGATCTTCCAGCAGGGGGCGGTGGCGCTGCCCGTGGCCATGGGGCAGGCCGGGTTCTCGCCCGCCGACTACGGCATGGTGATCGCCGTCAACGGGGTGCTGATCGTCGCGCTCCAGATCCCCGTCACCCGGGTCATCGAACACCGGGACCCGCGGCGGCTGCTCGTGGTGTCGTCGCTGCTCGCCGGGTACGGGTTCGGGCTCACCGCGTTCGCCGGTTCGGTCGGCGTGATCGCGCTCACGGTGTGCGTGTGGACCCTCGCCGAGATCGTGAACGCGCCGACGCAGACCGGTCTCGTCGTACGGCTCTCCCCCGTGCACGGGCGGGGCCGCTACCAGGGCATGTACACGATGTCCTGGTCCGTCGCCGCGCTGGTCGCGCCGCTGATGTCCGGTTTCGTCATCGACCGGTACGGCGCCGAGTGGCTGTGGGGGCTGTCCGCGGTCATCGGGACCGTCGCCGGGGTCGGGTACGCGACGTTGATGCGGCGGCTGCCGGCGGAGACGGCGGTGGCGGTCGAGCCCGTCGCCGCCGAGCGGACCGCCTCCAGCGCCGCCTGACCGCCGCTCACGGGTGCATCCGCGCGCCCCTGACCGCCTTGTCCACCGCGTTGCGCGGGCCGTACACGGCGAGGCCCACCAGGTCCAGGTCGACGGTCGGTACGGCCCGTACCGCGGCCCGGTTGGCGGCGTCGTGGCCGGTGGCGAACAGGTCGGAGGTGAAGACCGCGCGGGGCAGGGCGC
The DNA here is from genome assembly GCF_040635175.1 of Streptomyces sp. NPDC006997. NCBI lineage: Bacteria > Bacillati > Actinomycetota > Actinomycetes > Kitasatosporales > Streptomycetaceae > Streptomyces > Streptomyces sp. NPDC006997. The sequence goes on from NZ_JBEYHH010000030.1 coordinate 66,387, forward strand.
GGGCCAGCACGCGCGCGTGGGCCGTCGTCAGCGTCTCCTTCGTGGCCTCGAAGACCAGCACCGGCTGCCGGAACATCGGCAGGTACGGCACGGCGTCGGCGTCCTCGTACGGCTCCCCGACCACCTCGGGCACGGCTGTGCCGAGGCCGCTGACCAGGAAGGCGGTGACGTTCAGGCGCTGCCAGGGCTCCAGGTCGTCGCGGAGCAGGATGGCGATCTTGGTGTCGAAGCGGGTGCTCATGGGGTGAGACTGCCGACCGCCGCCGCGCCCCGTCTTGTACGTTCTTTGCATGGCCGCCGCCCAGGAGTCCGCGTCCGCCTGGCGCCCCGGGATCCCCGGCGTCGTGGAGGTCTTCCACGCCCGCTTCACCGAGTACGCCTACCCGATGCACGTCCATGACGCCTGGACGCTGCTGATCGTCGACGCTGGCGCCGTACGGTACGACCTCGACCGGCACGAGCACGGCACCCCGCACGACAGCGTGACCCTGCTGCCCCCGCACGTCCCGCACAACGGCTCCGCCGCCACCGCGGACGGCTTCCGCAAGCGCGTGCTGTACCTGGACGCCTCGCGGCTCGGGGAGGAGCTGATCGGTCCGGCGGTCGACGCGCCCGACCTGCGGGATCCGCTGCTGCGGCGCCGGGTCGGGCAGTTGCACGGCGTGCTCACGCGGGCCGGTGACGAACTGGAGGCGGCCAGCAGGCTGACGCTGGTCGGGGAGCGGCTGCGGGCCCATCTGCGGCCCCGGGCGGCCGGGCGACCACCCGCGCGGGATCCCGTCCTCGCCCGGCGGCTGCGCGAACTGCTCGACGAGCGCGTCGTCGAGGGCGTGGCGCTGGAGGACGCCGCCGCGCTCCTCCAGGCCCACCCCGCCCATCTCGTACGGGCGTTCAGCGCCGCTTACGGCATCGCGCCGCACCAGTACCTGATGTCCCGCCGCGTCGAGCGCGCCCGGCGGCTGCTGCTGGACGGGCGGTCGCCGGGGGAGGTCGCGGTCAGCGCCGGGTTCTACGACCAGTCGCACCTCACGCGGCACTTCCGGAGGCTGGTGGGGGTGACTCCGGGGCGTTACCGGCTGTCGGCCGCGGCTCCTCCCTGAGGAGGAGGACGGACGGTTACTTCTCCGGGCGCCGCGTCAGGTGCGCGAACGCGTCCAGGTTGCGGGTCGGTTCGCCCCGGGAGACGCGCCACGCGTACTCCTTGCGGATGGCGGTGGCGAAGCCCAGTTCCAGGAGGGTGTTGAAGCTGCCGTCGGCGGCCTCCAGGACCTGGCCGAGGAGACGGTCGATCTCGTCGGCGGTGACGGCGGCCAGCGGGAGCTTGCCGGTGACGTAGACGTCGCCGAGCGGGTCGACGGCGTAACTGACGCCGTAGAGCTTGAGGTTGCGTTCCAGGAGCCAGCGGTGGACGCCGGGTTCGTTCTCGTCGGGGTGGCGGATGACGAAGGCGTTCAGGGACAGGGAGTGGCGGCCGACGATCAGGGAGACGGTCGTGGACAGCTTGCGGGTGCCGGGGAGCTTGACCACGTAGTGGCCGGGCTCCGGGCTCTCCCACTCCAGTTCGGCGTCCTTGAGGACGTCCTCGACGGTCCGTGCCGCCGCGCCGTGCGGTTCACCCATGGTGCGAGCGTACGCGACGCCGGTGGGTGTGCAGGGCGGCCGTGTAGACGTCCGCCGTGGCCGCCGCCGCGGTGTCCCAGCCGAAGCGGCGGGCGTGCCGGGCGGCGGCCTCGCCCATCCGGTGCGTCAGCTCCGGCGCCTCGGCGAAGTCGCGCAGCACGCGCGCGTACGCCGCTGGGTCGTGCCCCTGGACGAGGAAGCCGGTCTCCCCGTCGCGTACGGCGACCGGGAGGCCGCCGACCGCCGCCGCGAGGACCGGGGTGCCCGCCGCCTGCGCCTCTATGGCGACCAGGCCGAAGGACTCGCTGTAGGACGGCATCACGAGGACGGAGGCCGCGCGGAACCAGTCCGCGAGCTGCTCCTGGCCGACCGGCGGCCGGAACCGTACGACGTCCGCGATGCCGAGCCGCGCGGCGAGCTTCTGGAGCCCCTCGGGCTTGGCGAGGCCGCTGCCGCTGGGGCCGCCGACGACGGGTACGACGAGCCGGGAGCGCAGTTCGGGGCGCTGGTCGAGGAGGACGGCGATCGCGCGCAGCAGCACGTCCGGGGCCTTCAGGGGCTGGATGCGGCCCGCGAAGAGCGGGATCAGGGCCTCCTGGGGCAGGCCGAGGCGGGCACGGGCGGCGGCGCGGCCGTCCGCGGGGCGGAAGCGGTCGAGGTTGACGCCGGGGTGGACCACGGCGACCTTGGCCGGGTCGGCCGCGTAGTGCCGTACCAGCTCGGCGGCTTCCTCGGCGGTGTTCGCGATGAGCCGGTCGGCGGCGTTGACGATCTGGGTCTCGCCGATGACGCGGGCGGCGGGCTCGGGGGTGTCGCCGTCGGCCAGGTTGGCGTTCTTGACCTTGGCCATGGTGTGCATGGCGTGTACCAGGGGCACGCCCCAGCGCTGGGCGGCGAGCCAGCCGACGTGGCCGGAGAGCCAGTAGTGGGAGTGGACCAGGTCGTAGTGGCCGGGGCGGTGGCCCGCCCACGCCTGCATCACGCCGTGGGTGAAGGCGCAGAGCTGCGCGGGCAGTTCCTCCTTGGCGAGGCCCTCGTAGGGGCCCGCGTCGACGTGCCGGACGAGGACGCCGGGGCCGATCTCCACGGTGGGCGGGAGGGCGCCCGTGGTGGCCCGGGTGAAGATCTCCACCTCGATGTTGAGGGCGGCGAGGCGCTGGGCGAGTTCGACGATGTAGACGTTCATGCCGCCCGCGTCGCCGGTGCCGGGCTGGTGGAGCGGGGAGGTGTGCACGGAGAGCATCGCCACCCGGCGTGGGCGGCGGTGCCCGAGCCGGAGCCGCGGGGAGGTCGCCGGGGAACGGCGACCGAGCCTGCTGACGTATTGGCTCACGTGCCGGTCCTCCTCGCCGTGGGCATGACTGCCGGGAGGGGCCCGGGGGCCCTCCGAAGGAGGCAACACCGGAGGGGTTCGTTCCATTTCCGGTGATCGCTCCTTTGCCGAAGCATTACCGTTCTTCGCTCAACCGTTCGAGTGTGAGGTGCGTCTCCGGGCCGCGCGCACACCGCGGCGGCGTCCGCGCCGCGACCGCCGCGGGTTCCCGTGCCGTGCGCCCGCATACCCTCGACGTATGACAGCCCGCGCCACGACCCGCCCCCTCGGCACGGTGACGCGCGGGACCACCAACCCGAACCGGCTGCGCCGCATGGACCGCTGGATCGCCGCCGTACACGGGGCCGAGCTGCGCCGCGCCGCCGACCCGGTGGCCGTCGACCTCGGCTACGGCGCCGCCCCCTGGACCGCCGTCGAACTGCTCACCCGGCTGCGCACGACCGCGCCCCACGCGCGCGTGGTCGGCGTCGAGATCGACCCGGCCCGGGTCGCGGCGGCCCTGCCGTACGAGCGGGACGGCCTCGCCTTCCGGCACGGCGGCTTCGAGATCCCCGTACCCGGCAGGCCGCTGCTGATCCGCGCGGCCAACGTGCTCCGCCAGTACGACGAGGCCGAGGTCGCCGCCGTCTGGCAGCGGCTGTGCGCGCGGCTCGCGCCGGGCGACCCGTCGACGGGGGCGCGGGGCGGGCTGCTGGTCGAGGGGACCTGCGACGAGATCGGCCGACGGCACGTGTGGGTCGCGCTGGGGCCCGAAGGGCCGCGCACCGTCACCTTCGCGACCCGGCTGGGCTCGCTGGAGCGGCCCTCCGACCTCGCCGAGCGGCTGCCGAAGGCGCTCATCCACCGCAATGTGCCGGGCGAACCGGTGCACGCGTTCCTCCGGGACTTCGACCGCGCCTGGGCCGCCGCCGCGCCCTACGCCTCCTACGGCGCCCGCCAGCGCTGGCTGCGGGCGGTACGGGACCTGGGCGCCGACTGGCCGGTCGTGGACGGGCCGGGGCGGTGGCGGCAGGGGGAAGTGACCGTGCGGTGGGCGGCGTTGGCGCCGAAGTCCTGACCTGGCCCCGGGTCTCGGCCCTGGTCCTGGTCCCGGTCCTGGTCCCGGTCCTGGCCTTGATCCCGGCCTTGATCCCGGCCTTGGTCCCGGTCTTGGTCCCGGTCTTGGTCCGGCCCTTCGGGAACGATCTCCGGCCGTCGTTCGTCGCAAAGGGTGAGGTGTTGGTCACAGGGGTGCGGGGATCGTCGTAGACCGGAGGGAGTGAGGGGAGGGAGTCACCACCTCTGTCGTTTTGCGGCGTGGCATGGCACGATCCCCCAGACGTCCGTAAGTTACTGACGGTTAACCAGTTGGGGGGCAGTGGGATGGGAACGGGCAAGCGTGGCCTGCTCACGGCAGCCGTGACCGTGGTCTGCGCGGTCACCGTACTCGCGGCGGCACCCGGTACGGCGTTCGCGGACCCGGCCCCCACCGCGAGCGGCTCGGCCGCCCCCACCGTCCCGACCGCTCCGACTCCGCCGCCGAGCAGGGACCTTGAGCAGGTCCGCCAGCGGCTCGACACCCTCTACCACGAGGCCGCCGTCGCCACCGACGCCTACAACGCCGCGGAGGAGATGGCCGAGCAGCAGTCCGCGGAGATCGTGAAGCTGGCCAAGCGGATCGTCCAGGGCGAGAAGAGACTGGACGAGCTGAAGGACCGCGCGGGCGCCGCGGCCCGCGCCCAGTACCGTACCGGCGGGCTGCCGCCCGAGGCCCAGCTGATGCTGAGCGACGACCCGCAGCAGTTCCTCAACGGCTCGGGCCGCATCCTGCAGGGCGAGCGCGCCACCAAGCACGTCCTGAGCGAACTGACCCGCACCCAGCAGGACTTGGAGCAGTACGCGGCGGACGCCTCCACCCAGTGGAGGAAACTGGAGTCCAACCGCAAGGCGAAGGCCACCGCCAAGAAGAAGATCAAGAAGCGGATCGCGGCGGCGGAGAAGCTGGAGTCCGAGCTGGAGCAGGAGGAGAAGGAGCGCCTGGCCCGGCTGGAGCAGGAGGCCGCCCGCAAGGCGCAGAACGCCTGGCTCAGCTCCGGCATCCTGGACACCCTCGACACCGAGGCGACCGGCCAGGGCAAGAAAGCCGTCGAGTACGCCACGGCCCAGATCGGCAAACCGTACGAGTGGGGCGCCGAGGGGCCGACGTCGTACGACTGCTCCGGACTGACCTCACAGGCGTGGGCGACCGCGGGCGCGCCGATCCCGCGCACCTCCCAGCAACAGTGGAAGCAGCTCAGGCGCGTCGCCGTCGAGGACATGCGCCCCGGCGACCTCGTCATCTACTTCGACGACGCCAGCCACGTCGGCCTCTACGTCGGCGACGGCGCCATCGTGCACGCCCCGCGCCCGGGGCGGGCGGTGACGGTGGCGGGGGCCGGGTCGATGCCGATACTCGGGGTGGTCCGGCCTACGACGGAGTCCCGGCCGACGACGGAGTCCCGGCCGACGACGGAGTGAGGTCTGTGGACCGGGTCACGTGACCCACTCCACGGCGGACAACCTCCCCCCGCCTACCCCGACGTGACCTTCGTCATCCCAGGCCACGCGGCACCCTGTCCAACTGCGGTAGGGAACGCGGCATATGACAGTGGCTTCCTGCCGGGCGACGTGCCTCACACCATTCCGCTGCGGCGCCGACACCCGCTATGGTCCCCGTCGGTAGGTCGATCTCCCTCGCCCTGCCACGCCCTCGGGGGGAGGGAAGGAACCCAAGCCAATGCCCGTACCCGTACCGCGGCAGAGAGCGATCCCGGCCGTGGAGAGTGGTCAGGCGTCGCAGCCCGCGCCCGCAGTCGGCGGCCCCACCGGCGCCAAGGCCGACACCGAGGCCCCGCGCAAGGAAGACACGGTCGCCACCCACACGGTCGGAAACCACACGACTCCCACAAGCACCACGCTCACCCTGCTGCTCATCGAGGACGACCCGGGCGGCTCGACGATCGTGCCCGAGCTGCTGGACTCCTCCGGCAAGCCGATCCGGGTCCGCACCGCCCGCAACCTCACCGAGGCCGAGCGGCTGCTCACCGACGACGTCCACTGCATCCTGCTGGACCTCGCGCTGCCCACGCCGGGCCGCGCCGGTGACGGCGACGAGGACGAGCTGGCCCCGCTCAAGCACGTACTGGAGCTGGCCCCCCGGCACGCCGTGCTCGCCCTGACCGCCTCCGGCGACGCCGAGCGCGGCGCGGAGGCCGTACGCGTGGGCGCCCAGGACTACCTCTTCCGCGATGAGCTGGACGGACGGCTGCTGAGCCGGGCAATCCGGTACGCGGTGGAGCGGAAACGTTCCGACACGGCGGAGCGGCGGCTGGCCGAGGGCAAGCTGCGCGCCCAGGAGAACGCCCGCCTGGAACGCGGTCTGCTCCCCACGCCCCTCCTGGACGGCTCCTCGCTGCGCTTCGCCGCCCGCTACCGCCCCGGCCGCTCCCGGGCGCTGCTCGGCGGCGACTTCTACGACACCGTCCGCACCCCCGACGGCACCGTGCACGCCATGATCGGCGACGTCTGCGGCCACGGCCCCGACGAGGCGGCGCTCGGCGTGGAGCTACGGATCGCCTGGCGGGCGCTGACCCTGGCCGGGCTCTGCGGGGACCAGTTGCTGAGCACCCTCCAGCAGGTCCTGGAGCACGAACGCGCCGACGAGGAGATCTTCGCGACGCTGTGCACGGTGGACATCGCCCCCGACGGCCGCCGCGCGGGCCTGTACCTCGCCGGTCACCCGTCCCCGCTGATCGCCCGCCCCGGCCGACGGCCCCAGCTGCTCCCCTACGACAACAACGGCCCCGCCCTCGGCCTGCTGCCGGGTGCCCGCTGGCCGCGTATGGAGGTGGAGCTGGGCGCCGAGTGGAGCCTGATGCTCTACACGGACGGTCTGATCGAGGGCCGCGTCGGCGAGGACGGCGAACGGCTCGGGCAGGACGGCATGGTCGAGATGATCCGCCGCCAGCTGTCCCAGGGCCTGCGCGGAGAGCAACTGCTGCGGGCCGCGGTGAGCGAGGTCCGGGAACTCAACGGCGGCGAACTGACCGATGACGTGGCGGTGCTGCTGCTGGACCGGGGTCTGAGGCCCGACGGTCCGGACGGCCCGGGCGCCTGGTGATCCAGGGGGCCTCCGCGGCCCGCCGTGCGTGCGAACCCGACCCGAGGAGGGCTCAGCGACCGCCGTTCCAGGGCCCGTAGGGGCCGTCGCTGCTGGAGCCTCGTCTGCTGTTGCGGCCACCGCCGGGAAGGCTGCGGATGGCCGGGCGGACGTCGACCATGTAGACGATCGTCGCGACGAGACCGATGATCGGCAGCAGCGACAGAAGCGGGAAGAGCAGGGTCACCACGAAGGCGACACCGAGGATGATCAGCCAGAACGGCTTGGTCTTCTTGTCGGCCGCGCGATAGGCGTCCTCACGGCGCGTGGCGGCGTCGATCAGCGCGAAACCGCTGAAAACAGTCAGAGCCAGGCTCAACAGCGACATAAACCCTGCGAAACCCTGCATCAGCACAACGTCCACCACCCGACTCGAGTCGTCCTACGCGGTCACCGTACCCGCCCATCCCGGCCTGCTACCCGAACAACGGGCCGGACACCCCACTAGTGCCCGACCCGTGACTGTTCACCTGTCCGGGTGACGCCGGAGCCTCCGCTATCACTTGGCGGGTGGTGTCGTCTTCTTGGCGGTGGTCTTGCGGGCGGCCGGGGCCTTCCTGGTCGCGGCCTTCTTGGCGGGAGCGTCGGCCTTCACCTCGACGGGCTGGACCTTCGGCTCCACGGGCCTGGCGTCGGGCTCGACGGCCACGGCCAGCTCCTCGATCTCCTCGGCGGCCTCGCCGCGCCACTGCCGCACGGTCTGCTCACCGTGCTCGGCGACCTTTTCGTAGGTCTCCCGGGCCTTCACGGCGTACTCGGCGGCCATGCCGACCCCGCGCAGCGCGAGGTCCTGGGCGTTCTCGCCGAGCTTCTTGAGGTCGGTGTCCAGGGAGCCGAAGAACTCCCCGACCCTGGCCTGCAGGGTCTCCTGCGTCTCCTTGACGCGGTGGCTGGCCTTCTCCTGCACCGCCTTCGGGTCGGTGTTGCGGACGGCCTCGAACCGGGCCGGGGCCTCGGTGCGCAGCTGCTCCACCAGGACCGGGACCTTCCTGGCCTGCTGGAGAGCGAGGTCGGCGGTACCGGCGGCGAAGTAGAGGGGCTTCGGGTCACTCAGGGTCTTACGCAGATCGTCGGCCATGGCCATGGTGAAGATCCTCCTGGATCGGTTTCGTACGGTTCACTGCGGATTCGCACCATTGTCACGAACCCCGGCGCGCCCCGTACTGAGGGTTTGCTGGTCTGCCGCGGTAGCCGCCCGCCCGATGCCCATCGGTCGTCGCTCCCTCCCGGATCAACCGGTCGTGGGCTCCCGCGGCCCGGCATCGCCGCCGATATCACCGCCGCCGTCACCGACGGCGACCTCGAACCCGTTCTCCTTGCGGAAGGACTCGTAGATCTGGAGCAGCACCTGCTTCTGCCGCTCGTTCAGCGTGGGGTCGGCGAGGATGACGGCACGCGTCTCCACCTCGTCCCGGTCCCGCTCGGCGTCGAGGATGCCCGCCCGTACGTACAGCGTCTCCGCGGAGATCCGCAGCGCCTTGGCGACCTGCTGCAACACCTCCGCGCTCGGCTTGCGCAGCCCACGCTCGATCTGACTGAGGTACGGATTGGACACCCCGGCGGCGTCGGCGAGCTGCCTGAGCGACAGCTGCGCGTTACGCCGCTGCTCACGCAGGTACTCACCGAGATTGCCGACGTTGAGCGATGCCATACGTCCAGCTTGCCCCACCCCTGCTAACTTTTGCAAGCGCCCGCTTGCAAAAGTTACCCAGGGGGTGCGGGCGTGATGAGCCTGAGCACGGAACTTGCTGTCCGTTCCCAGTAGATGCGGCGAGTCTTCAACGGGCTCATTCCTGCGGGACGGCACCGGGCGCAAGCACCGCGCCCCGCCGCAGCCGCGGCTCCGGACGACGGGCGCAGCCGGTGAACCGGTCGTGGAAGGAGGCACCGGCATCCGCGACACCGTCGCCGCCGGTTGCACGGACGAGGCCACCAACACGCAGCCCAAGCGGCGCGCGGCTGGCGGTCAGCACTGACCGGCAGCTCGTCCCGGGAGCCAGGCGGACTGTCTCCTCGGCCACAGGCCCCACGCCTCGCCATGAGTTGCCTCACGTTGAGCGGGGCGGGGCGGGACGGGACGGGTCCGGAGCCGGACCGTTGCCCCGCCCCACGCCGACTACCCGCGAGCCGTGAAGTCAGTGGTCGCCGGCCCACCCGGCGACGAGACTCCCGGTGTGACGCTTCACGAGAACGAGATCCCGGTCGACGAGACGCTGGTGCGGTCGCTGCTGACGGCACAGCGCCCGGAGTGGGCCGCGCTGCCGCTGGCGCCCGCGGGCGCGGGTACGGACAACACCATGTACCGGCTGGGCGACGACCTGCTCGTGCGACTCCCGCGAACCGCCGACAACGGGCAGTCCGTGCGGAAGGAACAGGAATGGCTTCCTCGCCTGGCGGCCCACCTCCCCTGTCCCATTCCCGAACCCGTCCACGCCGGGACGCCGACCGACGCCTTCCCCGTCGTCTGGTCCGTCTACCGCTGGATCGACGGCGCCGAAGCCGGTCCTGACACCGTCCGGGACTGGGCCGCCTTCGGCGCCGACCTGGCAGCGGTCGTGAGGGAACTCCACCGCGCCGACCTCATGGGGGCGACCCGCGCGGACGGCCTCGCCTGGTACCGCGGGGGCGGCCTGAGGCCATGCGACCAGTGGATCAGCGGGTGTTTCGACGACTGCCGGACCACGGTGGGTTCCGAGCTGGACGTCGACGCCCTGGAACGGTTGTGGCGAGCCGCGCTCGAACTGCCCGAGCCCACCGGACCTCACGTGTGGCTCCACGGCGACCTCAAGCCGACCAACCTCCTGGTCCGGGAGGGCAAGCTGCACGCGGTGATCGACTTCGGCGGGCTCTCGGTCGGCTTCCCCGACGCCGAACACGCCACCGTCTGGGACTTCCCGCCGGGAGCCCGGCGCGCCTACTGGGACACCCTCGGCCTCGACGGCCTGACCTGGGCACGCGCCCGCGCCTGGGCCATCGCGGTGGGCGTCAGCGGGATCTCGTACTACTGGCGCACCTTCCCCGCCTTCGTCGCCGAATGCCAGGCCCGCCTCCAGACGATCCTCACGGACGCGGCCACGCCCTGAGTGGGCTCTCCGGCCTCGTCTTCCCGAACCCTCGCGACACGCCCACACCGGGGACGAACTGGCCGTCAGGCACGACTGCCTCATCGCCACCCGCCCGCGACCAGCCGTCCTCCGTCGGTCAGTCCGCCGTGGCGGGTCGCGTGGCGGTCGCACGGAAGTCCTCGTTCCTCGTGAGCGCCGCCAGGGTCAGGGTCACCGCTACGGAGCCAGCCGCCATCACCGTGATCGCCGTCGCGGGGGACGTGAGTTGGGCGACCGTGCCCGCGACCGCCGCGCCGACGCCCTGCATGGCGGCCATGCCGGTGGTGTGGAGGCCGAGGGCCTGGCCGGTGAGGTCGTCGGGGGTGAGGGACATCAGGCGTTCCTGGAGGACCAGGCTCGCCGCGAAGCCGACCGAGGCGACCATGGCGGCCACCGCCGACACCGCCACGCCGGGCCGCAGGACGAAGAACAGGTACGGCACCGCCAGCAGCAGCCGCAGCGGCGTCGCCAGCCGGGGACGCCACGCGGGCGGTATCAGACGGCCCACCGCCAGGTCACCCGCGAACATGCCCAACGCACCGCACGCGTACAGCGTGCCCGCGGAGTCGGGGGCGTAGGAGACGTAGAGCGAGTCGCCGCCGACCACCAGACCGTTGGGCACCCACAGGCCCAGGTAGGTCAGGCGGCGGGAACGGGAGGACCACAGGACGGCGTTGGTGCGCCAGGTCGCCGCCACGGACGGGCGGCCGGAGGAGCGGGGCGGGCGGGCCGTGAGGCCCAGGCGGGTGACGAGGGCGGAGGCCGCGTACAGGCCCGCCGCCAGGAGCAGACAGGTCCGTGGGGACAGCAGCACCAGCAGCGCGCCGCCCGTCGCGAACCCGGTCACCTGCGTCAGGCCCCAGAGCATGTTGTAGACGGAACGGCCCAGGACGTAGCCGTCCTTGGTGAGGATCTCGTTGAGCAGCCCGCCGCGCACTCCGCCGCCCAGCGACGCGACCAGGCCCTGGAGGAGTACGACGACGAAGACCGCCCAGACCGGGAGTCCCGGCAGTGCGAGCACCGCCGTCGCCGCCGCGAACGCGAGGGAGAGGCCGGTGAGGATCGCCCGCGGGGCCAGCCGGTCGGCGGCCGAGAGCAACAACGCCGCCCCCGCCAGCATGGCCAGGTGCGGCCCGAACATGCTCAGCGCCGTCAGGAGCGGGGACCCGGTGGCCCGGAACACCAGGGTGCCGAGGGCCAGGGAGCCGATCGTCTGGGCGGCGGCGGAGACGGTGAAGGAGAGCAGGAACGGGGTGAACTCCGGCGTACGGAGGAGGGAGCGGTAGCTGCGCATGGGTGCAGTCTGGGAGTGCGCCCGGGACTCACGCGCGGATTTTCGCCTCGGGGGAGCCGCTCACGCGGGACGGCGCACTCCGTACCGGAAGGCAGCTCACGCCGTGTCGGGGAGCCGCGCGCGACACAGCGCACGCCGTACAAGGAAGCCACCCACACGGGACGGCGCACGCCGTACCAGCAAGCCACCCACACGACACAGCGCACTCCGTACCGGAAAGCCCCGCGCGGGACAGCGGACGCCGTGTGTGGCGGGGCCGCCCCACGGCTGCCCCGCCACACACGGCGTCCGCCCTCCCCCGCGGTTCAGTGCCGCTTCGTCGTCGTGCTGTTGAAGAGGGACCGGGACCACAGGTAGCCCGTCGCGGCGATGGCGGCGCACCAGGCGAGCGAGATCCAGCCGTTGTCGCCGATCTCCGAGCCGGAGAGCAGGCCGCGCAGGGTCTCGGTCATCGGGGTGAAGGGCTGGTTCTCGGCGAACCAGCGCAGGCCGGGGGACATCGACTCGGCCGGTACGAACGCGGAGCCCAGGAACGGCAGGAACTGGATCAGCAGCGGCTTGTTGCTCGCGGACTCGACGGTCTTGGAGATCAGGCCGAGCGCCGCGGACAGCCAGGTCACCGCGAACGCGATGGCCGTGAGGAACCCGGCGGCGGCCAGCCACTCCAGCGGGCTCGCGTCCGACCGGAAGCCGACGGCGAGCGCGACGCCGACGACCAGGACCGCGCACACCATCGTCTGGATGACGCTGCCGACGACATGGCCGGTCATGAACGAGGAGCGGGTGATGTTCATGGTGCGGAAGCGGTTGACGATGCCCTCGGTCATGTCCGAGCAGATCGCGATCGAGGTCGACATCGACCCGGCGGCCACGCCCATGATGATGATGCCGGGGGTCAGGTACTCCAGGTACGCGTCCCGGCCGCCGCCCATCCCGGCGCCGATCGAGTCCCCGAAGGCGTACACGAACAGCAGCAGCATCAGGATCGGCGTCAGGGCGCTGCCGAACCCGACGGCCGGGTAGCGGATCGCGTGCCGGAGGTTGCGCCGCAGCATCGTCGCGGAGTCGTGCACGGCGTAGGTGAGGGTGCTCATCGCGAGGTCTCCTTGGCGGTGAGAGGGCCGGCGTTCGTGCCGTGGCCGGTCAGGGCCAGGAACACGTCGTCGAGGTCGGGGGTGTGCACGGAGAGGCCGGCGGCCCGGACGCCCGCCGCGTCGAGCCGGTCGAGCAGGGCGCGCAGGGCCCCGAGGTCGCCGTCGCCCGCGACGCGCAGGGCGAGGTTCTCGTCGTCGCGGGCCGCGTCGGGAAGGGCGGCGACCGCGTGCTCGTACGCGGCGGAGTCGGTGAGCCGGAGCCGTACGTGGCTGCCGGGGATCCGCGCCTTGAGTTCGTCGGCGGTGCCCTCGGCGACGATCCGGCCGCCGTCGAGGACGGCGACGCGGTCGGCGAGCTGGTCGGCCTCCTCCAGGTACTGCGTGGTGAGGAAGACCGTCGTACCGCCCGCGACCAGCGACCGCACCGTCTCCCACATGGTGCGGCGGCTCCGGGGGTCGAGCCCGGTCGTCGGCTCGTCCAGGAAGATCACCTGGGGGTCGCCGACGAGGGTCATCGCGAGGTCGAGCCGCCGCCGCATACCGCCGGAGAAGGTCGCGGCGCGCTGGTGGGCGACGTCCGCGATGTCGAACCGTTCCAGCAGTCGGCGGGCCCGGGAGCGGCCCTCGCGCTTGCCGAGGCGGAGCAGGTCGGCCATGAGGACGAGGTTCTCCTCGGCGGTGAGCAGGTCGTCGAGCGCGGAGAACTGGCCGGTGACGCCGATCGCGGCGCGTACGCGGTCCGGTGCCGTGGCGATGTCGTGGCCCGCGACCTGGGCCTGTCCGCCGTCGGCCGCGATGAGCGTGGACAGGATCTGCACGGTGGTGGTCTTGCCCGCGCCGTTCGGGCCGAGCAGCGCGAAGACGGTGCCCGCGGGGATGCGCAGGTCGACGCCGTCGAGCACGGTCTTGTCGCCGTACGACTTGCGGAGACCGAGCGCGGAGACGGCGGCGCGGGGCCGGGAGTCGTCGCCGCCCTGTCCCGGGAGCGGAAGGGCACGGTTAGACATGGGCATGTCAGAAGAAGGCATGGCGCTCTCCCTTTCGGGGGCGGGTGTCGGAGGAGGAGTGGGGGGCGGGGTCAGACCTTGGCGCGGCGCACGTCGATGTTGCCGTAGCGGGTGCGGGCGCGGACCCGGACGGCGTCCTCGGCCTGCTCCGGCGGCGTGGACGAGGCGAGCGTGTTGCGCACCTGCCCGTGCTCGGAACTGACGTCGAGCCAGGCGGCGGTGCCCTCGCGGACGCCGACCTCGATGGCGCCGTAGGACGTCTCCAGCTGGGCCGTGCCGCGGGCGATGTCGGCGACGCGCAGGGTGCCGTGGGCGGTGGTGGCCACGACCGAGCTCTCGGCGCGCGCGATGTCGATGTCCCCGTTGGCCCCGCTGACCCGCAGGTCGCCGGTGGCGGCGCCGACGGTCGTGGAGCCGTGCGAGTTCTTCAGGACGGCTGGGCCGTCGACCCTGCCGACCCGCAGGCTGCCGGAGCTGGTGGTGACCTCGGCCATGCCCTCGACCCGGTCGACGGTGATCGAGCCGTGCGAGGCGGTCAGCTGGAGCGGGCCGGTCGCGTCGAGGCGGACGTCGCCGGACGAGGTCTTGACGCGAACATCCCCGAGCCGGCCCTCGCCGAGGACCTGGGCCCAGGCGCCGGTCATGTCGACGCGCGAGCCGGTGGGCAGTTCGACGGTGATGTCCACGGTGCCGGTGCGGCCGATGAGGTTGCGCTGCTTGGGCGTCCTGACGGTCAGGACGCCGTTCGCGAACGTCACCTCGGTCTGCTCGGCCGTCCGGACGTCCGGGTCCCGCTTCGGGTCGCGGGGCCGTACGTCGACGACCGTGTCGAGCCGGTCGTCCGCGGTGAACCGGATGGAACCGGCGGAGACGTGCGCGGTGACGGAGATCGCGGCGGGAGTGTCGAAAGAAGGCATGGCTGTACCGTCCTCGTGAGCCTTGGAGTCCGCCCCTTACAGGGACGTGAGGTGGGTGAAGTGACCTGGGGAGGCGGGTGCGGCTAGCGCACCCAGCCCGTGAAGCTCTGTCCGATGGTGCGGGTCTTCTCCGGCGTACGGGGCTGGCCGCCGCCGTCGACCGCGGCCGACACGGCCCGTACGAGCCAGGCGTTGACGGAGAGTCCCTCGCGGCTCGCGGCCTCCTCGGCGCGGGCCTTGAGGTGGGCGGGCAGCCGCAGGTTGACGCGGGCGGTGCCGCCCTCGTCGCCCTCGGCGGGCGCCTGCGTCCTGAACGGTTCGGCGGGCGCCTCCGTGGGACTGCCGCCGGCGGGTGGCGGGGTCACGACGAAGTCGGGGTCGAGACCGCGCAGCCTTACGTCGACGGAGCCGGGGGCGAGTTCGCGGGTGATCTCGTCCATCGCGGCGGAGAGCACGTTGAGCAGGGTCAGCCGGGTCGCCGACTCCAGCGGCGCGGTGAGCCGCTCGGCCAGCTCGCGAGCGTCTTCACCGCCCGCCTCGGCGGCCACCGCGAGTTCGCGTCGCAGGGTGTCGACATACGGGGTGAGGTCCATGGGCGTTATCTTGGCACCACAATGGCGCCATACGCAACCCCGAGTGGCGCCACATACGCGACGCGATGGCACCACACCGCCGTGACCAGCATAAACGTCGCGAGAATTCCCCACGGCTGGCCCCGCGCTCCTCGATGACGCCCAGCTGACAGCACGTGACGCCATCCACGTGACACCACCTGACGCCAGGATGGCACCACCTGGCACCTGCCACCCTCCGCCCTCCCGCCCTACGAGGAGACCGCACCCCGTGTCACAGCCGCCCGCCCTGTCTCGTCTCCTGTCGCGTGGTCCCCCTCACGTGAGGGGTGGGCAGGCGGTGAGTCGAGAAGGTGGGTGAGGGTGGAGATGCGGGTGTTCGTGGCAGGTGGGACGGGCGTCCTGGGGCGGCGCCTGGTGGCGCGGCTGGTGGCCCGGGGGCACCAGGTGACGGCCACGACGACGAACGCGGCCAGGCTGGGGCTGCTCGGGCGGCTCGGGGCCACGGGCGTGGTGATGGACGGGCTGGACGCGATCTCGGTCGGTGAGGCCGTGGCCGCGGCGTCGCCGGACGCGGTCGTGCACCAGATGACCGCCCTCTCCGCCGCCCACGCGGGCAGGCCCGGCCGCCTCGGGCGCCTGGGCCGCTGGTCGGCCACCACGATCCGGCTGCGCACGGAGGGCACGGACCACCTGCTGGCCGCCGCCGCGGGCACCGGCGTCCGCCACGTCCTCGCACAGAGCTTCGCGGGCTGGAACGGCATCCGTGAGGGCGGCTGGGTGAAGACCGAGGACGACCCGCTCGACCCGCACGAGGGCACGGCCGCCCACCCGGGCGCCATGGCGATCCGGTACGTCGAGGACACTGTCGCGGGGGACGGCGGCACCGTCCTGCGCTACGGCGAGCTCTACGGGCCGGGCGCCACCGACGACCAGGTCCGACGCGTCCGGGACCGGCGGTTCCCACTCCTCGGCGACGGCGCCGGGCACCACTCCTGGGTGCACGTCGACGACGCCGCGAGCGCCACCGTACTGGCCGTCGAACAGAAGGCGAGGGGCGTGTTCAACATCGTCGACGACGAACCGGCACCGGCCCGTGAATGGCTGCCCCACCTCGCGGAGTGCGTGGGCGCCAGGCCGCCGGTGCGCCTGCCCGGGTGGCTGGCCCGGCTGCTGGCCGGGGAGGTCGCGGTGGCCGTGATGACCGAGGGGCGCGGCTTCTCCAACGCCAGGGCCAAGCGCGAACTGGGCTGGGAACTGCACTACCCGTCCTGGCGGGAAGGCTTCATGGAGGGACTGGCATGACCCGTACGGAGGAGTTCGAGGAGCTGCGGCCGCTGCTGTTCGCCATCGCCTACCGCGTCCTCGGCAGCGTGAGCGAGGCGGAGGACGCCGTCCAGGAGACCTGGCTGCGCTGGGAGGCCGCGCCCACCCCGCCCAAGTCGACCCGGGCCTTCCTGTCCGCCGTCGTCACCCGGATCTCCATCGACATCCTGCGGTCGGCCCGCGTCCGCCGTGAGCAGTACGTCGGCCCCTGGTTCCCGGAGCCGCTGATGACCGACCCCTACGAGGACCCGGAGCGCTCGGCGGAACTCGCCGACTCGGTGTCCATGGCCGCGCTGCTCCTCCTGGAACGGCTGAGCCCGCTGGAACGCGCGGTGTTCGTGCTGCGGGAGGTGTTCGGGTTCGGCTTCCCGGAGATCGCCTCGGCCGTGGGGCGCTCGGAGGCCGCCTGCCGCCAGCTCGCGGTGCGCGCGCGCCGCCACATGGAAGCCGGGCGCCCCCGCTTCGAGGCCGACCGCGAGGAGCGCGAGGAACTCGCCGAGCGCTTCTTCGACGCCTTCCACAAGGGCGACCTGGACGGGCTGCGGGAACTCCTCGCCGCCGACGTCCAGCTGGTCAGCGACAGCGGCGGCAAGGCGCCGAGGTTCCGGCGCGGCGTCTTCGGAGCGGAGCAGGTGTCGCGGCTGCTCGCCGTGCTCGTCACGCCGTTCGTGCGGATCGGCGGCACGGTGGAGCCGCGGCACGTCAACGGCCAGCCCGGCGCGGTCTTCCGCGACCGGCACGGCAAGGTCATCAACACCCTCGTACTCGACTTCCTGGACGGCCGCGTCCAGGCCATCCGCTCCGTCCTCAACCCCGAGAAGCTCACCCACGTGGGCCCGGTCGCGGACGTCTGGACGGTCGACCGCGAGGCCAGACAGGCCCTGCGCCAACGACCCGCGGAGGCGTGAACCCGTACCGAGGACACCCGGGCTTTGGCCTTCCCCCTGGGGCAGGCCCCAGCATCGACGGCACCGGGCGGACCCGCCCGGCACGAGGAAGGCCATGAGGAAGGCGCGGGCGGTGGACGTGGCGGGCGGCCTCCTCGACGTCCTGGAGGACGCGGTGGAGCGGGCCGGGCGGGCGGTGCGCGGCGTCGCCGCTGGCGGCACCGTGGGCACCACGCTGACCGCGCTCCTGTGGACGGGTTCGCAGCTGGCCCTCGTCCACATCGGCGACTCGCGCGCCTACCCGCTCCGGGACGGGGAGCTGTTCCAGGTCACCCACGACCACACCATGGTCCAGTCGATGATCGACGACGGCCGTCGGCGGCCCCGACAACGTGAGCCGCGTGGTCGCCGACGTACGGGACCAACCGTGACCGGCACCCACTGACACCCGCTGACACCCGCTGACACCCACGCGCTACCACCCGACACCCACAAAAAAGTGGGTACTTGGCAGGACGCCGCTACGACGAGACGCTGAGGGAGCCAGTCAACGGGCCACCAGCCGCTCCAGCCGCCGGTGGCCCCAGTCGGAGAGGGGGCCCAGCAGCTCGGACAGTTCACGTCCGAAGCCGGTCAGCGAGTAGACCGTCTTCAGCGGCAGACCATCGTGCACCTCGCGGTGCACCAGACCGTCCTCCGCCATCTCGCGCAGCGCCTGCGTCAGCACCTTCTCGCTGAGGCCGGGCAGCCGTCGGCGCAGTTCGCCGGGGCGGTGCGGCCCGGACTCCAGCAGCCACAGCAGGCTGGTCTTCCACTTGCCGTCGATCACGGAGATCGCGGCGGTCACCCCGCACACGTTCGGGTCCTGCGCCCGGCTGCGCGTCATCCTCGCCCCCTCGGCGATCCACTCTTCCCACCACCATGCGAACGCACGGGAGTCCAAGCATGTCCTCGTACGACGACCAGTCTGCCGTCAGCGTCCTCGGGCTCGGCCCGATGGGCCGAGCCCTGGCCGGTGCCTTCCTGGACGCCGGCCTGCGCACCACCGTCTGGAACCGCACCCCCGGCCGGGACGGGGAGCTGACGGCCCGGGGCGCGACCGCCGCCCCGACCGCCGCGGAAGCGGCCCGCGCGAGCGCGCTGACGGTGGTCTGCGTCGTGAACTACGACGCCTCCGACGCCATCCTCCGCGAGGAGGAGGTAACCGCCTCCCTCAAGGGCCGCACCGTCGTCAACCTCAGCGCCGACACGCCGGACCGGGCCCGGGACACCGGCGCCTGGGCGGACCAGCACGGCGTCGGCTACCTCGACGGCGCGATCATGACCCCGGCGACCACCATCGGCACCCCGCACGCCGTGTTCCTGCACAGCGGCCCGCGCGAGCTGTACGAACGCCACCGGCCCGTCCTCGACGCCCTCGGCGGCACGCACACCCACCTCGGGGAGGACACCGGGCGCGCCGCGGGCTACGACATCGCCCTGCTCGACATCTTCTGGACGGCGATGGCGGGCTACGCGCACGCCCTCGCGGTGGCCCGCGCGGAGGGCATCACCGGCCGGGAGCTGGCGCCCTTCGCGCGGGGCATCGCCGAGATCCTGCCGCCGCTGATCGACCAGTTCGCGGCCGACGCCGACGACGGCACGTACTCCGGCGACCTCAACCCGATCACGTCGGCGGTCTCCTCCATGGCGCACATCGTGCACGCCTCGGAGGCGCACGGAATCGACGCGGGCGTCCTGCGGGCGGCGGAGGGCCAGGCACGCCGGGTGATCGGGCTGGGCCACGGCACCGACGGCTTCATCCGGGTCACCGAACTCCTGGGCCGCCGCTGAGCCACTCCGCCAGCACCGCGAAGTCGGCGTCGGTGAGCCCGTAGCGGTGGTCCACGCGGTGCAGCAGGGCCGGGGCGGGGTGGTGGGCGGCCACCCAGTCCCGGTCGGCGCCGGTGATCTCGTCGTCGAGCCAGACGAACACCCGCCCGGCCGCCCACCGCACCAACGCCCGGGTCTTCCAGTGCAGCAGCCGCACCTCACCCCGCTCACTGAGCCGCGGATCGGGCCAGTCCACCACCGGCAGCGACGGCAGCCCCAGCCAGGGCGAGAGCACCTCGTTCGCGTCGTCCAGCCAGGTCGTCGCCCACACCAGCTCGCACCCCAGCGCCCCCAGCCGCGCCCCGAGACCCGGGTCGACCCGGCCCAGCAGCGGGTGTGCGACGGCCCCGTCCCGCGGACCGTACTCCGGGTACGGTCCGGGCCCGCCGAACGGGATCACCGTGCCGTCTACGTCGAGGAAGACCAGCACACCCACGGGAACCACATTGCCCCGTTCCCCCCTCCCCCGCTACCGTCTTCCGCATGACTGCCGGGTCGGCCACGCGCCGCGATCGGATGGGGTACCCGGCCTCTGAGTGAGGCCGGTGCGGAGGGCGAGAGGCCCGCCGCCCTTCTCTGCGCCACCAGCACACGACACCCACGGCGACAGAGAAGAAGGACGACACGTACGTGCCCCATGACTTCAACCAACAGGTCATCGACGAGTTCCGCGCCCACCACGGCCGCGTGGGCGGCCCCTTCGAGGGCGCCCGCCTGCTCCTGCTGACCACCACGGGAGCCCGCTCCGGCCGCCCGCACACCACCCCCGTCGGCTACCTCCCCGACGGGCCCGAGCGGGTCCTGGTCATCGCCTCCGCGGGCGGCGCCGACCGGCACCCGGCCTGGTACCACAACCTCCGCGTCCACCCCCGGGTGACCGTGGAGAACGGCGTGTTCACCTACGCGGCACAGGCCGTCGTCCTCACCGGCGAGGAACGCGACCAGGCGTTCGCACGGGCCGTCGAGGCGGACCCGGGCTGGGCGGCGTACCAGGAGAAGACCCGGCGCGTGATCCCCGTGATCGCCCTGTACCAGACCGCGCCGGACGGCCCCCCGAAGATCAACGCCCGCTCCCTGGGCGAGGCCCTGAGACTGGTCCACGACGCCTTCCGCCACGAACTGGCCCTCATACGCGAGGAAATGAGCACCCAGCCCTCCGCCACCGCCTCCCCCACCCTCGGCGCCCAGCTCCGCGCCAACTGCCTCACCTTCTGCCACGGCCTCCACAACCACCACACCGGCGAGGACCTGGGCCTGTTCCCGGCTCTCGCCGACCGCCACCCGGAAGCCGCCCCCGTCCTCGCCCGCCTCCGCGAGGAGCACGAGAAGATCGCGTCCCTGGTGGCCGACCTCCGGCACGCGGTGACAACCCCGTCCGACCCCGCCACCGCCCGCGCCGAGGTCGCCCGCCTGACGACGGCCCTGGAGGCGCACCTGGCCTACGAGGAACAGGAGTTGATCCCCCTGCTCGACGCGCCCGCGGGACTCACCGGCTAGACAGCGGCTCGACCAGGGGCTCGTACGACGTCACGACCACGTCGGCGCCCGCCGCGCGCAGTCCGCTCACCTTGTGCTTGTCGCGCCCGTACCCGACGAAGGGCACCCCGGCCGAGCGGGCCGCGGCGGCGTCCGTGCCGGTGTCCCCGACCATCACGGCGTCGGCCGGGGCGAGCGCGAGGTCGCGCAGGGCACGGTGGAGGACGTCGGGGTGGGGCTTCATCAGTCCGGGGTCGGCCGTGCGGCCCTGGACGGTGTCGAAGCGGCCGAGCAGGCCCATGCCGTCCAGGTAGGCCGCCGCCGCGCCGGGGGCGTTGTTGGTGACCACCGCCAGCCGCGCACCCCGGCGCGCCAGCCGCGCCACGAGGGCGTCCGCCCGCGGGGTGGGCCAGGCGGACCGCGCGGCGGCCAGCTCACCGGCGGTGACGGCGGCCTCTATCAGCGCCAGCGGTTCGGTGACGTCCCACTCGTGCCGGGCCCGGTGCACGGCGCGCAGCACCACGTGCGGGTCGATGCTGACGCGCTCGGAGTCGTCGAGTACGCCGCCCAGACCGAACTTGTCGGCGAGGTTCCGTACCTCGTCCGCGAGGGGAGCCGAGGCACCCTCGGGGAAGAGGCGGCAGAGGGGCCCGTCGAAGTCGAACAGCACGCCCGCCGCCCCGTCGAGCAGCTCCCGCGCCCTCCGGTCGGCCCCCGTCACGCCGCTCCCCCCGCCCGAACGTGCGCGCCCGCCCGGCCGTCCACGCCCGCACGCGCCCGGTCCGCCGCATGCCAGCGCCGCAGCACGTCGGCGATCTCCTGTTCGTCCTTGGGCCCGTCCACCAGCCCCAGCGGCTCGCTCGCCCGGCTCAGGGCCCGGTGGACGCGCGCCGCGGCGCCGCCGAAGTGGTGCTCGTCGGGCCGGTCCGGCAGTGCGAGCGCCGCGCGCATGACATCGGGGAAGACGGACTGGGCGTACTCGAAGCCGAGGTAGACCGGCAGGTCGGTGTCCATCCCGGCGGTCGCGTCCGGGTAGCCCGCGTGCCGCATGGCGTCCGCCCACATCCGCACCATCAGCTCGTGCTCGGCCTTGTCGTAGTCCATCCGCCCCAGATGGGTCGCCAGGTCGTGCAGCGGGTCGCCGTACAGGGCGAGTTCCCAGTCGATGACCACCAGCCGCTCGCCCGCCGCGCCCGCCACGACGACCACGTTGGCCCGGTGGACGTCGGTGTGCAGCAGGGCGAACCGTCGCGGGGTCATCGGCGGCACCGTCCGCAGGAAGCGGTCGACGGCGTCCTCGGGCACCCCCACGGCGTCGAAGA
The DNA here is from genome assembly GCF_040635175.1 of Streptomyces sp. NPDC006997. Taxonomy (NCBI): domain Bacteria; kingdom Bacillati; phylum Actinomycetota; class Actinomycetes; order Kitasatosporales; family Streptomycetaceae; genus Streptomyces; species Streptomyces sp. NPDC006997. The sequence continues at coordinate 88,388 of NZ_JBEYHH010000030.1, forward strand.
GGTCGCCGAAGCGCGGCCGATTGGACTGGTGGACGTCCCGTTCGGTGAACCGGGCGAGCCAGTCCAGAAATCCGCGGCTGTCGCGGTCGCCGGGCCAGTCGGCCGGACGGGGCGGCAACTCGTCGGCCGGTACCTCGGCCAATCGGGCGAAGAACGCCGCCAGCGCGGCCAGCCGCCCGCTGCCCACCGGCTGCCCCTCGGGCGCCACCTCGGACAGCGCCCGGCCCTCCAGGTAGTCGTGCAGGGACCATTCCCCGAAGTCGGCCAGACAGCGCGGTGCCTCGGCCACGCGTGCGCTCACCACCCGCAGCACCTCCGCCTCGCGCGGCCAGATCCTCGGTACGACCTCGACGGTGGGGTAGGGCGTGCGGAACTTGGCGCGCACCCGGCCGGACCCCACACCCAGCAGACAGGCGAGCGGCTGGCCCAGGGGCGCGATGAGGTTGAGGTTGTGATGGCCGGAAACCACCGGCCCGTCGGCGCCGCGGCGCCGCGCCTCCGCGAAGTAACGCACCAGGGGCTGGTGGGCCCAGCGGGGCAGAGGGAGTGACATGGCGGCTGAGAGTAGTACGCGGCGTGATGCAGTTCACGTCGTGTCACTATGTGGACCGCCTTTCCGTCACGGACCGTGGCGGATGTCGTGCAGTTCCGTCAGGTTTCGGTCGCGGGCTCGCCCAGGTGCTCCCAGTACGACTCGAAGGTGGCCTTCATGGTCGCAAAGAAGCCGTCGTGGGTGTCGGGGTCGTCGGGGTCCCGGTGGTGCAGGTAGAGGGCGGAGCCGAGGCCGAGGACGTCCAGCGCGGGGACCGGGACGCCGTCACCGACGGCGATGGTGCGCCGCATCACCTCGTAGGGCCCGAACAGCATGTCGGTGTCGTTGAAGACGTACAGCTTGAACTGCGGGGTCATCCGCACCCGGCGGATCTCCACCGCGGTGTCCACGCCCCACTGCCCGAACCGCCCGGCGAGTTCCACCACCGTGTCCGCGTACCCCTGGGCCATGGCCTGCCAGCGGGCCCAGATCCGGTCGTCCACGGGATCCACCGCGGCCGGGTAGGCCAACCGGGGCTCCTCCGCGGGCAGGAGCATCCGCAGCCGTACGCGCGCGGGGGTGACCTCCCGGGCGGCGATGCGCTCGCCCTGTACCCGCAGGTGGCTGACCAGTGTCTCGGAGGTCAGCGAGAAGGTGTCGAGGGTGACCTCGGGCTGCTCGAAGGCCCGGTGGATGAGTGGACCGAGAGTGGCCCGACCGCGGGCTTCCGATCCCGGCTCGGACCCGGCGACGTCCGGCACCCGCACCACCCGGATGCCGCTGCCCTGACGGGCCTGGAGCCAGCGCTCCTCGGTGAGCTTGCGCAGCACCCGCTGGATGGTGTCCCGGCTGACCCCGAACTCGTCGGCCAGTTGCCGCTGCGGGGGCAGCAGTTGGCCGACCCGGAGCGTGCCGTTGGCCAGCTGCTCGCGCAGCACGGACTCCACGAGCGCGGACGCCCGGCCGCCCTCCACGCGCCCCGCCCGGCCTGGTCCGGCCCCTGACTGTGCTGATGATGTGGCCACGGCTGCAAACTACCCGCACCAGCACCGGGGGCACATCGTTTCCGGCCAACGAAGACCCCCATTGGACCGGAAGTTAGACGATCACATAGACCGGGAAATTCCAATTCAAGTCAACCAGTCCAATTGGCAGGGCGGTTGGCGGACACCAAGGGGGGACGATCATGCCGGTGCTGAGCCTTCTCGTAGCGGTCCTGGGACTGGGCGCGGAGCAGTTGGCGGAGTGGCGCTACGGTCCGGTGGGCCTCGCGGCCCTGCTCCTGCTGGCCGTCGGCCTCAGGGCGAACAACTCCACGTGCGCCTCGCTGGGCGCGGTGACCCTGCTCCTCCTGATGCTCCAGACATGAGAGGACGGGGCCGGGGTCAGCGACCGCCCGTCACCAGTTCCAGCACCGGCTCCAGCGAGTCCACCACCACGTCGGCCCCGCCAGCCCGCAGCCGCGCACCCCCCGCCTCGTCACGCGCGTAGCCGAGGAACGGGACCCCGGCCTCGGCCGCGGCGCGGCAGTCGGTGGGCATGTCGCCGATCATCAGGGCGTCGCCGGGGGCGGACCCCATCGCGCTGAGCGCCCGCTGGAGGCTGTGCGGATCGGGTTTGAGCAGTTCCAGCTGCTGAGTACGGCCGTAGATGTGCGGGGCGAAGCAGCCGGTCAGCTCCCGTCCCTCCAGGTAGCGGCGGACCGCGAGGGGCGAGTTGTTGGTGGCGATGGCCAGCCGGGCGCCGACCGCGGCCCAGGTCCGGATGAGCGGGTCGGCGTACGCCGTGGGCATCGCGGTGAACGTGGCCCGCAGCTCCTCCGCGGTGAGACGTTCCTCCAGCTCCGCGACGAGGTCGCTGTTCGGGTGCCGTCCGCCGACGGCGCGCAGCACGAAGTGGGGATCGGAGGACCGTACCTCCTCCTCCCGGAGGAGACCCCGCAGTCCACGGGCGGCCAGCCAGCCGACCATGTCCCGGGCGATCAGCTCGGCCCGGTGCCCCGCGAACAGTCGGCAGATCGGCCCGTCGAAGTCCCACAGCACGACGCGCGCCCCGGAGATCCGCTCCCGCAGGCGCTCGGTGGGCACTGACACGTGTTCGGTCTGGGTCGTATCAGAAGTCACTAAGAGAGTGTCAGGTCCGTGGTGATGGTTTCCCAGAGGGCGTCGAACCACTTCTGCGATTCCTTGACGAACGCCTCGTCCCGGTGACCGGACCGCGCGTGGAAGGAGAACAGCAGCGAGGCGGCGCCCAGGGCGTCGTACATGTCGAGGACCTGGTCCCCCCACTCCTCCTCGCGCCGGGTGAGCATGTAGTACCCGAGCAGCGCTTCCTCCCCGTTGAGGAGGTACAGCTTGAACGGCGGGGTGAACGGCAGCGCCCGGAAGGAGACCCGCACGTCGATCCCGTGGCTGGCACGCAGCGACAGGAGGTTGTGCTGGAGCACCTGCCCCTGCGCGTTCCGCATCGCCAGCCACCGCTGGTGCACGGGATCGTCGTCCCCCGCGCCCCCGACCGGCACCGGGAAGGCGAGGTCTATCTCCCGGGAGGGCAGCAGGATGCGCACGTCGACGGCCTCCGGCTGGACCCGCCCCTCGTGGATCTGGCGCAGCGGTTCCCCGAGGGCCAGCATCAGCGTCTCGGCGGTGTGGCAGACGACGGCGATCCGCACCTGCCGCGCCCCGAACGCCTCCGTCAGCCGGGGCGAGAGCCCGACCATGGTCGGCTGCGGCTCGTCCTGGACGGGGACGCGGGGGGCGATACGGGGCGGGCTGCCCTTGCTGACGTTGGTGAGGAGGCCGTCCTCCTGGAGCACCCGCAGCGCCTGGCGCACGGTGCCGCGCTCCACCCCGAACTCGTCGGCCAACTCGGCCTGGGTGGGCAGCCGGTCCCCCGCCTTCAGCTCGCCGGCACGGATGCGTTCCCGCAGGACATCGGCGATCTCCTGCGGCGTGAGCCTTCTGCTGCCGTTCACTGCCACGTTCTCCTGGGTCACGACCAAACGCTACAACTCGCGCCGACTTCCGACGAGTTGCAACGAAGTTGTTTATGACTATCAACCAAGCGGGGACAACCTAAACAGAGTTGGTCGCCAACTTACCAGAGTTGGCGGAAGCGAAGGGGGAACCATCATGCCTACTCTCGCCCTCCTCTCCGCCCTCTTCGTCGTCGGCTTCGAGCAGGTCGTCGAAACGAGGTACGGAGCCACCGGCGTCGTCGGCCTGCTGCTGCTCACCCTGGGCATCAGGGCCAAGAGCCCCGCCGTCAGCTCCGTCGGAGCGGTCGTCCTGGCCCTCCTGGTGACGGGCCCCGCCCTGTAGCACACCACACCGAGGAACCCGGGAGACGCGGCACGGGGGAGACGTCAGGTCGTGAGCACCAGCTCCGAACTGATGGTCTCCCACAGCGCGTTGAACCACAGGTACGACTGTTCCACGAACGTCGTGTCCCGGGCGCCCGCCCCCTGCTCGAAGGCGAAGAGCGTCGTCCGGGTACCCAGCGCGTCGTACACCTCGAGCCGCTCCCCACCGACCTGCTCCGCCCGCCGCCGGAGCGTGTAGTAGGCGAACAGCGCCTCGGCCCCGTTGAGCAGGTACAGCTTCACGGGCGGCGTGAACGGCAGCGCCCGGAAGGAGACCCGCACGTCGACCCCGTGACTGGCCCGCAGCGCCAGCAGGTTGTGCCGGAGCACCTGACCCTGCGCGTTCCGCATCGCCAGCCACCGCTCGTGCAGCCGCTCCGTGTCCTCCGTGGACTCCACCGGCGCCGGGAAGGCGAGTTCGATGTCCCGGCTGGGCAGCAGCACCCGGACGTCGACCTTGGCCGGTTTCAGCTCCCCGGCGTGGATCTGCCGCAGCGGCTCGCTGAGCGCCAGTGTGAGCGAGATCGCGGTCAGGCACAGCGCGTCGATCTCGACGTGCGGACCGGCGAAGGCACGGGCGACCCGGGACGCCAGCGCGACCATGGTGGCCTGCGGCAGGGCCTCCGGCCCGGTGACCGCGTCAGAGGGGCGGTACGCCACCGTCGCCGGGCTCCCCCGCGACACGTCGGTCAGCAGCCCTTCCTCCAGGAGGACCCGCAGCGCCTGCCGGACGGCCCCGCGCTCCACACCGAACTCCTCGGCCAGCTGCGCCTGCGTGGGCATCCGCTGCCCCGGCCGCAGCGCCCTGGACGTGATACGGGCGCGCAACTCGTCCGCCACCCGGCGATGCGCCGGCTGTGACGGTTGTGGCCTCTTCCGTCCATTGACGGAGTCGTTTCCCCGCTCCACAACCAAACACTACAACTTCCCGCCATCTTCGGGCAGTTCACCGACGGGTGGTTATGAGACGCCTCCAAGTGGAGATAACCAGAACTAAGTTGGTCACCAACTTGAGCAACATGGTCAAACTTACGGGGGGTTGGCCGCCAGGGTCGGCCCGAAAGGGGGGACCGTATGCCGTACATCGCCATCGTCATCGCCGCCCTGGTCATCGGCTTCGAACAGTTCGTCCAGTGGAAGCTCGGCCCGATGGGGATCATCGCGCTCGTCGCGCTCACCATCGGGGTCAAGGCCAAGAACACCATGATCGGCGGCATCGGCGCGGTCATCCTCGTCATGCTGCTAGCCCAGTCCAGCTGACCAGGCTCCCTTCCGGAGGGGAGCCGGGAGCCTGGCCAGCCAGCACAGCCACAACTGAACACCGACAACCGAACACCGCATCCGCACAGCCACAACTCAACAGGCACCAGCACAGCTACGGACCACACGAGGAACCGACCCCGAGGAGGCCCAGGAACCAGAGATCCCGAACTCAGAGCACCTCAGAACATGTCCGGGCACCAAGGTCGCCTGGGCGTACGCAGCAGGGCGTCGGCCACCCGGCCGGCGCCCGCTCGTCCTTCCCGGACCAGCCCCAGCGCGACCAACCGCGCCACGGACTCCTCCCCCAGCCACAGCGAGGCCAGCTCCGACACCCCCATCACCAGATCGGCATCGGCACGGGTCGCCGTACACCGCGCACCCCCCTCCCCCACCTCAAGCCGGTACCGCCCCCCGGCGAACCCGGCCTCGTCCACCACCTCCAGGACGATCTCCCCGACCCCCGCGTACGTCCGGGCCTCCAGCGCCCGCACCACGTCCAGGATCCGCACCCACAGCCAGTCCCCCTCACCGGCGACCCGGGCGGCCCGCGGATTCGGCAGCAGCCGCGGCAGCAGATCATCCGGCGCCCGCATCCCGCTCTTCACGACGGTCACCCAGTCCAGCGAGCAGAGATACGTCCACAGGGCACGCTCGGCCGCCGGACTCACGGCGTCCAGCCACCGCACGGTCGCGGTGTTCTGCGGCTGCTTGTTGCTGCTCCACTCGCCGTCGGTCCGGTACGTGACCAGCCCCTCCACCTCGCCACCGGGCGCCCGGTACACGGCGTAGAACGGCTCGGTCCACTCCCCCTGCCCCGACGGCCGCACCACTCCCGTGTTGACCCGCCACCACCGCTCGTCCCGGTCGATGGCCCCGTGCTGCTCACGCCGCAGCCGCTCATGCAACTCGGGCCCGACCTTGCGGACGTACTCCCCGTCCACCACCTCGATACGCCCACCGCCCTCCGGCCCGGGCCGACGCCGGTCGATCCCGGTCCGCAGCGTGTCGACCGCCCACTCCACGGCGGAGGTGGCGGGGCCGAAGCCGTACCGCCCGTAGATCGGGTACTCCGCCGCGATCAGCGTCGCGACGACGTCGCCCCGCTCCTTCGCCGCGGTCAGGTCCTGCCGCATCATCCGGGTGAGCAGCCCACGGCGACGGTGCGTCGCCGTGACCGTCACGGCCGTGATCGCGTCCGCGGGCACGGGGGTGCCGCCGGGCGCCGTCAGCTCCTGCGCGAACGACCTGAACGTCGCGACGCACCGGTCCCCGTCGAAGGCGCCCAGCGCCCGCGCCGGGTCGATCTGCGCGCTGCGGTCGGCGATGTCCTCGTCCGTCACGACGGGGGACTTCAGGAACCCGACCTTCAGGGCGCGAAGCCAGGCGGGGATCTCGTTCGGGGTGATCGGGCGTACGTCTATCGCGGCGGCGTCGTCGTTCATGCCAGCGAGGCTAGGGGTACGACGCCCCACCCGTCGCGACGTTTTCGAGCGCCCGGCGCGGCCGCTGACGTGCGGGTGGGTCGCGCGCCCGGCGCTGTCGGGGTGCCCCCACCGCCCGAGCGGCACGACGGCCCGCAGCCGGGCCAGGACGGCAGACGACGGCCCGCACCCAGGCCGCGTGGGGTGGCGACGAGCCGCAGCCGCCGTACGACGGAAGGGGACGTGTCGGGGGGTGTCCGCCCGCAGTGGTTCGCGCGGAAAACCCCGCACACCCCGCACCCCACAGCCCGCGCGGTTCCGAGGACGGACACCC
>NZ_JBEYHH010000031.1:0-93879 GCF_040635175.1 Streptomyces sp. NPDC006997
TGGAATTACTGGCGACTGGTAGCTCTTGCGAAGCACGAACACTTCATAGCTGTGGGTCGAGAGTAGAACCACAGCGACCGGTGCCCCTCCGCACCGGTCGGCCCGCCCGTCCAGGGAGCCTCTCAGAAAATTCTCAGAACGTTAGCTTCCAACCGTTCAGCCTGCCGGTGTCCCGCGCGTAGACGTCCTGCACCCGCAGCTTCCAGGTGCCGTCGGCCGTCTCGGTGGAGGCGTTCACGGTGTAGGTGGCCACGACGTCGTCCGCGGAGTCCGAGGAACTGGCGGACTTCAGCCGGTACGCCGAACCGTCCGGGGCGACCAGGTCGACGACGAGGTCACCGCGGTAGGTGTGGGTGATGTCCACCCCGACCTGGAGGGTCGAGGGCGCGGTGCCACCGCGCCCGCTGACGGTTATCGGGGACTCGATCGCCGTACCGGCGTCGGGGATGGAGACGGCGGTGCCGGAGGAGTAGGTGGTGCCGCCCGTCGAGCCGCCGCCGCTCACCGCCCGCACCGTCTTGGCCGCGTCGGCCAGACCGGCGCCGCAGCCGCCCGAGCAGGCGCCGGGCAGGGCCCGCGCGTTGGTCTTGATCGCGGACTCGATCTGGGCCGGGGTCAGCGCGGTGTTCGCCGACTTCATCAGCGCCGCCAGGCCCGCGATGTGCGGGGCGGCCATGCTGGTGCCCTGGTAGAAGGCGTAGGACTCGGCGCCCGGCGCCTGGGAGCCGGAGTTCAGGGTGGAGTAGATGCCGTTGGCGGTGGTGGTGCGGGTCTCGCCGCCGGGGGCCGCGATGTCCACGACGGTGCCGTAGTTGGAGTAGTAGGAACGGGCGCCGGAACGATTCGTCGCCGCGACCGAGATGACGTTGGCACAGCTCGCGGGCGAGTAGTTGGCCGCGTTGGCGTTGCTGTTGCCCGCCGCGACGACGACGGTGGTGCCGCGGTTCACGGCGGCGTTGATGGCGTTCTGGGTGGCCGTGGTGCAGGAACCGCCGCCGCCGAGGCTCATGTTGATGACCTTGGCGACGTTCGGGTTGGCGGGCACGCCGGAGACGGTGCCGCCGGACGCCCAGGTGATGGCGTCGATGATGTCGGAGTCGTAGCCGCCACACTTGCCGAGCACCCGCAGCGGGGAGACCTTGGCGCCGTGCGCGATGCCCGCGACGCCCTTGCCGTTGTCGGTGACGGCGGCGATGGTGCCCGCGACGTGCGTGCCGTGCCAGGAGGAGCCGGAGGCGGGGTCACCTGCCTGGCACTCGCCGGCGGCGGTCCAGTCGCCCGGGTCGGCCGGGTTGCTGTCGCGCCCGTTGCCGTCGCCCGCGACGGTGGCGTCGGAGATGAAGTCGTACCCGCCGACGATGTTCGCGGCGAGGTCGGAGTGGCTGACGTAGCCGGTGTCGATGACGGCGACGGTCACCCCGCTGCCGGTGGCGACGTCCCACGCGCCCGGCACGTTCATGCCCGCGGTGGCCTCGAAGAGGTCCCACTGCTTGCCGTACTCGGTGTCGTTCGGCGTGGCCAGCGGCTTGTTGAGGCGGTCCGGTACGACATAGGCGACCTGGGGGTCCGCCTCGTACTCGGCGATGACGTCGGCGACGCCCGCGCGGGTGGTGTCCTCGTCGAGGCCGACCAGGGCGGCGCCGGTGCCGAGGCGGCGCTCGAAGTCGAGGCGCTCGCCGGTCTCCTCGGCCTTGGCGGTGGCGTCGGCGGAGGCGGCCTTGTTCGATCTGGCCTCCTCGGCACCGGACTTGTAGCCGACGATGAGGCGTTCGGCGGTGGTGCCGGGGGCGGCCTCGGTGAGCGCCGGGTCCGCCTGGGCGACCGCCGTGGTGGCGGTGGCGCCGGTGAGCAGGGCGGCCGAGAACACGGAGACCGCGGTGACGGACAGCAGCTTCCGCCGGAACGTGGGGGAGACAGCGGACGTGCGGGGTGTGGGGGACGTGGGGGATGTGGGGGATGTGGGGGATGTGGGGGTTATTCGCATGGGCTTGCCCTTCGTGGCCGTGCTCCGGGCAGCGCGGAGCGGCGGTCGGTCGCCTCGTCGTCGAGGCGGAGGGGAGTTGGTGCGAAGCCGTCCCGGTGGGGATGTTCTCTGTGGGGCGGCCGAGACCGAACGATAGGCAAGGGGTTACTGATGGGGATACGGGGGAAACCCTCGACCCGGCCGGGAACTGACCCTCTACGTCGACCAGTTGACCGAGGTTGTCCGCTTTGGACAGACGCGCGGGGACAACGCCTGGAGACATACGCGTGGAGACATACGCGTGGAGACATACGCGTGGAGACATACGCGCTGTGGGCGCCCCCGTCGACCGGGGACGCCCACAGCGCGCGACGCGTGGGAGCGGTCAGTCGAGACCGACGGAGTTCAGCCAGGTCTTGGCGACGTCCAGCGGGTCCTTGTTCTCCAGCTGCACCTGGGAGTCCAGGTCGAGCAGCGTCTTGGTGTCCAGCTTGGCGGAGACCGCGTTGAGGGTGTCGATGCCCTCCTTGGACAGGTCGCTCTCGTAGACCAGCGGGGTCACGTTGGCGAAGCCGAAGAGGTTCTTCGGGTCCTGGAGGACCACGAAGCCCTCCTTGGTGATGGTCGGGTCGGTGGTGAAGACGTCCGCGGCCTGCACGGTGTTCTTGGTCAGCGCGGCCTGGGTGAGCGGGCCACCCGCGTCGAGCGCCTTGAAGGACTTGAACTCCAGCCCGTACTCCTTCTCCAGGCCGATCAGCCCCTGGTGCCGGGTCTGGAACTCCGGGGAACCGCCGATGACCAGTTCGGGAGCGATGTCCTTGAGGTCCGCGAGCGTCGACTCACCGGTGAGACCGTGCTTCTCGGCGGTCTCCTTGTTGATCGACACCGAGTCCTTGTCCTCGGCGGGCGCGGAGTCGAGGAGCGTCAGCTTGTCGTCGAGCTTGGCCTTGACGGCGGCGTTCACCGACTCGACCGACTTCTGTTCCGCGTCGGGGTCGAGATAGGCGAGGAGTGAGCCGTTGTATTCCGGCAGCACGGTGATGGCGCCGTTCTTCAGCAGTCCGTAAGTCGTCTCACGGCTGCCTATGTTGGGCTTGTAGGTGACCTTGATGCCCTTGGCCTTGAGGGCCTCGCCGTAGATGTCGGCGAGGAGGATGCTCTCGGCGAAGTTGTTCGAGCCGACGACGACGCTGCTGCCGTCCGCCTTGTCCTCCGCCAGCGGGTCGTCACCGGAGTCGTCGTCGGAGCCACAGCCCGCCGCGACGAGGGCCGCAGTGAGGGCGAAGGCGACGGTGGCCACGCGGCGCCTCTTGATGGACCAGCTGCTCTTCACTGTAGAAGTCACAATTCCCGTTCCGGGGCTAGCGAGTTGGTGGGGCGGGCGGCATTTCTGCGCCGTCAACTGATCCAATCCAGCTCTTTCTCGGTCAGTCAAGTGTGGTCAGGTCACCAATTGGCGTCGATCCGAACCGAGCCGGTTGTAACGGATTCTTGACATCCAGTGGTGATCGATCATCACAAGAGACGATAGTCTCCCCGCTGTTGACCTCCGGCCGCTCGCGACACCCCCAAGAAGGAGGCCCGGTGTCCACGAACGAGGGGCGCGGACTGCGCGGCTTCGCCGACCGCTGGCCGTTCCGCCGCAAACTCAACGTCCTCGTGGGCGCCCCGCTCGCGGGGCTCGCCGTACTGCTCACCTATCTGATCGCCGACCAGGTGCAGCAGGCCCGGGACGCCGCGGAGTCGGCCCAGCTGGTCCGGGACAGCATCCAGGTCGCCGAGCTGGTGGACCGGCTGGCGACCGAGCACCAGCAGGCCATCCTGCTCTCGGTGCGCTTCGAGGCGTCGGGACCCGGCACCCAGCCCTCGACCGACGGGTACACGGACGCGCAGAACGCCGTCGACGCACAGGTGGAGAAGGTCCGCGACACCTTCGGGGACCGGCTGCCGGGGACCGAGGCGCAGGCCCTCAGGGAGGTCAGCGGCCTGGACAGCCTGCGGGCGACGATCGCGCAGGGCTATCTGCCCGCCGACAACATCGACCCCGCCTACACGGGCGCGTCCATGGGCCTCATCGACGGCCTCAGCCTGGACCGCACCACGCCGCTGGCGACCTCCTACACCGGCAGCCTGCTGGACTCGCTGCTGCGCGCCGACGCCGCCCACAGCGCCTTCGAGACCAGCGTGTTCTCCGCGACGACCGGTGACTCCAACGCCCTCATCGAGTTCATCAGCGCGGTCGGCTCCTACGACGTCTACACCAACCAGGCTGAACGTTTCGCCCGGTTCGCCTCCGAGGAGCAGACGGCCGAGCTGCGCGGCATCGAGCACAGCGCGGCGCAGGCCACCATCGTGCGGCAGTACGCCGAACTCCAGATCGACCCGAGCAACCTCCAGGCCGGGACCCCGGCGGAGATCCGGGAGAAGTTCACCAGCGCGCTCGCCGCCTACCCCGCCTACCGGCAGCAGGCGCAGACCCGCCTGGAGATCACCGCCTCCCTCATCGACCAGATCGCCGACCGCGCCGACGACGCCTCCAACGACGCCTGGTGGAACGCGGGCTGGCTGCTGGGCGGCGCCGTGTTCGGCTTCGTGCTGTGGCTCGCCTTCTCCGTCGTCGTACGGCGCTCCGTGGTGCGGCCGGTGCAGACACTGACCGGGGCTGCCCGGCAGGTCGCCGAGGTGGCCGGGCGGGAGCTGGCGCGGGTGGCGGACGACGACACCGAGGACGACGCGCCGCCGCGGCTGCGCGAGGTGCCGGTCACCGCGCAGGACGAGATCGGCGACCTGGCGGACGCGTTCAACCACGTACAGAGCACCGCGGCGGCGCTCCTGGAACGCCAGGTGCTCAGCCGCCGCAACGTCGCGGAGATGTTCGGCAACGTGGGCCGCCGGGTCAGCAACCTCACCACCCGGCAGCTGGCCCTCATCGACGCGGTCGAGCGCGGGGAGACCGACCCGGCGCTGCTGGAGCGCCTCTACCGCGTCGACCACATCGCGGTCCGGCTGCGCCGCAACGCCGACAGCCTGATGCTGCTGGCCGGGATCCGGGAGACCGTGCTCGGCTCCGGCCCGGTCGACCTCACCAACGTGGTCCGGGCCGCGCTCGGGCAGATCGAGGGCTACCAGCGGGTCGAGCTGCACGCCGGGGCCGAGATCGTGGTGGAGCCCGACATCGTTGGCGACCTGACGCTGATGGTGGCCGAACTCATGGAGAACGCGGTGTCGTTCTCGCCCGCGGACAGCCCCGTCCAGGTGACGCTGCGCAGCGGGCCCGAGGGCGGCGCGACGATCACCGTGACCGACCACGGGCTCGGGATGAGCGCCGAGCGCCTGGCCGAGGAGAACGCCCGGCTGATCCGCCGTGAGCGGCTCGACCTGGTGCCGACGAAGGTCCTCGGCCTGTTCGTCGTCGGCACCCTCGCGCGCCGCTGGGAGATCGACGTCACGCTGTCCCGCACCCGGGGCGGCGGTGTCACGGCGGAGGTCTCCATCCCGGCGTCGCTGCTGCTGACCGTGCCGAACACGCTGGAGCCGGGCGGCGCGGCGACGACACCGCCGCGGGAGGCCCCCGTCGGCGCCCGGACCGAGCCGGAGGCCCGCACCGGCGCCGCGGCCGCGCCCGGCACCGGGCCCACGGCTCCGCGGCCCGCCGTCGTGGAGCGCGCTCCGGCGGCGGACGGGGACGGCGGTGCCGGGGACGCCGTACAGCCGCTGCCCCGGCGGGTCCCGCGGCGGGACCCGGCGGCGGACGCGGCGTTCATCCCCCAGGCCAGGAACGGCGAGGAAGGCGGCGGCCCCCGGCCGCTGCGGCGGCGGGTCCGGGGGGCCACGCTGAGCACCACCTCCGCCGAGGCCGAGCGGCAGGCGCTGCTGAAGGCCACGCCGCCCGCGGACGCGGAAGCGGTCCGCGACGCGCTGGACGAGTTCGAGGCGGCGGTGGAGCGGGCCCATCGGGACAGCGACACCGGAAGCCACCCCGCTCCCCAGCGGCACGACACCCCCGACGTCCGCGCGTCGGCGCGGCGCACGCAGGACCAGCGCACGCCGGACCACGGTCAGAACAACCTCCCGGAAGGAGCGGAGCAGTGAGCACGTCGACAGGTGGCACTCCCACGGGCGGCGGCAGCACGCCGGACGACCTGCGGGCCGCCGCAGCCGACTTCACATGGCTGCTGAACCGTTTTGCTACGGAGACCGCGGGTGTCGTCGACGCCATCGCCGTGTCCTCCGACGGTCTGCTCATCGCGGTGGCGCAGCTGCGTGAGCGGGCGCACTCCGAGCGGCTGGCCGCGATCGTCTCGGGGCTGACCAGCCTGGCCGCCGGGGCGTCCGGCAACTACGGCCTGGGCGCCCTGAACAAGGTCATCATCGATCTGGAGGGCGGCCACGTCCTGGTCTCCGCGATCGGCAGCGGTGCCGTGCTCGGCGTGGTCGCCGACAAGGAGGCCAAGCTGGGCAACATCGCCTACGAGATGACGCTGTTCGCCAACCGCGCGGGTGCCGCGCTCAGCCCCCAGCTGGTGCTGGAGCTGAAGAACACCGTCGGCGTCCCGTCGACGGGCTGACCGGGCGCGACACCGCCCGGTCTGAGAGAAAGAGAAGAACGAGCCATGGTGGACGACCGCATCCCGGGCGGTGCCGGGAAGGACGGCCTCCTGTCGCCCCCCGGCGCGGAGCCGGTCGCGCCGGTCCCCGCCGTACGGCCGTTCCTGCTCACGGCGGGCCGGGTGGCGGGCGCCGCGGCCGGTGCGCCGATCCCCGTGGAGACCCAGGTGGTCGCCACCGCCGAGGGGCTCGACGCGCTCGACGGGCTCTCCTTCGAACGGCATGACATCGTCGCCGCGTGTCGGCGGCCGCAGTCCATCGCGGAACTCGCCGCGCGGCTGCGGCTGCATCTGAACGTGGTACGGGTCCTCGCCGAGGACCTGCGCGCCGCCGGACAGCTGGCGGTCCACGTGCCGGACAGCGCCGCCACCCATGACGCGTCCGTACTGCGAAGGGTTATCGATGGCCTCCGCGCCATCCCCGACTCCCGGGGGGTACTCCGTGACACCGACTGAACCACTGACCGGCGCCGTGGCGGCCAGGACGGCCGTACGACCGCCGCTGCCGGTGAAACTGGTGATCGCGGGCGGCTTCGGGGTGGGCAAGACCACCGCCGTCGGGGCGATCTCCGAGATCGAGCCGCTGACCACCGAGGCCGCCATCACCGAGGTCGCGGCGGGCGTGGACGACCTGTCGCTCACCCCGCGCAAGTCCACCACCACGGTCGCGATGGACTTCGGCTGCATCACCATCGACCCGACGCTGAAGCTGTACCTGTTCGGCACGCCCGGCCAGGAGCGGTTCGGGTTCATGTGGGACGACATCGTCGAGGGCGCTGTCGGCGCGCTCGTCATCGTCGACACCCGCCGTCTGGACGACTGTTACGCCGCCGTCGACTACTTCGAGCACAAGGGCGTCCCGTTCGCCGTGGCGATCAACGCCTTCGACGGGTTGGTCGAGCACTCGCTGGAGGAGGTCCGCTGGGCGCTGGACGTCTCCGAGGGCGTCCCGGTGCTGCAGTTCGACGCCCGGGAGCGCGGCTCGGTGCGGGACGCCCTGCTGGTCGTGCTGGAACAGGCGCTGGCCCGCACCGAGGGCTGACCGTGGCGGGCCACGCGCGGCCGGGGCCCACCGCGCGGGTGTCGGCGGCGGGTCCGGCGCCCCTGCTCGGCGGTGCTCCCGTCAGCAGGGGCGGGCCGGGCAGACGTGGGGCCGGTCGCCGACGGAGTCGTAGCCGCGCGCTGCCGGGGCGGTGTGGATCAGGCTGCCCGAGGAGTCGTGTAGGCGGGCCCGGGTGCCCGAGCGTCGAAGTCCGCTCCGGCACGGCCTCGCTCTCCCGCTCCGTCCGTGTCCGCACCGCACCCGCCTCGGCGTGCGGGGAACGGGCGCGGAGGGCGCGTACAGGACAGCCGTCCGCTCAGCCGCCCCGCCGTACCCCCGGGGAGACGGTGAGCCTGGCCACCGCCCAGAAGACGCCGAGGGTGGCCAGGGCGAGGACCGCGACCAGGGTGGCGCCGCCGACGACCTTCTCGTAGTCGCGCTGGTAGAGGCCGTCGACGATGTAGCGGCCGAGGCCGCCGAAGCTGACGTAGGCGGCGATGGTGGCGGTGGAGACGATCTGGATGGCAGCGGAGCGCAGTCCGCTGAGGATCAGCGGCAGCGCGACCGGGAGTTCGACGCGGAACAGCACCTCGGCCTCGTGCATCCCCATGCCGCGGGCGGCGTCGACGGGCGCCGGGTCGACGGAGCGCATCGCCTCGTAGGTGGTGACGAGGATGGGCGGGACGGCGAGCACGACCAGCGGGATCATCACCGGGGCGAGTCCGAGGCCGAGCAGCACGAACAGCAGCACCAGCAGGCCGAAGCTGGGCAGTGCGCGGGCGGCGGTGGCGATGAGGGCGAGGGTGTTGCCGCCGCGCCCGGTGTGCCCGGTGACGAGGCCGACGGGCAGTCCGATGCCGGCGGCGATGCCGAGCGCCATCAGGGAGTACCCGATGTGTTCGAGGAACCGGGTCGGGATGCCGTCGTAGCCGTGCCAGTGGGCGCCGTCGGTGAAGAACGCCTCGATGAAGTCCAGTACGTTCACCGGGTGGCCGCCTTCGGTGCGATCGTGCGGTTGTTCCGGCCGCCGCCGCGCGGCATCCACGGGGTGACCAGGATCCGCAGCAGCACCAGTACGGCGTCCACGAGGACGGCGAGGACGGCGGTGCCGATGACGGAGAGCCAGATGAGCCGCGGCTGGTTGTAGATCATGCCGCTGTTGAGCAGGTTGCCGAGGGCGCCCTGGTTGCCGATCAACATGCCGACGCTGACCAGGGAGATGCTGGAGACGGACGCCACCCGCAACCCGGCGATGATGGCGGGCGCGGCGATCGGCAGCTGGACCTGGAGGTAGCGGCGTACGGGCCCGAAGCCCATCGCGGCGGCGGCGTCGAGGGTCTCGCGCGACACCGAGCGGACGCCGTCGACGATCGCCGGCACGAACACCACCAGGCTGTAGACGGCGAGCGGGATCATCACGGTGAGTTCGCTGAGGCCGGTGTAGTCGATGAGGACGACGAAGAACGCCAGCGACGGCACCGCGTACAGCACGGTCGTCACCCACAGCACGGGCGGGTACAGCCAGCGCAGCCGCACGCAGAGCTGGGCAACGGGCAGCGACAGCAGCAGTCCGGCGAGCACCGGGACCATGGCGAGCCGCAGGTGCAGCACGACCAGCCCCCAGTAGCTGTTCTGGAGGTCGCTGGGCATGTGGAACAGGTCGTTCATCGCACGGCCTTCTCGACCGGCGCGTCCGTACGGCCCCGCGCGTGCGCCCCGCGGATCGCCTCGCCGATGGACTGCTGGGAGACGACCCCGGCGGCGCGGCCCTCGGCGTCCACGGCGACGGCCCAGCCGGTGGGTGACAGGACGGCGCAGTCGAGGGCGGCGCGCAGCGAGTCGGTGCCCGCGGTGAAGGGCCGCCCGCAGGGCAGCAGCCGCGCGGGGTCGACGGCCCCGCCGGTCAGCCGGTCCGGTTCGGCCCAGCCGAGCGGGCGGCCGTCCACGCCGGTGACGAGGAGGTAGGGCACGTCGGGCGCGGTGCGGGCGGCGACCTGCTCGGCGCCGGCGTCGACGGCGACGATCGGGCCGGTGAGCAGGTCGAGTCCGGCGGCCGGGAAGAAGGAGAGCCGCCGGATGCCGCGGTCGGCGCCGAGGAAGTCCTCCACGAACGCGTCGGCGGGGTCGGACAGCAGTTCGGCGGGGGGCGCGAACTGGGCGAGGTGGCCGCCGGTGCGCATCACGGCGACCATGGTGCCGAGCTTGACGGCCTCGTCGATGTCGTGGGTGACGAAGACGATGGTCTTGCCCAGCTCGGCCTGGATGCGCAGGAGTTCGTCCTGGAGGCCCTTGCGGACGATCGGGTCGACGGCGGAGAACGGCTCGTCCATCAGCAGCACCGGCGGGTCGGCGGCGAGCGCGCGGGCCACGCCGACACGCTGCTGCTGGCCGCCGGAGAGCTGGTAGGGGTAGCGGCGGGCGAGCGCCGGGTCGAGGCCGACGCGCTCCATCAGCTCCCGGGCCCGGCCGCGGGCCTTCTGCTTGCCCCAGCCGAGCAGCCGGGGCACGGTGGCGATGTTGTCGAGGATCGTGCGGTGCTGGAACAGACCGGCGTTCTGGATGACGTAACCCATGGACCGGCGCAGGGTGTTGACCGGTTGCCGCTGGATGTCGGTGCCGTCGAGCAGGATCGTTCCCTCACTCGGCTCGACCATCCGGTTGATCATCCGCAGGGTGGTCGTCTTGCCGCAGCCGGACGGGCCGACGAGGACCGTGATCGAGCGGTCCGGGATGTCGAGGGAGAGCCGGTCGACCGCCACCGTGCCGTCCGGGTACCGCTTGGTGACTGAATCTATCCGTATCAAAACGCCGAATACCCTTCGGGTTTGGCTGTCGCTGCCCACTTTCACCGCGGTCCGCGGGCCGTTGGGGGGAGAGTCTAAACCGGTACCGGGAAGCGGGGAGTACGCAGCACCCGGCGTTCGGTGTCGACGGCGTACACCTCGCAGCCGGGGCGGGCGGCGGCCCACGCCACACCCGCCGCACCCAGCGCGTACGCCGCGGTGGCGGTGGTGTCCGCCTCGGTGAGGGTGGGGGCGAGGACGGTGACGCTGAGCAGTCCGGTCGCCGGGCGTCCGGTGCGGGCGTCGACGATGTGGTCGCCGCGCTCGTAGCGGGCGGAGGTCGCCACCGCCCCGTCGGTCAGCTCCAGGACGGCGCACAGCCGGTCGGCGTGTTCGGGGTGCCGTACGCCCACCCGCCAGGGCCCGCCGCCGACGACCACGTCTCCCCCGGCGTTGAGGCAGAACCGGGCCACCCCGGCGTCGGTCAGCAGCCGGGCGGCGCGCTGGGCCGCCCAGCCCTTGACGACCGCGCACGGGTCGAAGCCGCGCCCGGGCGGCCAGGCGTCGAACGCGCCGCCGGTCGCGGCCCGGTACTCCGCGCACAGGTCCAGCACCTCGGCGAGGTCACCGCTGACGCCGGCGCGCGCCAGCTCGCCCCGGCCGTAGCGGGACACCTCGCTGCCGGGCTTGAAGGGGCTGAACCGCTCGTCGGCCTCGCGCAGCGACGCGAACACGGCGTCGGTGAGCGCGGCGGGGACGCCGGGGTCGTCGATCCGCAGGGAGACGGGCAGGCCCATGACGTGCTCGACGCGGTTCGGCGGCATGGTCAGGCGCCCTTGGCGTCGAGGGCGGCCTGGAGGGACTCGCGGTAGCCGTCGCTGGTGAGGGTGGCGCCGGAGACCGTGTCGACGTCGGCGCTCTGCGCCCGCAGCGTCTCCTCGATCAGCACGGGCACGGAGTCCGTGGTCTGCGGGTGGTGGGGCTGCCGGAGCATCCGTACGGCGCTGATGGTGTCGCCCTCGAAGGTCACCTCGACCTGTATGGGCCCCCGCTCGGTGCTGACGGTGGAGCCCGCGACGACTTCGGTGCCGGGCCGCGCGGGCGCGGTGGGCACGGGGGGCGCCGCGCTCACCTCCGGGGACGGGGCGTACCGCCACACCGGGACCAGCCCGGCGACGGTCAGGACCAGTACGGGCAGTGCTCGCTTCACGGTGACGCTTCCTCGTCTCGCTCGGTCTCGCTCGGTCTCGCTCGGTGCCTCTCGTTCAACCGGCCAGGCTGAAGCGCTCGAAGTGGATCCGCGCGGCGGGCACGCCCAGCTCGCGCAGGCTGCGGCGGACGGCGCCGGTCATGCCGGGCGGGCCGCAGAGGTAGACGTCCCGGTGGGCCACGTCCGGGACCAGGCGGGCCAGTTCGGCGGGGGCCAGCCGGTCGGGGGCGGCGGGGCCGGTGACGAGGTGCAGGACGGCGCCCCTGGCGTGGGCGAGGTCGCGCAGTTCGGCGTAGAGGACGGCGTCCCGTTCGCTCGCCACCCGGTAGACGACGACGGCGTGCCCGTGGAGTTCCTCCAGCAGGGCGCGGATGGGGGTGACGCCGACGCCGCCCGCGATGAGCAGGGCGTCGGGGCGGGTGCGGTGCAGGGTGGTGAAGGCGCCGTAGGGGCCCTCGGCGAAGACGCGGGTGCCGGGACGGAGGTGGCGCAGGGAGCGGGAGCCGTCGCCCGCGGCCTTCACGGTCAGGCGCAGGGTGCGCCCGTCGGGGGCGGCGGAGAGCGAGTAGGGGTTCGCCTGCCACCAGCGGTCCCGGGTCAGGAACCGCCAGAGGAAGAACTGGCCCGCCCGCGCGGGCAGCCGGTCCAGGGCGCGGCCGGTGATGTACACGGAGACCACGTCGTCGTTCTCGGGTATGACGGCCGCGACGCGTAGGTGGTGACGCCCGTTGCGCCACAGCGGCAGCAGCAGCCGCCCCACGGCCACCGCGGTGAGGGCGGCTCCCCACAGGGTCCACCAGTAGGCCCGCGCGGCGGCCGACGCCACGAACGTCGTCCCGGTCGCCACCTGGTGGGTGAAGGCGAGGACGACGGCGAGGTAGGTGTAGAGGTGCGTGAAGTGCCAGGTCTCGTAGGCGAGTCGGCGCCGGGCCCAGCGCGCCGAGACGGTGCCGACGACGAGGACCAGGGACAGCGCGACGACCGCGCGGAGCACGCCCTCGGTGGTCCTCGCGAGGTCGACGAGCTGGCTGACCGGGTCCATGCCGCTGGACTGGGCGTAGCCGAGGGTGATGAGCACGGCGTGGGTGAGCAGTGTCCACACCAGGGTGAAGCCGGTCCAGCGGTGCCACAGGGTCAGCCGGTCCATGCCGATCCGGCGGTCCAGCCACGGCAGCCGGGCCACCAGCAGCAGTTGGAACGCCATCAGCAGGGCGCCGTAGAGCCCGGCGAGGCGGCCGAGCACGAGCAGGGTGTTGCCCGTGAACCCGGCCGCGACGAAGAAGTACGCCACCACGACGGCGTTGGCGGCCAGCACGGCGTACAGACCGGTACGGGCCACCACCCGGGGGCGGAGCGCCGTGGGCGGTGGGACGGGAGGTGATGAGAGGGTCGTCACGGGCGGCAGCTCCTCGCTCTGGGGTCTGCTCCGAGCTTCGCTGGCGGATCCTGTCGAACACCTGTCATCCAACTTTCAAGTGCATATCGATCATGCTGGGGGGCCCGTGCGCCCGCCGCGTCCACCGTCCCGTGCCGCACCATGAGAAGGTGGAGAAAGTACGACTGCTCGTCGTGGACGACGACCCGCCCATCGCCGACCTCGTGGCGACGGTCGCCCGCTACGAGGGCTGGGAGGCGGTCACCGCGGGCAGCGGGGCGGAGGCGCTGCGCCGGGCGGCCGAGTTCCGCCCCGACATCGTGGTGCTCGACCTGATGCTGCCCGACGTGGACGGCTTCGGCGTCCTGGACCGGCTGCGCGCCTCCGGGACGATGGTGCCCGTGGTGTTCCTGACCGCCCGGGACGGGGTCTCGGACCGGGTGGCGGGGCTGACCCGGGGCGGCGACGACTACCTGGTCAAGCCGTTCGCGGTGGAGGAGCTGATGGCCCGGCTGCGGACCGTGCTGCGGCGCAGCGCCGGACCCGGCTTCCAGCGGTCGGTGCTGCGGGTGGCCGACCTGACCATGGACGAGGACACCCACGAGGTCCGGCGCGGCGACCGGACGCTGACGCTCACGCCCACCGAGTACGAGGTGCTGCGCTACCTGCTGCGCAGGTCGCCGACCGTGCTGACCAAGGCGCAGATCCTCGACCACGTGTGGGAGTACGGCTTCGGCGGCCGGTCCAACGTCGTCGAACTCGTCATCAGCAGACTCCGCCGCAAGCTGGACGACACCGGCCCGCCACTGATCCACACCGTGCGCGGCTTCGGGTACGTCGTCCGGGAGGCCGACGCGTGATCGCCCGGCCGCTGCGGGCGTACCGGCGGCTGCGCCTGGGCACCCGGCTCGCGCTCGGCCTCGGGGTGCTGTCCCTGCTGGTGTTCGCGGCCCTGGGCACCGCGCTGACGACGTACATGCGGGACTTCCTGGAGCGCCAGCTCGGCGAGCAGATGAAGATCGTGCAGACGGTGCAGTCCAAGGACGCGGCGGCGCACGGCACGGTCACCCGGGAGCCGTACTACGGCTGGTACACCGCGGTCTACGACGTCACCGGCGGCACGGCGGAGCTGCGCAGGCCCGCCGACGTGCCCGCCGACACGGGCCCGCTGACCGCCCTCGCGCAGCGCCGGGCGGGCGCGGACACCGAACTGGTCGGCACCGCGCACCTCGACGGCGAGGGCACCTACCGGCTGCGGGCCTGCGCGGTCGGTCCCGGGGTGGTGCTGGTGACGGCGGCGCCCATGGAGGGCGTCGAGGAGACCGTCGAGCAGCTCGTCACCGTGCAGGTGGTGGCGTTCGCGCTGGCGCTGGTGGCGCTGGTGGTGAGCGGCCGGGGGCTGCTGCGGCGCGGCCTGAAGCCGCTCAGCGACATCGCGTCCACCGCGCACGGCATCGCCTCCCACGACCTGACCGAGTCGGCGGCCCGGCTGCCGCTGCGCGCCGACGCGCCGGGCGGCGGGCCCGAGGTGGAGGAGCTGCGCACCGCGTTCAACACCATGCTGGAGCACATCGACGACTCCCTCGCCGTGCGCGCGGAGGCGGAGCGGCGGCTGCGCCGGTTCGTCGCGGACGCCTCCCACGAGCTGCGCACCCCGCTGATGTCGGTACGCGGCTACGCGGACCTCTTCCAGTACGCCGCCGCCAACGCGCCCGAGGAACGCGACCGGCACCTGGCCCGGCTGCGCTCCGAGGCGGCGCGGATGGGCGTCCTCCTGGACGACCTGCTGCTGCTCGCCCGGCTCGACGCGGACGAGGACGCGGCCCCGCTGCGGCTCGCGGACACCGACCTGGTGGAGCTGGTACGGGAGGCCGCCGACGCGTTCCGGGCGGCCCACCCCGACCACCCGCTGACCCTCACCGTCCCGGACGCCCCCGTACGGCTACGGCTGGACGCCCCGCGCATCCGTCAGGTGCTGGACAACCTGCTCACCAACGCGGCCGTGCACACCCCGGCCGGGACCGGGGTGTTCGTGGCGGCCTCGGTGACGGCCGGAGCGGCACTGGTACGGGTCACCGACACCGGCCCGGGCATTCCGCCGGGCGACCGGGACCGCGTCTTCGACCGCTTCTACCGCGTCGACAAGGCCCGCACCCGCGACCGCGGCGGCAGCGGCCTCGGCCTCGCGGTCGCCGCGTCCCTGACCCGCGCGCACGACGGCGACATCACCCTGGCGTCGACCGCGGGCGCGACGGAGTTCACGGTCCGGCTGCCGCTCCCCCCGGCCGGTCTCACACCTCCGCCGTCGGCAGGGTGACCTCGAAGCGGCAGCCGCCGGTGACGTTGTGGACGGCGGCCCGGCCCTGGTGGGCCTCGACGATGCCGCGGACGATGGCCAGCCCGAGACCGGCGCCCGCGGGCGGGGTCCGGGCGCCGCTGCCGCGCCAGCCGGTGTCGAAGACGCGCGGCAGGTCCGCCTCGGGGATGCCGCCGCAGCCGTCGGTGACGGAGACAACGACGCCGTCCGGGCCGCGCTCGGCGGTCACCGCCACCGTGCCGTCGGCGGGCGTCCGCCGGATGGCGTTCACCAGCAGGTTCCCCAGGACCCGGCTCATCTCCTTGCCGTCCACCTCGACCGGCACCGCGTCGACCCGGTCGCCGACCAGCCGCACCCCGTGCTCGTGGGCGAGCGGCGCCGCGCCCGCGAGGGCGTCGCCGATCAGGTCGTACACCGAGATCCGGGACGGGCTGAGGGCGAGGGCGCCCGCGTGGATGCGGGAGAGTTCGAACAGGTCGCCCACCATGACGTCCAGCCGCTCGACGGCGGCCCGCATCTGGCGCAGATAGCGCTGCGGATCGCTGGCGACCCCGTCCTCCAGCGCCTCGGACATCGCGCGCAGCCCGGCGAGCGGGGTCCGCAGGTCGTGCGAGATCCAGGCGACCAGCTCGCGCCGCGAGGTCTCCAGGGCGCGTTCGCGGTCGCGGGACTCGGCGAGCCTGCGGCTGGTCTCCTCCAGCTCCCGGCTGAGCGCGGCCAGTTCGGCGGTGGCGGGCCCGTCCGGGGAGGTGAAGGCGCCGCCGTCGCCGAAGGAGCGCGCGGCGAGGGTGAGGGCGCGGCTGCGGGCGACGACCCAGCGGCCCAGCAGCACGGCGGTGCCGAGGGAGACGACGGCGGCCATCGCGACCACGGTCGTCACCACGCTCAGGTCGTGCGAGGACAGGAACATCGCCTGCGCGACCGCGAGGGTCCCGGCGAGCATCGCGCCCACGGCGACCGCCGCGACGACCGTGAGGTGCGCGATCAGCGACCAGCGCCGGATCAGCCGCAGCACCCAGGCGCCGAGCACCCCGGCGGTGGCCGCGCCGAGGAAGGCGAAGAAGGCGATGAGGAGGGTGTCGCGCACGGTCAGCCCTCCGCCGCTTCCGGGGCGTCGGCGGGGTCGAACCGGTAACCGACCCCCCACACCGTCTGGATGAACCGCGGCCGGGCCGGGTCGTCCTCCACCTTGCCGCGCAGTCGGCGCACGTGCACCGTCACCGTCGACAGGTCGCCGAAGTCCCAGCCCCACACCTCCCGCATCAGCTCCTCCCGGCTGAACGCCCGCCCCGGATGCCGCAGGAAGAACCCCAGCAGGTCGAACTCGCGGGTGGTGAGGGACAGCTCCGTGGCCCCCTTCAGCGCCCGCCGCGCGGCCGGGTCGACGGTGAGCCCGGCGCTGCTGAGCACCTCCGAGGGCTGACTCCCCGGACGCGCCCTGCGCAGCACCGACCCGATCCGCAGGACCAGCTCCCTCGGGCTGAACGGCTTGGTCACGTAGTCGTCGGCGCCGACCTCCAGGCCGAGGATGCGGTCGTCCTCGTCGCCGCGCGCCGTGAGCATGATCACCGGCACGGGACCGCGCCCCCGCATCCGACGGCACACCTCCAGGCCGTCCATGCCGGGCAGCATCAGGTCCAGGACCACCAGGTCCGGCCAGTGCGCCGCCGCCCGCGCCAACGCGTCGGGCCCGTCCCCGGCACGGTCCACGACGTACCCCGCCCGGTCCAGGTACCCCGACACGACCTCGGCCACGGTGGGATCGTCGTCCACAACCAGCACCCGTGCCCCCGGGGCCCCACTCAACTGCTGCTCCATCCCGCCAGCCTCGCACTCCGCCCCCGCCCACGGGACACCCGCGCCTGAATGTCCCGAATCCGTAAGGTCAACGGAGACCGCGCCTGCCGCCGCCGCGGGCAGTCGTGCCGCCGGGGCGAGGGGAGCCCCCTGCCAGAGCGAAGCCGAGAGCCCGGGGGAGGTGGGCGCTGGGGGTACCCCCTGCTCGAAGAGCTCGGGGGGGACCCCGCGGCGCCCGGCCGCGCGACGCCCCGCCGGTCACCGCGTCTCCGCGAGCCACCCGTCCACCGGCCCCAACGTCACCATGCCGCTCCCCGCCCCCGCGAGTTGCCCGGCGGCAGGCCGCAGCCGGCCTTGAGCCTCCCGCAGCGCACGCCGGTCACCGACGCGCCCCGCCGCGGCAACCTGAACACAGCACAACGCCTCGTACATCAGACCCGGCGCCGGCTCGGGCAACCCCTCGGCCCCACCCCCCGCAAGCGCCTCCGCCCACGGCCGATACGGCCCCCAGTCCTCCCCCAGATCAACCTCCGGCTCCACCCCCCTCCCCAACCGCAGGCACGACAACGCCAACGGCAACAGCCCCCGCTCCACCCCCGGCATCCCCGCCCCCTCCAACCCCGCGGCAGCCCGCCGGTACGCCGCCTCGGCCCGCCGCGCACTACCACCGACGGCGACACGCAACGCCCGGTACCACCCGGTGAAGACCCCGACGAGGTTCAGCTCATGCCGTGCGGCAAGCCGATCCGCGGCCGAGGCGTGCGCGTCAGCCACCGCGAAGTCTCCCCGGGCCGACCGCGCCTGGAGCCGGATCAGGTGCCCCAGCACCTCGCTCGTGACCAGCCCCGTACGCGCCCCCAGCCCGACCAGCTCCACCCCGATCCGATCCCGACGGTCGGCCAGGCCCGCGCCGTCGCAGGACTGCATGAAGACGCCGTTGAGGGCGAACGCGAGCAGCGCGGGATCGTCCAGCCGCCGAGCGAGCGCCTCCGCCTCGACCGCGGCACGCGGACCGCGCGCCGAACGGACACCGCGGGTCTCCAGGGCGATCGTGGCGAGCAGCCGACAGCGCACGGGGTCCTCGGCGGGCCCCGGCGGCAGCGCGGCAAGGGTGCGCTCGGCCGCCGCGACCAGCCGGGCCGACTCCCCGGGATCGTCGGCGCGGGGCCAGATCGCGGGCACGTCGTAGGCGCCGATGATGCGGGCGGTGAGTTCCGGATCGCCGTACTCCTCCGCGGCGGTCACGGCGGCCAGCCGGGTCTCCTGGGCGGCCCGCAGCCCGCTGCCGCCCGTCACCGCGAGGGTGCGGATCAGACCGACCGTGGACTCCAACCGGGCCCGCGCGCCGGTGGCCACGGCCCGGTCGTACGCCTCCGCCGTGCGCTCCCACAGCCTGGCGGCGGTCGCGGCCGGTCCGCTGGGGGTGTCCAGACGGGGGTGCCGGGTGAGGATGTCGTCCTCCAGACGGCGCAGCTCGGGCCCGGGGTCGAGACCGAGCCGCCCGGCGAGTTCGCCGCGGCCCCGGCGCAGCACGGCGAGGGCGTCCGGCTGCCGTCCGGTGCGGTACAGCGCGAGCGCCAGCAGCCGCCGCGCCTCCTCGCGCCACGGGTGCTCGGTGAGGTGGGCCTCCAGGTCGGGCACCGCCTCGGCGGCCCGGCCCGCGCCGAGCCGGGCCGCCGCGAGCCGCTCCACGGCCGTCAGCCGCAACTCGGTGAGGCGGGCCCGCTCGGCGCGGGTGAAGTCGGCGTCGGCGAAGTCGGCGTAGGCGGGGCCGCGCCACAGCGCGAGGGCGGCGCCGAGGCGTTCGGCGGCCCGCTCGGGCGGCAGCGCCGCCGCCTCGCCCACCGCGGTCTCGAAACGCCGGGCGTCCACCGTGTCCGGGGCGGCGCGCAGGGCGTACCCGGGGCCCTCGGTGACCAGCAGCCGGGCCGGCGCGCGGGGCGGCCGGTCGGGTTCCAGGGCACGCCGCAGATCACCGACGAAGGTCCGTACGGCGCCCACGGCCCCCGCGGTCGGCTCCTCCCACAGGTCGTCGACGAGCAGCCCGACGGGCACGACGCGACGGCGGGCGACGAGCAGCCGGGCCAGGACGGCCCGGTGCCGGGGCCCCTTCAGGGCGACGGCGACGCCCCGGCGCTCGGCCGTGACCGGCCCGAGCACCCCGAACGCGACTCGCTCCATGCCGCTGCCTCCCCTGCCGTGACCGTACCGATCACTGAACTGGTCGTCGTACTGATCGCCGAACTGGTCGTCGAACTGGTCGTCGAACTGGTCGTCGTACTGATCGCCGAATTGGTCGTCGTACTGATTGTCCGCTGATCCGGCCCCGGCAGGCTCGGCGTGTCCGTCACCGGCGCCCGAGAGGAAAGCGCACCCCATGACATCCATCCCCGGCTTCCCGCAGCACCGCGTGCCCGTCGCCGACGGCGTCACCCTGAACGCCGCGGTCGGCGGCTCCGGCAGCCCCGTCGTTCTGCTGCACGGCTTCCCGCAGACCCACCTGATGTGGCGGCACGTCGCCGCCGACCTGGCGGCCGACCACACCGTCATCTGTCCCGACCTGCGCGGTTACGGCGCCAGCGACAAACCGGCTGAGGCGGCGGACGGGTCGGCGTACAGCAAGCGCGCTATGGCCGCCGACGTGGTGGCGCTGGCCCGCGCCCTCGGCCACGACCGGTTCGCGCTCGCGGGCCACGACCGGGGCGCGCTGGTCGCCTTCCGCGCCGGGCTCGACCACCCGGAGACGGTCACCCACCTGGCGCTGCTCGACATCGTGCCCACGCTGGACATGTGGGACGTGCTGCACGGCACCAGCGCGGCGGTGGGCTTCCACCTGTACCTGATGGCGCAGCCGCCCGGCCTGCCCGAGGAGCTGATCGGCGCCGCGCCGGACGCCTTCTTCGGCCACTTCCTCGACCTGTGGACCCGCGACCCCGACGCCGTGCCCGCCGAGGTCCGTGCCGCCTACCTGCGGGCCTGCCGGGAGTCCGTCCCGTCCATCGTCGCCGACTACCGGGCCTCGGCCGGTGTCGACGTGGAACACGACACGGCGGACCGCACGGCCGGAACGACCCTGCGGATGCCGGTGAGCGTCCTCCAGCAGGACTGGGGCGCCGCCCTCGGCTACGACGCCACCGCCCTCTGGCGTGCCTGGGCCCCCGACCTGAACCACTCCACGGTCACCTGCGGCCACTTCATGGCCGAGGAGGACCCGACGACGGTGGTGAAGGCCCTGCGCGACCTGCTGGCCCGCTAGCTCCCGCTTCAGCCCCGTCGCTGTGGCCCGTGGTCGCGCCGCGGCGACGGGTTCGTCGTGCCCGCCCGCCGCAGGACGCGGCCCCGCACGGCGTCCCTCCCGGGCTCAGCCCCCGTCGGGGGACAGGCGCAGGGAGATGGAGTTGATGCAGTACCGCTGGTCGGTCGGGGTCGGGTAGCCCTCGCCCTCGAAGACGTGGCCGAGGTGGGAGCCGCAGCGGGCGCAGCGGACCTCCGTGCGGACCATGCCGTGGGAGCGGTCCTCGATCAGCTCCACGGCGTCGGTGTCCTTCGGGTCGAAGAAGGACGGCCAGCCGCAGTGCGACTCGAACTTGGTGTCGGAGGTGAACAGCTCCGCGCCGCAGGCCCGGCAGGAGTAGACGCCCGTGGTCTTGGTGTCGGTGTACTCACCGGTGAAGGCGGGCTCCGTACCGGCCTGCCGCAGTACGGCGTACTCGGCCGGGGTCAGCTCCGCGCGCCACTGCTCGTCCGGCTTCTCGACGTCGTACGACATGAGCCTCAGCCCCTTCACTCACTTGCTCAGACGGTCCAGGATGCGCGGTCCGAGGTCGGTGACGTCGCCCGCGCCCATGGTCAGAACGAGATCACCGGCCTTCGCCATTCCCGCCACCACGTCGGGCACCTCCGCCTGGTCGTGGACGGCGGTGACGTCGACGCCCGCCGCGCGGGCCGCGTCGACGATCAGCGCGCTGGTGACGCCGGGGACCGGGTCCTCGCGGGCCGGGTAGATGTCGAGGACGACGGAGGCGTCCGCGAGGGTGAGGGACTCGCCCATCTCCTTGCCCAGCTCCTGGGTGCGGGAGAACAGGTGCGGCTGGAAGACGACGAGGATGCGGGCGTCACCGGCGGCGGCCCGCATCGCCTCCAGGTCGGCCGTCATCTCGGTCGGGTGGTGCGCGTAGGAGTCGACGACCTGCACCCCGGCCGCCTCGCCCTTGAGCTGGAGGCGCCGCTTGACGCCCGTGTAGGCGGCCAGCGCGGGGGCCAGTTCGGTGGCCGGGATGCCGAGGGCGGCGCCCGCCGCCAGCGCGGCGACCGCGTTGTGCGCGTAGTGGCGGCCGGGCACGGAGACCGCGAACGTCAGCTCCGCGCCGTCGAGCACCACCGTGACCTCGCTCCTCAGGCCCTGCGGTACGACGGACAGGACGCGCACGTCGGCGTCGTCCGCCTCGCCGTACGTCACCGTCCGCACCGTTCCGGCCAGCCGCCGGGTCAGCTCGCGCGCGCCCTCGTGGTCCGCGGAGACGACCAGGGTGCCGCCGGGGACGACACGGCGCGCGAAGGTCTCGAAGGACTCGTAGATCTCGTCCATCGACGCGTAGTTGGCGTGGTGGTCGAGTTCGACGTTGAGGACGATGGCGACCTCGGGGGCGTACTTGTGGAAGCTCCGGTCGCTCTCGTCCGCCTCCGCCACGAAGACCTCGCCCTGGCCGTGCCGGGCGTTGGAGCCGGGCACGTCGAGGTCGCCGCCGATGGCGTACGACGGCTCCCGGCCCAGCTCGGCCAGGGAGACGGCGAGCATGGAGGTGGTCGTGGTCTTGCCGTGGGTGCCCGCGACGGCGATCGGGCGCAGGCCGTCCATCAGCGCGGCCAGCGCGTCGGCGCGGTGCACCACGGGGATGCCCAGCTCGGCGGCGCGGGCCAGCTCGGGGTTGTCCGCGCGGATGGCCGAGGAGACGACGACACAGCTGGCGTCGTCGGCGAGGTGCGCGGCGGCGTGCCCGATGTGCACGGTCACGCCCAGCGCGCGCAGCGCGTCGGCGGTCTCGGACTCCCTGGCGTCGCTGCCCGCGACGGCGGCGCCCCGCTGGGCGAGGATCTTGGCGATCCCGGACATCCCGGCGCCGCCGATGCCGATGAAGTGCGGTCGGTCCATGGCGGTGGGAAGGCCGGGTGTCATGCGTGTGTCTCCCAAGATCCGGAAAGCGGGCGTGCGGAGGAAGCGTATAGAGCCGGACCCCAGCCTAGGCGGTGGGGCCCGGCCCGCCGGACGTCCCGCCCCGCCCACGGCCTACCGCGACGCCCCCTGGACGGACGTCACGCCTTGCTGTGGGAGAACAGCTTCAGCACCGGTACGCCCACCTTGTGCCGGGCGCGTGAGGCCCAGTCGCGGTGGAAGAACTCCTCCACGTAGTGCGGGTCGGTCAGCACGATCACCTCGTCCGCGCCGGTCTCCCCCACGAGCTTCCTCAGCGCGTCCAGGGGGTGGTCCTCGACGAGCCGTCCCTCCGCCGTGCTGCCGGAGGCGCGCAGGGCGGTGAGGGAGACCTCCAGGGCCTGCTGTCCGACGCTCTTCGCCGCCTCGCCCTCGGGCGTCTCCCCCTCGCGAACGGCCTCGTCCAGTTCGCCGAGGGCGACGTCGTCGATGGCCCGCAGCAGCCGGTCGGCCTGTTCGCCACGGGGCTGGAGCAGTACGTGGAAGGCGACCGGCTCGTCCCCGTGCAGGGTGGTGACGAACTCCACGTCGGCGGAGGTCAGGGCCTTCTCGATCATCAAAACGCTGGTGAACACCGGACGCCCCTTCTCTTCGAGGGCCGGTGGGCCCTCATGTCCTCCGTGGACCGGTGCCCGGCCCTGCGGAAACCATCCTTCCCCGTGTTCGCACGGGGACCGCGAGTCCTAGTGTGCCCATCGGAAGCTAAGCGGAACGGTAGATTCCACCGATTCGGCACCGGTTGTCCCGGCCGTCGGAACCGATCGCCCGGCCGTCGGAACCGGTGGCCCCGGCCGTCGGAACCGGTGGCCCCGGCCGTCGGACCCGGTTGGCCCGGCCGTCGTACGGTCACAGCCGACGGTAACGAGTGAAGAGGAAACCGTCCTCCTCCAGCAGCGACGCCAGTTCGAAGCGGTGCGGCACCGCCACCGACGGCCCCCCGGCGATCCGCTGCGCGTCCCCCGCGGTGAGCGTCGGGGACACGGTCAGGCACAACTCGTCCAGCACCTCGGCGGCCACCAGCTGCCCGAGCAGCCGCGGACCGCCCTCGGTGAGCAGCCGGGTGTACCCCAGGTCGGCGAGGGCACGCACCGCGCGCGCGGGGTCCACGCCCATCCCGTCACCGGCGGTCACCACCCGCGCCCCGGCCTTCTCGGCGGCGGCGACCCGGTCGGGGGCCGCGGCGGCGCCGGTGAGGACGAGGGTGGGCACCAGCGGCGAGGTGAACAGCGGCAGGGTGTAGTCCAGCTCCAGACTGGCGCTGACCACCGCGATCGCCGGGGCCGGGCCCTGCCCGGCCGCCTCCCGCAGCGCCGCGAACTCCGCACGCGCGCGTGCCGGGCGGTACCCCTCCCGGCGGACCGTTTCCGCACCGACCAGCACCACGTCCGCCAGCGCCCGCAGGGTGCCGAAGACGCGCATGTCGGTGGCGTGGGAGATGGGCTGCGACCGGCCGTCGTGCTGCGCGGCCCCGTCCAGCGTGGACACCATGTTGGCCCGCAGCCACACCCGCGGCCCGCCCGGCCCCGGCTCGGCCTCCGGATAGGCGTAGGCGTCGGCCAGCGCGGCGAGGCTCCACTCACCCCCCGCGGGCTCCTGGGTCGCTGTCTGGTCGGTCACAGGGAACAGGCGTCGCATGACGTGCAGTGTTCCACGACCCTTAGCATGGGTAACCGTGTCGTCTCCCACCTCCGGCTCCCCCGCCCCCGCCCCCGGCATCGGCCAGACCGCCGACGCCGCTCCGCTGTCCCTGTGCGCCCGCGAGCCGCACGTCCCCGCGGAGCGCCTGGTCGCCGAGATGGTGCCGCCACCGCGCTTCGACTCGGTCCGGTTCGGCACCTACCTACCGGACCCGAACCAGCCCAGCCAGAGCGAGGCCGTAAGGGTCCTGGAGGGCTTCGCGGCCGGACTCGGCGGCGCGACCGGCACCGGCAGGCCCACCGGCAGGCGCGGCCTCCTCGGCTTCGGCCGCGCGAAGGCCAGGCCCGCGACCGGCCCCCGCGGCGTCTACCTCGACGGCGGCTACGGCGTGGGCAAGACCCACCTGCTGGCCTCCCTGTGGCACGCCACCCCCGCCGAGCCCGCGCTGAAGGCGTTCGGCACCTTCGTGGAGCTGACGAACCTGGTCGGCGCCCTCGGCTTCCAGCAGACCGTGCGCACCCTCTCCGGCCACCGCCTGCTGTGCATCGACGAGTTCGAGCTGGACGACCCCGGCGACACCGTCCTGGTCTCCACCCTGCTCGGCAAGCTGGTCGACGCGGGCGTGGCGCTCGCCGCCACCTCCAACACCCTGCCCGGCAAGCTCGGCGAGGGCCGGTTCGCCGCCGCCGACTTCCTGCGCGAGATACAGGGCCTGTCCGCGCACTTCCACGCCCTGCGCATCGACGGCGAGGACTACCGCCACCGCGGGCTGCCCGAGGCCCCGCCGCCGTTCACCGACGAGCAGGTCACCCGGGCCGCGTACGCCACCGAGGGCGCCGCCCTCGACGACTTCCCGCACCTCCTGGACCACCTCGCCAGGGTCCACCCCAGCCGCTACGGCGCCCTCACCGACGGCCTGCGCGCGGTGTGCCTCACCGGTGTGCGCCCGGTGCCGGACCAGTCGACCGCCCTGCGCCTGGTGGTCCTCGCCGACCGGCTCTACGACCGGGAGGTCCCGGTGCTGGCGTCCGGTCTGCCCTTCGACCGGCTGTTCAGCGGGGAGATGCTGAGGGGCGGCTACCGCAAGAAGTACTTCCGCGCGATCTCCCGCCTCACCGCCCTGGCCCGCGACGCCGGAAGCCTCGTCCACGCCGGGTGACGGCCCCGGCGCCAGGCCATGGCCCCCGGCCCGGCACCGGCCTATCGTGGCAGGAGAAGCGGCAGCGGCAGGGGCAGGTGCGGCAGTCCAGGTCCCCGCCGCGGACCTCTGGGCGAGGAGGCCGTCATGGTGGAGGAACTGCTGACGGTGGCCGTGGCGGCCGGTGCCGCGGGCGCGGTGTACGTCGCCGCGGCGGCCCGGGTCGTCAAGCAGTACGAGCGCGGGGTGGTGCTCCGGCTCGGCCGGTTGCGGGGCGCCGTACGCCCGCCCGGCCTCACGCTGATCGTCCCGTTCGTGGACCGGCTCCACAAGGTCAACCTGCAGATCGTGACGATGCCCGTGCCCGCCCAGGAGGGCATCACGCGCGACAACGTCACGGTGAGGGTCGACGCGGTCGTCTACTTCAAGGTGGTCGACGCGGCGGCGGCGATCATCAACGTCGAGGACTACCGGTTCGCGGTCTCCCAGATGGCCCAGACGTCGCTGCGGTCGATCATCGGCAAGAGCGACCTCGACGACCTGCTGTCCAACCGCGAGAAGCTCAACCAGGGCCTGGAGCTGATGATCGACAGCCCGGCGATCGGCTGGGGCGTGCAGATCGACCGGGTGGAGATCAAGGACGTGTCGCTGCCGGACGCGATGAAGCGGTCCATGGCCCGGCAGGCCGAGGCCGACCGGGAGCGGCGGGCCCGGATCATCAACGCCGACGCGGAACTCCAGGCGTCCCGGAAGCTCGCCGAGGCGGCGCAGCAGATGGCCGACACCCCGGCCGCGCTCCAGCTGCGGCTGCTCCAGACGGTGGTCGCGGTCGCCGCCGAGAAGAACTCCACGCTGGTGCTGCCCTTCCCGGTGGAGCTGCTGCGCTTCCTGGAGAAGGCCCAGGAGCAGCCGCGTCCGGGGGAACTCACCCCACGTCGGGAGTGACCCGCGCTACGCGCGTGGTTCCGGTGATCGACGGCCGGTGGTAGACACGTCGGCGCACAGTCCTGTCCGCCAGCAGGAAGGTCCGCCATGTCCAAGACAGAGTCGTCCGGAACGCGTCCGTCCGCGACGGAGTCCTCCGAGACAGCGCCGGCTGAGACCCGCACGCCGCGCACCGACACCTCCGTGACCCGCCGTCGGCTGCTCGCCCGCACCGGGGCCGCGGGCGTGGGCATCGCCTTCGCCGGGTCCCT
This sequence comes from Streptomyces sp. NPDC006997, assembly GCF_040635175.1. Taxonomy (NCBI): domain Bacteria; kingdom Bacillati; phylum Actinomycetota; class Actinomycetes; order Kitasatosporales; family Streptomycetaceae; genus Streptomyces; species Streptomyces sp. NPDC006997. The sequence goes on from NZ_JBEYHH010000031.1 coordinate 26,279, forward strand.
GACCGACCTCTTTGCCGGTACGGCCGCCGCCCAGGGCCTCGGCCAGCACGGGTACGGCCCCCTCGTCCCCGACCCGGACGGGCTGCTCGACCTGCCGAAGGGGTTCCGCTACCGGGTGCTCTCCCGCGAGGGCGACCCGCTGCGCTCCGGCGAGGGGCAGGTGCCGTCCCACCATGACGGCATGGCGGCGTTCGGCGGTCGGCACGGCCGGGTCCACCTCGTCCGCAACCACGAGAACCGCCCCACCGCCGCGATCCGCGTCCCGGCCGTCGAGGGCCTCACCTACGACCCGGCGGGCATGGGCGGCTGCACGGCGCTGACCCTGGACCGGGACGGCGGCGTACGCGCCGAGCGGGTCGCGATCGCCGGTACGGCCGTCAACTGCGCGGGCGGCCCGACGCCCTGGGGCACCTGGCTGACCTGCGAGGAGACCGAGGACCGGGCCGGCACCAACGGCTACGCCAAGGACCACGGCTTCATCTTCGAGGTGGACCCGGTGGACCCCCGCCGCACCGGTGCCGTCCCGCTGACCGCGATGGGCCGCTTCCAGCACGAGGCCATCGCGGTCGACCCGCGCACCGGCGTCGTCTACGAGACGGAGGACGCCTTCCAGCGCCCCTTCGGCCTGTTCTACCGCTTCCTGCCCGAGCGCCCGCTCGGCGGCACCGGCTCGCTGCGCGCGGGCGGCCGGCTCCAGGCGATGCGGGTGCCGGGCGTGCCCGACCTGTCCGCGGTCCAGGAGCCGGGCGCGCGCTTCGACGGCGTGGAGTGGGCGGACGTACCGGACCCGCTGGCCACCGACACCCCCGTCCGGCTGCAGGACTTCGGCCCGCGCGGCATCACCCACGCGCAGAAGCTGGAGGGCTGCTACTGGGGCGGGCGCAGCGTGTACTTCGTGTCGTCGTTCGCGCGCAGCGGCGACGGCTCGGCGGCCGACCACTTCGGGCAGATCTGGCGCTACGACCCGGCGGGCCGCCACCTCACCCTGGTCGTCGTCTTCGGCCCGGACACCGACATCCAGCTCCCCGGCGAGTCCCCCGACAACATCTGCCTCGCCCCCAGCGGCGGCCTGATGGTCTGCGAGGACGGCGGCGGCGCCCAGCACGTCTACGGCGTCACCCGGCGCGGCGAGGTCTACGCCCTGGCCCGCAACCGGCAGAACACCGGCACCGAGGAGGAGCCGCAGTGGGGCGAGTTCGCGGGCGTCACCTTCTCCCCCGACGGCTCGACCATGTACGTCAACTGCTACACCCCGGGCACGACCTTCGCGGTGACCGGCCCCTGGGCGGGGCGGCCGGGCAGGTGACCGGCGCGGGGGCGGGGCGGCCAGGCAGGTGACCCGGCGCGGGGGCGGGGCGGCCAGGCAGGTGACCCGCCCGCCGCGTCACCACCGACCGGGAGACTGATCATCGTACTTTCCTACGGTGATCAGTCATGCACGCACGGCCGTCACCGCCGCCCTCCTGGGCGCCGCGGTCGCCGCACTCACCGCCTGCGGCACCCAGGAGGCCCCCCGCTCCGCCCCACCGGCCCCGTCCACCCCGGCGGCCGCGGTCTCCCGCCCGCCGACGCTGGCGCCGGGGCCCGCCGGGCTGGCGCCCGTCTTCGAGAACGGCCCGCGCGACCACGGCAAGGCCGTCGCCCTCACCTTCGACGCCGACATGACCGCCGACCAGGGGCCGCGGGCGGCGGCGGGTGAGCGGTTCGACCACCCGGAGCTGATCGCGGCGCTGCGGGCGCTGAAGGTCCCGGCCACCGTGTTCATGACGGGGCGGTGGGCCGAGGAGTACCCCGTGCAGGCCCGCTCCATCGGCCGCGACCCGCTCTTCGAGGTCGCCAACCACTCCTACAGCCACCACGCCTTCACCGCCGACTGCCACGGGCTGCCCACCCTCGACGCCGACCGGATGCGGGCGGACGTGGAGCGCGCGTACGCCACCTTCCGCGCGGTGGGCGTGCCGGACGCGATGCCCTACTTCCGCTTCCCCGGCGGCTGCTACGACCGGCGGGCGCTGCGGGCCCTCGGCGCCACCGGCGTCACCGCCGTGCAGTGGGACGTGGTCAGCGGCGACGCGTTCGCGACCGACGCCGACGCGGTGGCCCGGCAGGTGCTGGACGGCGTGCGCCCCGGCTCCGTCGTCGTCCTGCACTGCACCCGCAGCGCCGCCCCCACGACCGAACGCGCCCTGCGCCGGATCGTGCCCGAGCTGCGGGCGCGGGGGTACCGGTTCGTGAAGGTGTCCGAGCTGATCGGCGCCACGGGCGGCAGGCGCTGAGCGACTTACGGCGGTCGGCGCTGGGCGACTCACGGCGGTCGGCGCTGGGCGACTTGCGCTGGAGGCATGAGCGACGCCGGTGACACCGACCGCGGTTCGATGGGGATCCCCCCTGTTCGAGCGAAGTCGAGAACTTGGGGGAGGCAGGAGGCGCAGCGGACGGCCTGCTCGGGGTGATGTCCCTGCTGGCACACTGGGGGCGTGAGCGACAGTCCCTTCCGTCATGAGTCCACCCAGCGCGACCAGGCACCGCAGTTCGTGCTGCCGCTGGTCGCGCGGATCGAGCGGTCCGCGCCGCCCGCGCGGACGGACGCGCTGGAGACGGCCGCCCGCGCGGTGCTGGTGATGCTGGGCGACGAGCGGTCGCTGGGCGACGGCGAGTGGGCCGAGGCCGTGCGGGACTGGCAGGTCGGCCGGATCCGCAAGGTGGTGCGGCGGGCGCGCGGCGCGGAGTGGCGGCGCGCGGAGGCACTGCCCGGGATGACGGTCACCGGGAAGTCGGCGGAGGTGCGGGTCTTCCCGCCCGTGCCGCTGGACGGCTGGCCCAGGGACCTGGCCCGGCTCCAGGTCTCCGGCACCGACCTCGACGACCCCGAGCCCCCCACCCCGGCCGACCGGGGCGCTCCCGTGCTGTGGCTCAGTCCCGAGGTGGAGATGTCGGCGGGCAAGGCGATGGCGCAGGCCGGGCACGGCGCGCAGCTCGCCTGGTGGGAACTGTCCGCCGGGGAACGCGCGGTCTGGCACGACGCGGGCTTCCCGCTCGCCGTCCGTACCGCCGACCCGGCCGACTGGGCCGCCCTCACCGCCAGCGGTCTCCCGGTGGTCCGCGACGCGGGCTTCACGGAGATCGCCCCCGGCAGCTGCACGGTCGTGGCCGACCACCCGGCGCTGCGCCGCTGACCCGGCGGCGGTAGCCGATCGTCCAACCTCAAATGTTCCTCTGAAGGTGCGCGGGACGGGGTTCGGCGTGTGCCGCGGTGGGCCATACCCCGGGGAAAGGTGCCGAGGAGGGGGACGGGCCATGGAACCGCTGGGTACGGGGATCGGGTGGCGGCCGGAGATCGCGGACGCCGTGGCGGGGATGCCGGGCGTGGACTGGGTCGAGGTCGTCGCCGAGAACGTCTGCCCGGGGCATCTCCCGGAACCCCTGCGGCAGTTGCTCGCGCGCGGGGTGACGGTGGTTCCGCACGGGGTCTCGCTCGGGCTCGGCGGCGCGGACCGGCCGGACGCGGACCGGCTGACCGCCTTCGCCGAGCGGGCCGAGGCGCTGGGCTCGCCGCTGGTCACCGAGCACATCGCCTTCGTCCGCGCGGGCGGGCCGCAGACCGCGTCGCCGCGTCTGGAGGCGGGCCATCTGCTGCCGGTGCCGCGCACCCGGGACGCCCTCGACGTGCTGTGCGAGAACGTCCGCGTCGCGCAGGACGCGCTGCCCGTGCCGCTCGCCGTCGAGAACATCGCCGCGCTGTTCTCCTGGCCGGGCGAGGAGATGACGGAGGGCCAGTTCCTCTACGACCTCGCCGACCGCACCGGCGTGCGCCTCCTGATCGACGTGGCCAACCTGCACACCAACCACGTCAACCGCGGGGAGGACCCGGCCGAGGCGCTCGCCGACCTGCCGCTGGAGGCCCTCGCCTACGTCCATGTCGCGGGCGGCTTCCAGCGCGACGGGGTCTGGCACGACAGCCACGCCCACCCCGTTCCGCGGCCGGTCCTCGACATCCTCACCGACCTCGCCGCCCGGGTCCGGCCGCCGGGCGTCCTGCTGGAACGCGACGAGAACTTCCCGGTACCGGCGGAGCTGGAACGGGAACTGACGGCGATCGGGGAGGCGGTGGCGAAGGGACGCGCTCAGGCGGCACCGGAGGCGGTGGCGAGCGGGCACGCACAGCCCACACCGGACGCGGTCACGGAAAGGCACACACAGCCCACACCGGACGCCCCGCCGGGGCCAAGGACCAGCACGGTGACCGTGCCGCCGACGCCGGACGGGGCGCGGCAGCGGCTCGCCCTGCGGCAGACGGCCCTGCTCTCCGCGCTGGTCGCGGGCACCCCCGCGCCGGAGGGGTTCGACGGGGTGCGGCTGCGGACGCAGTCCCGGGCGCTCGCCGGGAAGCGGGCGGACGTGGTGGCCAAGGTAGCCCCGGAGCTGCCCCGGATCCTCGGCGGCGACTACCGCTCCGCCTTCCTCGCCTACGCCCGCGCCCACCCGATGACCGGCGGCTACCGGCGCGACGCCCTGGACTTCGCCGCGAGCCTGCTGGACGCCGGGCGTCCGGGGGAGGCGCGGGCCCGGCGGGAGTTGCGGGAGTGGTGGCTGGAGCGTTCGGGACCGGCGCCGCGTGCGGCACGGCGGACACCGGTGCGGCTCGACTGGGCGCTGCGGCGGGGGCGGCGGCTGCTGGGGCAGCGACCGCCGGGGCGGCGGTCGACGGTGTGACGTAAGGGGCGGTTCCACCCGAGGCGGAACGTCACGTACCGGCAACTTCGGTGCCCGGATAGTGAACGGGGTGTGGCCAACCCCAGGTCATTGGCATAGAAACACGGCATGTTCTGGGTCCTGCTCCTGCTGCCCGCCTGGGTCGTCGCCGGCGTGGCGTGTACGCGGTTGTGTCTGGCGGCCGTGCGCGCGGCGGCGGTGGACACCGCACCCGGCGGGAGACGTCAGCTCACCCTCTACGAGGCCGCCTTCCTCTCCGGCGGCCCGGCCCGGGTCGCCGACCTGACGCTGGTGTCGATGGCCCGTCAGCGCCGGTTGCTGCTCGCCCACACCGGCTGGGCCACCGTCGTCGACCCGCGCGGACGCGATGACATCGAGCGGTCGGTGATCGGGGCGATCGGCCCGGAGGGGCAGTCCCCCATCGCGCCGGTGCGGACGGCGACGGCCGCCGCGGACCCGGTGCGGGGTCTCGCCGACGGGCTGGTCCGCGCGGGCCTCGCCGTGCCGGACGGGTCGCGCACGACGGTCGGGGCCGGTATCCGCCAGGTGCGGCTGGCCGCGCTGGTCGTGCTGGCGCTGGGCGTGACGGCGCTGCTGGCGCCCGCCGGGCTGCTGCCCACGACGACGGAGACGCCGCGCCCGCTGATCGCCCTGTGGTTCGCGCTGCCACTGACACTCACGGTGAGCTGCCTGATCATCGCCCGCATCGAGGTGCACCCCTACTCCCGCTGGGCCTCCCCCGCCGGTCAGCGCCTGCTGGGCGCCCTGACCCGCCGCAGCGCCCGCACCACCGGCGACGACCACGCCTACCTGGCCACCGTCGCCGTACGGGGCATACGTGCCGTGGGCGAGCCGGACCTCCGCGCGGCGTTCGCCCACCGCGCGCAGTACGCCCGCGACTGACCCGGGGCGTACAGGGGCATTGGCGCCGACACCCGGGCGCGGTGCTTGCCTTCGACGACGGGCGCCCGAAACATCCCTTTCGCCACCTCCGTGCAGCGAAGGGATACGCGATGCGAGCAGCCGCCCTCTCCTCGGCCACCGGGTCAGCCCTGCTCCTGGCCACCCTGGTGGCCGCCCCGGCGGGCGGCACCCCGGCGGGCGGTGATGCCCCGGCCCGGCCCGGGGTGTCGGCCGAGGCGCGCGGCACCGCCGTGGCCGCCGCCCGGGCCCGCGCCGCCGGTATCGAGTTCGGCACCTGCGCCCAGGCGCAGGACATGCCGGGCGACCTGCGCTGCGGCACGGTCAGCGTCCCGCTGGACTACGCCCGCCCGCACGGGAAGCAGATCCGGCTCACCGTCAGCCGGGTGCGCGCCACCGGCCGGGACCCGCGCGACGGCGGGCGCCGGGTGCCCCGGCAGGGCGCCCTCGTCTACAACCCGGGCGGACCCGGCGACTCCGGCCTGTACTTCCCGCTCGTCGGCATGGTCCCGGAGTGGAAGCGCCTGGCGGGCGCCTACGACCTCGTCGGCTACGCCCCGCGCGGGGTCGGCCCGTCGGCGCCGCTGTCCTGCGAGGACCCCGCCCGGTTCTTCGAGGGGCCCTCGCCAGCCCCCACCCACCCCTCGGAGGCGTACAAGCGGGAGCAGGTCGCGCGGGCGAAGGCGTACGCGCGCGGCTGCGCCGAGCGGTCCGGCGACGCCCTGCGGCACTACCACTCCCTGAACAACGCCCGCGACCTGGACGTCCTGCGCGCCGCCCTCGGTGAGCGGAAGCTGACGTTCATGAGCGGTTCGTACGGCACGTACTTCGGGGCGCTGTACGCGACGCTGTTCCCGTCGCACGTACGGCGGATGGTGTTCGACTCGGCGGTGAACCCGGACCCGGCCGGGATCTGGTACCGCAACAACCTCGCCCAGTCCGCCGCGTTCGAGGACCGCTGGACGGAGCTGCGGGAGTGGATCGCCGCCCACCACGCCGTGTACGGCCTCGGCCGCACCGCCGAGGAGGTGCGGCGCTCCTACGAACGGGCGCGGGCGCGGCTCGCCGCCGCACCGGCGGGCGGGAAGGTCGGCCCCGGGCAGTTGCAGAACGCGTTCCTGACGGCCGGGTACTACGACGACTACTGGCCGCACCGCGCGCACGCCCTGTCGGCCTACCTGAAGGGCGATCCGCAGCCGCTCGTCGACATCGCCGCGCCGCCCGAGGAGGCCGCGGCCGAGGCGGAGAACTCCAGCGCGGTCTACACGGCCGTGGAGTGCAACGACGCGCCCTGGCCGACGGACTTCGCGGTCTGGGACCGGGACAACACCCGGCTCGCGCGGGTGGCGCCCTTCGAGACCTGGGACAACGCGTGGATGAATCTGCCGTGCGCCTTCTGGCAGGCGCCCCGGCAGCGGCCCCTGGACGTCCGCACCGGCCCCGGTGAGCTGCCGCCGACGCTGATCCTGGCCGCCGAGCGGGACGCCGCCGCCCCGTACGAGGGCGCCCTCGAACTGCACCGGCGGCTGTCCGGCTCGACGCTGGTCACCGAGCACGACGCGGGCACGCACGGCGTCGCCTACGGCCCCAACGCCTGCGTCAACGCCCATGTGGACGCCTACCTGCTGGAGGGCCGCCTCCCGGCCCGGCGCGCGTCCTGCGCGGGCCGTCCGCTGCCGGAGCCGACGACGCCGGACGGCGACCGGTCCGCCCGCCCCGCGGCCTGAGCGGGGGAGCCCGAGCCGGGAAACCCGAGCGGGGACGCCTACGCCAGCCCCGCCACCAGCTCCGTCACCGACTTGCGGCGACCGGTGTAGAACGGCACCTCCTCGCGGACGTGCAGCCGCGCCTCCGAGCCGCGCAGATGGCGCATCAGGTCGACGATGCGGTACAGCTCGTCGGCCTCGAAGGCGAGGATCCACTCGTAGTCCCCGAGGGAGAACGAGGCGACCGTGTTGGCGCGCACGTCGGGGTAACCGCGCGCCATCTTGCCGTGGTCGGCGAGCATCCGGCGGCGGTCCTCCTCCGGCAGCAGGTACCAGTCGTAGGAGCGCACGAAGGGGTACACGCTGATGTACTCGCGCGGGGTCTCGTCGGCGAGGAACGCCGGGATGTGCGCGCGGTTGAACTCGGCGGGCCGGTGCAGCGCCATGTTCGACCAGACGGGCTCCAGCGCGCGCCCCAGCCTCGTCCGGCGGAAGAGGTTGTACGCGTCCTGGAGCTGGTCGGCGGTCTCGGCGTGCCACCAGATCATCACGTCGGCGTCGGCGCGCAGCCCGGAGACGTCGTAGGTGCCGCGGACGGTGACGTCCTTGGCGGCGAGCTGGTCGAACAGCTCCTGGACCTCGTCGGCGTAGCCCGCGCGGTCCTCGGGGAGGACGTCCTTCAGCCGGAAGACGGACCACAGGGTGTAGCGGATGACCTCGTTGAGGTCCTTGGCCAGCTTGCCCTTGTTGGGGATGCGGCCGGTGGCGGTGGTGGGGGCTTCGTCGCTCATGCTTCCTATTCTCCTGTTCCACCCTGCGCGCGGGGCACCGGGTGGGCGGTGACTTGCTCCACGCCGCGCGGGTCGCCGAGGGCGCGGTCGGCGGCGGTGCGGGCGCCTGCGATACAGGCGGGGATGCCGACGCCGTCGTAGGCGGCGCCGCAGACGGCGAGGCCGGGGAGCTTGCCGAGGTGCTCGCGGACGCGGGCCACGCGCGCGTGGTGGCCCACGACGTACTGCGGCAGGCCGTCGTCCCAGCGGGTGACGCGGGTGGCGACGGGGGCGGCGTCCAGACCGGTCGCCGCGCGCAGGTCGGCGCGGGAGACGGCGACCAGGTCGGCGTCGTCGCGCCGGAGGATCTCCGTCTCGCCGTACCGCCCGAGGGAGGTGCGCAGGACGACCACGTCGGGGTCGTCCTCGGCGATCCAGCCCCACTTGCGGGAGGCGAAGGTGGACGCCTTGATGGTGTGTCCGTCGACCGGCGGGACGAGGAAGCCGCTGCCCTCGGGGAGCGTCTCGGCGTCGGCGCGCCGGTAGGCGAGGGTGACCAGCGCCATCGACGCGTACTCCACGGCGGCCAGTTCGGCCGCCGCCGCGGGAGCCTCGGCGCGCAGCAGGTCGGCGGCGGCGCGGGCGGGCACGGCGACGACCACGGCGTCCGCGCGCAGCACCCGGTCCCCGGCGGTGATCCGCCAGCCGCCGTCGGCGTCCCGGCGCAGCCCGGTCACCGGGGTGTCCGTGTGGACCTCGCCGCCGCGCGCGCGGACGGACTCCGCGACCGCCGGCGGCAGGCTGCCGACGCCGCCCTCGATGCCCATGAACACCGGCCCTGACGGCGCGGCGGCGGCCGTGGCCGTCCTGGCCTGGAGGTCGCGGACCGCCTCGGTGAGCGAGTCGTGCGTGCGGGCGGCCTCGAAGAGCTGGGGGACGGCCGCGCGCATCGAGATGCGGTACGCGTCGCCCGCGTAGACGCCGCCGAGCAGGGGTTCCACCAGCCGGTCGACGACCTCGCGGCCGAGCCGGGCCGCCACGTACTCCCCCACCGCCACGTCGTCGCCGACCTCGGTGCGGGGCAGGTCGGCGTCGCGCTCGACGCGCGCGAGGCCCTCGTCGGACAGCACGCCGCTGAGCGCGGCGGCGCTGCCGGGGACGCCCATGACGTGGCCCTTGGGCATGGGGCGCAGGGCGCCGCGGGTCCAGAGCGCGGCGCTGGTGGTGGCGGGGGCCTGGAGGCGGTCGGCGAGGCCGGTCTCGCGCGCGAGGGCGACGGCCTCGGGGCGGCGGGCCAGCATCGACTCGGCGCCGAGGTCGACGCGGACGCCCGCGATCTCACCGGGCAGCAGCTTGCCGCCGACCCGGCCGGACGACTCCAGGACGGTGACGCGCGCGCCGTGGCCGAGGGCCTGGTGGGCGGCGGCCAGTCCGGCGATCCCGGCTCCGATGACGACGACGTGTGTGCTGTCCGTTGCTCCTACGCCCATGGCTCCGCTTCCTGCTGCGCTCATGGGTCCACCCTCTCAGACACCACTGACGGTTCCACCAGGGCCATCTGGCCCCACCGCGCGCTCCCGGCCGTGACCGCAAGGGCCATGTGGCCCCGCCGAGTCCCGACCGTGACCGCATCGGGACCGGACAAGTCCAACGTCCCGGCCCGCCCCCACGTCGAAGGAGCGTCAGTTCCACGAACCCCGGGGGTGGACCCTTATGCGCACACCAGTCACCGCACGGCGGCGTTCCGTGCGGGCCTTGGCCGCGATCCTGCTGACCTCGGCGCTGGCGCTCGCCGGATGCAGCGGCTCCGACGACGGAAGCTCGGGCGCCTCCGACAAGCAGGCGGACGCCAGGGCCGGTGCCGAGGAGGGCGCCGCGGCGGACGGCGGCGCCGCGAAGGCGCGGGACGCCTCGCCGACCAGGCTCACCCCCAGCCACGTCATCCGCACGGCCTCCCTCACCGTCCGGGTGAAGGACGTACCGAAGGCCCTCGACGCGGCCCGTGCGGCGGCCGAGGGGGCGGGCGGCTTCGTCGGCAGCGAGTCCACCACCCGCGACGAGGACGGCGGCGAACACACCCGCGTGGTGCTGCGCGTGCCCACCGACGCCTACGAGGACGTCCTCACCGACCTGGAGGGCGCGGGCACCCTCCTGGAACGCACGGCGAAGGCGCAGGACGTCACCGACGAGGTGGTGGACGTCGACAGCCGCGTCCGGACGCAGCGGGCCAGCGTCGCCCGGATCCGGGAGCTGATGGACCAGGCGACCAAGCTCGCCGACGTCGTCACCCTGGAGGGTGAACTCACCGGCCGCCAGGCCGACCTGGAGTCCCTGCTCGCCCGGCGGGCCGCCCTGAAGGACCGCACGAGCCTGGCCACCATCACCCTCACCCTGTCCGGGAACCCGGTGCCGGAGCGGGCCGAGGACGACGACGACCCCGGGTTCGTGGACGCCGTCACGGGCGGCTGGGACGCGTTCGTGACGATGCTGCGCTGGCTCGCGGTCGCGATCGGCGCGCTGCTGCCGTTCGCCGCGGCGCTGGCCCTGCTGGCGCTGCTGTGGCTGCGGGTCGTACGGCCCCGGCTGCCGCGCCGCCCGGCCCCCGCGCAGGCGGCGACCGCACTGGGCCCGCTGCCGCAGGCCCGCCCGGCGCCCCGCCCCGACCAGGGCGGGAGCGGGGGTGGGGACGGGGCCGGACGGGACTGAAGTGCGCGGTGCCCGTAGCGTGTTCGTATGGACGACGCCAGCCCCGGGAACCGCAGCAACCGCCTGGTCGTGATCGGCGGTGACGCCGCGGGCATGTCCGCGGCGTCCCAGGCCCGCCGCCTCAGGGGCCCCGGGGAGCTGGAGATCGTCGCCTTCGAGCGCGGCCACTACGCCTCCTACTCGGCGTGCGGCATCCCGTACTGGGTGGGCGGCGAGGTCACCGACGCCGAGGAGCTGATCGCCCGTACGCCTCAGGAGCACCGCGCCCGCGGCATCGACCTGCGGATGCGCACCGAGGTCACGGAGATCGACGTGGCCGGGCAGCGGGTACGCGCGCGTGACGTCGATTCCGGGGCGGAGTCCTGGACGCCGTACGACCACCTGGTGATCGCCACCGGCGCCCGGCCGGTCCGCCCCGACCTGCCCGGCGCGGACGCCGCCGGGGTGCACGGGGTGCAGACCCTCGACGACGGGCGGGCGCTGCTGGACACCCTCGCACGCGCGCGTGGCCGTCGGGCGGTCGTCGTCGGCGCCGGGTACATCGGCGTGGAGATGGCCGAGGCGCTCATCAACCGCGGGTACGAGGTGACGGTCGTCAACCGCGGCCGGGAGCCGATGTCCACGCTCGACCCCGACATGGGCCGTCTGGTGCACCGGGCCATGGAGGGCCTCGGCATCCGCATGGTCAACGGCACCGAGGTCACCGAGGTGCGCACCGACGCCGGGGGGCACGTCCGCGCGGTGGTCACCCCGGACGCCGAGTACCCGGCGGACGTGGTCGTCCTCGGCATCGGCGTCCGTCCGGAGACCTCCCTCGCCGCGGCGGCGGGACTGCCGCTCGGCGAGCACGGCGGACTGCTGACCGACCGGGCGATGCGGGTGCGCGGCCAGGAGAACGTCTGGGCGGGCGGTGACTGCGTCGAGGTGCTCGACCTGGTCTCCGGCCGTGAGCGGTACATCGCCCTGGGCACCCACGCCAACAAGCACGGCCAGGTCGTCGGCACCAACGTCGGCGGCGGCTACGCCACCTTCCCCGGCGTGGTCGGCACCGCCGTCAGCAAGGTCTGCGACCTGGAGATCGCCCGCACCGGCCTGCGTGAGAAGGACGCCCACCGCGCGGGCTTCCGGTTCGTCACCGCCACCATCGAGTCCACCAGCCGCGCGGGCTACTACCCCGACGCCTCCCCCATGACGGTGAAGATGCTCGCGGAACGCCGCACCGGCCGCCTCCTCGGCGTCCAGATCGTCGGCCGCGAGGGCGCGGGCAAACGCGTCGACATCGCCGCGGTCGCCCTCACCGCCGGGATGACGGTGGACCAGATGACCGCCCTGGACCTGGGCTACGCCCCACCGTTCTCCCCGGTCTGGGACCCGGTCCTGGTGGCGGCCCGCAAGGCGTCGAAGGCGGTCCGGGACGCCGAGCGCGGCTGAGCGCGGCAGAGGGGCGCTGAGGGCTTCTGAGGGCGCCTGAGGGGCCGTTACGCCGACCCGCTGAGCCTCGGCAGCGACGCCACCGACCCGCTCCCCGGTGCGGCGCCGGGCTGTTCGCCCGCCGTCGTGCCGGGGCGGGCGTGCGCGGCGGTGACCCGGGCCGACCGGAGCCGGTGGCTGACCGCCTCGTCCAGCGTCACCGGCCGCTGCATCTGCGCGGCGAGCCGCCCTGCCTCCTGGCCCAGCCGGGCCACGTCCTCCCAGGGCAGCCGTACCACGAGGGCCAGTTCGGCCTCGCCGTCGGGCAGCGCCTGCATCGGGGGAACCACTCGGTCGCTCATCGGCTGTGTCCTCACGTCGTCGTCACGTCGTCGTCGGCTCGGCGTACGCGGAGACATACGCGCGCACGGAGGGCCGCGTTCACCGGTTCGCGGGGCGCATCGGGGGCACTACTCCTGTGTGGTCATCCCCGTCCATGACGTGAACCCCGTGCGCCGCACCCCCTGGGTGACGTACGCGCTGATCGGCGGCTGCGTCTTCGTGTTCCTGTTCATGCCCGGCCTCTCCGGCTCCGTGGCGGGCGACAGCAGCCTGGCGCAGTTCTGCCACCTCCAGGCGTTCCTGGACCAGTACGCCGTGGTCCCGCGCGAGCTGGTACACCACCAGCTGCCGCGGCTGGTGCCGACGGGCGAGGTCGCCGTGGGGCCGCAGGGCACGGGCTGTCTGCTCGGCCCGGCGGACTACGACAAGTCGCCCGAACTGAGCGTGCTCACCGCGCTGTTCCTGCACGGCAGCTGGCTGCACCTGCTGGGCAACATGCTCTTCCTGCTGATCTTCGGCAACAACGTCGAGGACCGCATGGGCCATGTGCCGTTCGCGCTGTTCTACGGCGTCTGCGGCTACGCGGCGACGTACGGCTTCGCGGTGTCCAACGACGGCTCCGCCGAGCCGCTGATCGGCGCCTCGGGGGCGATCGCCGGGGTGCTGGGCGCCTATCTGGTGCTGTACCCGAAGGCCAGGGTGTGGGTGCTGGTGCCGTTCCTGGTGTTCCTGCCGCTGCGGCTGCCCGCCTGGCTGGTGCTGGGGTTCTGGTTCGCGCTCCAGGCGCTGTACTCCTCCGGGGAGGGCGTCTCGGAGGCGGGCACCGTGGCGTACGCGGCGCACATCGTCGGCTTCCTCGCCGGGATGCTCATCGCCTGGCCGCTGCGGCGGGGCACCCCGCCGCCGCCGGAACCGCGCGGCCTGCTGTTCGGCAGGCACGCCCGGCCCCGGCACACCTGGTGAGCGTCAGCGCGCCGTCCGCGTGTGGACGTACTCCACGAGCCGGGTGAGCGCCTCCGGATCGGTGGTCGGCAGGACGCCGTGGCCGAGGTTGAAGACGTGGCCCTCCAGGCCCGCCGCCGCGTCCAGCACCTCCTGGGTCTTGGTCTCGACCGCCTCGCGCCCGGCGAACAGGACGGCCGGGTCCAGGTTGCCCTGGAGCGCCCTGCCGGGGCCGACGCGGCGGGCGGCCTCGTCCAGCGGGACCCGCCAGTCGACGCCGACGACGTCCGCGCCCGCCTCGCCGAGCAGGCCAAGCAGTTCGCCGGTGCCGACGCCGAAGTGGATGCGCGGGACGCCGTACTCCGCGACCGCCCGGAACACCTTGCTGGACGCGGGCATGACCGAGCGCCGGTAGTCGGCGGGGGCGAGGGCGCCCACCCAGGAGTCGAAGAGCTGGACGGCGCTGGCGCCCGCCTCGATCTGCACCCGCAGGAACGCGGCCGTGATGTCGGCGAGCCGGTCGAGCAGGTCGGCCCACAGCTGCGGGTCGCCGTACATGAGCGCCTTGGTGTGCTCGTGGTTGCGGGACGGCCCGCCCTCGACGAGGTAGCTCGCCAGGGTGAACGGGGCGCCCGCGAAGCCGATGAGCGGGGTCTCCCCCAGCTCGGCCGTGAGCAGGCCGATCGCCTCGGTGACGTAGGAGACGTCCTCGGGGGTGAGGTCGCGGAGCCGGGCGAGGTCGGCGCGGGTGCGGATGGGGCGCTCGACGACGGGGCCGACGCCGGGCTTGATGTCGAGGTCGAGGCCGATGGCCTTGAGCGGGACGACGATGTCGCTGAAGTAGATCGCGGCGTCCACGCCGTGCCTGCGCACCGGCTGGAGGGTGATCTCGGTGACCAGGTCGGGCCTCATGCAGGACTCCAGCATGGGGACGCCCTCGCGGACCTTGCGGTACTCGGGAAGGGAGCGCCCGGCCTGCCGCATGAACCACACCGGGGTGTGCGGCACGGGCTCGCGCCTGCACGCCTTCAGGAAGGCGGAGTCGTACGTGGCTGTCGGCTGCTTGCCCGTCGGGCTTCCCTTGGCACTCACGGGAAAGAGTCTCGCACGGCGCCGGGGCGCGTGAGGCACGGGTCCGGGCGGGGTGTCCTCCCTGCGCTCGGCCCGCGTTCCGCTTAATCTTCCCCGCATGGCTGCGGCTCAGGGACGACTGTCGGACGGCGCTGGCGGAATGGGCGAATCCAGGGGGCATGACAAGGGGAACGGGGACAACGACGGCAGCGCGGGCGAGACGGTTCCGGCGGCCTTCGCCGCCGCCGTCGACGCGCTGCGCTCGGCGCGGCTGCGCCCGCAGGTGGAGGTGGAGGCCACCCGCGCGCCACAGCGGCTCGCGCCCTTCGCCTACGCGCTGGAGGCCACGGTCGTCGACGGCGAGCAGGATCTCGCCGACGGCCGGCTCGTGTTGCTGCACGACCCGGCCGGGCACGACGCCTGGCGGGGCGCCTTCCGGCTGGTGACGCTGGTGCGGGCGGAGCTGGAGCCGGAGATGGCCGCGGACCCGCTGCTGCCCGAGGTGTGCTGGTCGTGGCTGACCGGGGCGCTGCAGGCGCGCGGGCTGGCGTGCGGCGAACCGAGCGGCACCGTCACACGCGCGAGTTCGCACTACTTCGGCGGGCTGTCCGAGCGCCCGGCCGCCTCCCAGATCGAGATCCGGGCGTCCTGGACGCCGCGGGAGGGCCTGGGCGGGGTGCCGGACACGGCGGCGCACCTGGCGTCCTGGTGCGACCTGCTGGCCCAGGTCGCGGGGCTGCCCCCGGCCGGCCCGGGGGACGCGTCGGTGGTGACGCTGCCGCAGCGCCGGGGGCCGCAGTCACACTGAGCTCCGTTGCTCACGCTCGACCTCCTTTCGGTCGGCACGCTTTGTCGACACGACCACTTTTTGACACGTATCGACACCCACGTGAGCGTGAACGATCCGACTCGACCTTCGGATGATCG
Organism: Streptomyces sp. NPDC006997; assembly: GCF_040635175.1. Classification (NCBI taxonomy): domain Bacteria; kingdom Bacillati; phylum Actinomycetota; class Actinomycetes; order Kitasatosporales; family Streptomycetaceae; genus Streptomyces; species Streptomyces sp. NPDC006997. The sequence goes on from NZ_JBEYHH010000031.1 coordinate 41,787, forward strand.
ATCGCGTGTCCGAATTGCACGGATTGTTACTCACCAGATCGTGATCATTTCCTAAAGGCGGACGCGGTTGGTGCCGAAGACGACTGTGACCTTGAAAGCACGGTTCGTCCCGGCTCCATCCCCACGAGCCGACCCGTCCCCGCACTTCCCGCACTCCAGGAGGCCTGGTGTCCGTTCTTCTCGAGCAGCCCGCAAGCCTGGTCGCCTACCGTCCGAACAAGCCGACCGCCATGGTGGTCGTCGCCGATCCGCGTGTCCGCTCCACCGTCACCCGCCACCTGTGGGCGCTCGGCGTGCGCGATGTCATCGAGGCCTCGTCCATCGCCGAGGCCCGCCCCCGCGTCGGCAACCCGCGCGACATCTGCGTCGCCGACGTCCACCTGCCGGACGGCTCCGGCCTCACCCTGCTCTCCGAGACCCGCGCCGCGGGCTGGCCCAACGGCCTCGCGCTCTCCGCCGCCGACGACATCGGCGCCGTCCGCAACGCCCTGGCGGGCGGGGTGAAGGGGTACGTCGTCACCGGCACCCGCACCAACATCGGCCTGCCCACCCGTCCCGGCGCCGCCCCGATCGGTGCCGCCGCCGCCCGGCTGCACCGCCGCCCTCCGGGGGCCCCGAGCCACCCCGGCGGGTACCGCGAGCTGTCCGGCCGTGAGGTCGAGGTGCTGCGACTGGTGGCCGAGGGCCAGTCCAACAAGGCCATCGGCGTCTCGATGGGCCTGTCCGCCCTGACCGTCAAGAGCCACCTCGCCCGGATCGCCCGCAAGCTCGGCACCGGCGACCGCGCCGGAATGGTGGCGGTCGCCCTGCGCACCGGCATCATCCACTGACCCCCACGCCCCCCGCCCACCGCGCCCGCCGACGGGACCCGAACCGTCGACGGGCGCGCCCGTGTCCCGGATCGGCCCCAGCCGCCCCAGCGCCCCAGCCGCCCCAGCCGCCCCAGCCGCCCCAGGGACCCTGTTCCAGCCACGCCCCCACCGGCCGGCCACCCGCGCCCCCCGGCCCACCAGCCCCGCGACCACGAACCACCGGTTTGCGGAGAGCAACGGAAGGGTCCGGTCCCGTGACCGCCGCCGCCCCGACCGGGCCGATCATGGATTCCGGCAGCGTTTCGGCAGGTCAGCCACCCAATGGCCGGAACGCGCAGGTCAGGGGGTCGAACATCCGGATACCCTTGACGGGTGACCGACGCCCAAGAGACCGCAGCAGACACTTCACTGCGAACCACCGGGGGCGCCCCTCCGGACGACGGCGGATCTGCGGAGACCAAGGCGCCGATCCCGCTGCTGGAACCCCGCGAGGGCATTCCGCCGGTGGTCGCGGACGAGGAAGCCCTCGCGCGGGTCGTCGCCGCCTTCGCCGCCGGCTCCGGTCCCGTCGCCGTCGACGCCGAGCGCGCCTCCGGGTACCGCTACGGCCAGCGCGCCTATCTGGTGCAGCTGCGCCGCCAGGGCGCGGGGACCGCGCTGGTCGACCCGGTGGCCTGTCCCGACCTGTCGGGGCTCGGCGAGGCGCTCGGCGGTGTCGAGTGGGTGCTGCACGCCGCCACCCAGGATCTGCCGTGCCTGCGCGAGATAGGCATGACCCCCAGCCAGCTGTTCGACACCGAGCTGGCCGGACGGCTCGCCGGGTTCCCGCGGGTCGGGCTCGGCGCGATGGTGGAGGGCGTCCTGGGCTTCGTCCTGGAGAAGGGGCACTCCGCCGTCGACTGGTCCACCCGCCCGCTGCCCGAGCCCTGGCTGCGCTACGCCGCCCTCGACGTGGAACTCCTCGTCGACCTGCGGGACGCGCTGGAGAAGGAGCTGGACCGGCAGGGCAAGCTGGAGTGGGCCCGGCAGGAGTTCGACGCGATCGCCTCGGCCCCGCCGCCCGAGCCCCGCAAGGACCCCTGGCGGCGCACCTCCGGAATGCACAAGGTGCGCCGACGCCGACAGCTCGCCGTGGTGCGAGAGCTGTGGCAGACCCGGGACCGGATCGCGCAGCGCCGGGACATCTCCCCCGGCAAGGTGCTGTCGGACGCGGCCATCGTGGAGGCCGCGCTCGCGCTGCCGTCCAGCGCGCAGGCGCTCGGCGCGCTGAACGGTTTCGGCCCGCGCACCGGGCGCCGTCAGCTGGAGCAGTGGCAGGCCGCGGTGGACCGTGCCAAGGCGCTGTCCGAGGCGCAGCTGCCGCAGCCGGGCCAGCCGGTGACGGGGCCTCCGCCGCCGCGCGCCTGGGCCGACAAGGACCCGGCCGCCGCGGCCCGGCTCTCCGCGGCGCGCGCCGGGGTCTCCGCGCTGGCCGAGCGGATCAACATGCCGCAGGAGAACCTGATCACGCCGGACACCGTGCGCCGGGTGTGCTGGGAGCCCCCGGCGGAGGCCACGGCCGAGTCGGTCGGCGCCGCCCTCACCGGCTACGGGGCCCGGCCCTGGCAGGTGGAGCTGGTGACGCCGGTGCTGGTGAAGGCGCTGGCCACGCAGGCCGGGTGAGCGCGGCGGCCGTCATCGCGTCGCCCCGCCTCGTCCAGGGAGACCGGGATCGACCGGACGAACGGGAGGAAGATGTAGATCGAGACGATGTCCGTGCCCGTGTAGAGCACGATCGGCGCCCAGAGGCTGTCGAACATGCCGAGGCTGTTGACGATCTGGAACGTGGCGACCTGGGTGGTGACACCTGGGACCAGGGCGGCGACCAGGAAGAGCGCGACCACCAGCTTCCGGAAGCGGAAGGTGAACCGGTCGATGGTGTACGCCGTCATCGAGCCGATGAGGACCGTTCCGCCGATGGCGACGGCCAGGATGACGGCGGTGTTGGCGAACGCCCGCAGCATCTCGCCGTCCTGGAAGGCCGTGACGTAGTTGTCGAAGTCGAGCGGGTCGTCGGGGGGCGCCAGCGCGTCGCTGCCGGACGCCATCTCCCGCTCCGACTTCAGCGAGGTCAGCAGGACGGCCGTCAGCGGGAGCAGCACGACGACGGTCGCGCCGATCAGGGACAGGTACACGAGGGTGCGGGCCACCGCGCGGCGCGTCGTGTGAGGTCCACCTTGTCGTCGGGGACGAGGCGCCGCTGCACCCAGGTCACCGCGAGCACGATGCGGTGCCGGGCTGCGTGCACACCGACCTGCTGGCGGCGGGGCTGATCCCGGACCCGTTCCTCGGCGCCAACGAGACCGAGGTGGCGTGGGTCGGGCGCCTGGAGTGGACGTACGAGCGGCGGCTGCGGGCCGGTGCCGGGCACGAGCGGACCGACCTGGTCTTCGACGGCCTCGACACCGCCGCCGAGGTCTCACTCGACGGGCGCCTCCTCGGCCGGGTACGCAACATGCACCGCTCGAAGGGCCGGGTTCCCACCCGGTGCCGACCCCGGCCCTGACGCCCAGGGGGTCGACGGCTCCGCCGAAAGTGTGATGTTCACCGCTAAGGGCGGGGGGACTGGGCAGCTACATTACCCACAAGTAGCATGGGGCCTGAGCGCGCGCTCAGCGCATCGCAGCAGTGCCGTCCCGCATCCTGGAGGAGAGCCATCGTGCCTCGTACCGTCAGGGACGTCGTCTTCGTCGACGGCGTCCGCACCCCGTTCGGCAAGGCGGGCCCGAAGGGCATCTACCACGAGACCCGCGCCGACGACCTGGTCGTGAAGGCGATCCGGGAGCTGCTGCGCCGCAACCCCGGCCTCGACCCCAAGAAGATCGACGAGGTCGCCATCGCCGCGACCACCCAGATCGGTGACCAGGGCCTGACCATCGGCCGCACCGCGGGCATCCTCGCCGGGCTGCCGCAGTCCGTCCCCGGCTACTCCATCGACCGGATGTGCGCGGGCGCCCTGACGGCCGTCACGACCACGGCCGGTTCCATCGCCTTCGGCGCCTACGACGCCGTCATCGCGGGCGGTGTCGAGCACATGGGCCGCCACCCGATGGGCGAGGGCGTCGACCCCAACCCGCGGTTCGTCAGCGAGAAGCTGGTCGACGAGTCCGCCCTGTTCATGGGCATGACCGCCGAGAACCTGCACGACCGCTACCCGCACATCACCAAGCTGCGCGCCGACGAGTACGCCGTGCGCTCGCAGGAGAAGGCCGCCAAGGCGTACGCCAACGGCGACATCCAGGCCGACCTGGTGCCGATCTCGGTGCGCCGTACCAACGCGGAGGCCGGGGAGACCGGCTGGGGCCTGGTCACCGCCGACGAGCCGATGCGCCCGGGGACGACCCTGGAGAACCTGGCCGGGCTGAAGACGCCGTTCCGCGTCCACGGCCGGGTCACCGCGGGCAACGCCGCCGGTCTCAACGACGGCGCCACCGCCTCCGTCATCGCCAGCCAGGACTTCGCCCGGGAGAACGGCCTCCCCGTCAAGATGCGCCTCGTCTCCTACGCCTTCGCGGGCGTCGAGCCCGAGGTCATGGGCTACGGCCCGATCCCGGCCACCGAGAAGGCCCTCGCCAAGGCGGGCCTGGACATCTCCGAGATCGGCCTCTTCGAGATCAACGAGGCGTTCGCCGTGCAGGTGCTCGCCTTCCTCGACCACTACGGCATCGCCGACGACGACGCGCGCGTCAACCAGTACGGCGGCGCCATCGCCTTCGGCCACCCGCTGGCCTCCTCCGGCGTCCGGCTGATGACCCAGCTGGCCCGCCAGTTCGAGGCGCAGCCGCACGTCCGCTACGGCCTGACCACCATGTGCGTCGGCTTCGGCATGGGCGCGACCGTCATCTGGGAGAACCCGCACTTCGAAAACGCCGGAGGCAGCAAGTGAGCACCACCGCTGAGCTTTTGAAGGGCGCGGCCGAGCTGTTCCCGGACGAGGTCGTCACCGCGGCGCACGTACGCCACTTCGACCTGCCGTACGGCGCCGGGAAGTTCGCGCTGATCACCCTGGACAACGGGTTCGACCACACCAAGCCGACCACCTTCGGCCCCCAGTCGCTGGCGAACCTCAACGCCGCCGTCGACCAGGTCGAGAAGGAGGCCGCGGACGGCGACATCGTCGGCGTCGGCGTCACCGGCAAGCCGTTCATCTTCGCCGTCGGCGCCGACCTCAAGGGCGTCGAGCTGCTGAAGAGGCACGAGGACGCGCTCGCCATCGGCAAGGGCGGCCACGAGGTCTTCAAGCGCCTCGCCTCCCTCGCCGTACCGACGTTCGCGTACTACAACGGCGCGGCGATGGGCGGCGGCGTCGAGGTCGGCCTGCACTGCACCTACCGCACGGTGTCCAAGTCGGTGCCCGCGTTCTCGCTGCCCGAGGTCTTCCTCGGCCTGGTGCCCGGCTGGGGCGGCTGCACGCTGCTGCCGAACCTGATCGGCCCCGAGAACGCCGTCAAGGTCGTCATCGAGAACAGCCTCAACCAGAACAAGCAGCTCAAGGGCGAGCAGGTCTTCGCCCTCGGCATCGCCGACGCGATCTTCGAGGGCGCCGACTTCCTGGAGCAGTCGCTGCTGTGGACCGCGAGCGTCCTCAAGGGCGACACCAAGGTCGAGCGCCCGGTCATCGACCGCGGTGAGGCCTGGGACCAGGCCGTCGCCACCGGCCGCTTCATCGCCGACGGCAAGGTGCACGGCGCCGCCCCGGCCGCCTACCGCGCCCTGGACATCATCGCCGCCGCCAAGGACGGCGACCTCCAGGCGGGCTTCGACGCCGAGGACCAGGCGCTGGCCGACCTCATCATGGGCGGTGAACTGCGCGCCGGCATCTACGCGTTCAACCTGGTGCAGAAGCGCGGCAAGCGTCCCGCGGGCGCCCCGGACAAGAACCTCGCCCGCCCGGTCACCAAGGTCGGCGTGGTCGGCGCCGGCCTGATGGCCTCCCAGCTCGCCCTGCTCTTCCTGCGCCGCCTTGAGGTGCCGGTCGTCCTCACGGACATCGACCAGGAGCGCATCGACAAGGGCGTGGGCTACGTCCACGCCGAGATCGACAAGCTGCTCGGCAAGGGCCGGATCAACCAGGACAAGGCGAACCGCCTCAAGGCGCTGGTGACCGGCGTCCTGGACAAGGCCGAGGGCTTCGCGGACGCGGACTTCGTCATCGAGGCCGTGTTCGAGGAGATGGGCGTCAAGCAGCAGGTGTTCGCGGAGGTCGAGGCGGTCGCCCCGGCGCACGCGATCCTCGCGACGAACACCTCCTCGCTGTCGGTGTCGGAGATGGCGTCGAAGCTGAAGCACCCCGAGCGGGTCGTCGGCTTCCACTTCTTCAACCCCGTCGCGATCCTGCCGCTCCTGGAGATCGTCCGCGGCGAGCAGACCGACGACGCGTCCCTGGCGACCGCGTTCGCGGTCGCCAAGAAGCTGAAGAAGACCGCGGTGCTGGTGAAGGACGCCCCGGCGTTCGTCGTCAACCGCATCCTGACCCGCTTCATGGGCGAGATCCAGAACGTCATCGACGAGGGCACGCCGGTCGAGGTCGCGGAGAAGGCCGTCGAGCCGCTGGGCCTGCCGATGTCCCCGCTGGTCCTGCTGGAGCTGGTCGGTCCGGCGATCGGCCTGCACGTCTCCGAGACGCTCAACCGGGCGTTCCCGGACCGCTTCACGGTCTCCCCGAACCTGAAGGCGGTCGTCGAGGCGGGCAAGCGCGGCTTCTACGTCTACGACAGCGGCAAGCCCGAGCTGGACCCGGAGGTCGCCGCGCTGCTGAAGCAGGGCGACACCGTCCTCACCGAGGAGCAGACGCGGGCGCGCGTGCTGGACGCGGTGGCGCAGGAGATCGGGCTCATGCTCGACGAGGGCGTCGTCGCCGAGGCCCAGGACATCGACCTGTGCCTGATCACCGGCGCGGGCTGGCCCTTCCACCTGGGCGGCATCACGCCGTACCTGGACCGCGAGGGCGTCGCCGAGCGGGTGAACGGCAAGCGGTTCCTGGAGCCGGGCGTGGCGAGCGTCCCGCGGTAGCTCCGCCGGGTTCGCCGGTGCCCCGTACGCCTGTCGGTGTGCGGGGCACCGGCGTCGGGGTCCCGGGGGCTCCGCCCCCGGACCCTCGTACCGGCCTGCACGGCCTCGTCCTCCCACGCCGGACGGGCCGGAGACACACCCGCCCCGTGCCCGAGGCGAACCCCCGTCAGACCTCCCGCCAGGCCGCCAGCGCCAGCCCCGGCTCGTCCTTCTGGCGGGTCAGGCGCAGCACCCCGTCCGGGGTCATCGTCGCGGCGACGACACGGCCCTCGGCGTCCTCCGTGAGGTCGACGCGGGTGTCCACGGGGAGCTGCGGGCCCGACTCCGTCCACCACAGGCCCGCCGACTCCCGTTCCGTCGGGTACGCGGCGAAGGCGACGCGCCCGGAGGCGGAGCGCTGGGCCAGCAGCGTGCAGTCGTGGCCGTCCAGGGAACAGCGCACGGCGGCCACCGGGCCGGGCCCCGCGGCCGGGGCCAGCGGAACCGGGTCACCGCCCGGCCGCCAGGCGTGCAGGGTGCCGTCCTGGTCGACGTAGAACAGGGTGGTGGCCTCCTTGGAGGTGGGCAGCGCGCTCAGCGTGCCCGGCACCGCCCGCACCGGCAGCGGGTCGGCGGCGACGGGGCGGGCGCCGGGCTCCTCCTGGACCCAGCGCAGGACGCCCGCCGGGCTGGTGGCGTACACCTCGACGAAGCCCGACTCCCCGGTGACGGCGACGAGTTCCTCGTCCACCCTGGAGCCCTTGAGGTCGTGCCAGGCGTTCCAGCCGCCACGGGCCTTCTGGTTGACGGTGTGCACGCCCAGGCCGCGGTTGCGGACGAAGACGTACGCGCGTCCCGCGGAGTCGACGGCCACGGCGGGGTGGCCGGTGCGGTCGCCGCGCCGGTTGGGGTGGCCGATCGGCAGCCAGTCGAGGGCGGCGAGGTGGCCACGGAAGTGGGTGGAGTGCACCAGACCGGACTCACCGTCCCGGGTGGGCCGCCAGGCCACCAGGTGGGCGTAGCCGTCGGCGCCCTGACCGACCGCGAACCCCGGGTGCAGCCGCTGGTCACCGCCCGTCCTGCGCGCGGGCAGGACGGAGCCGCCGGGGCGCTGTTCCGCCCGGCACCACACCGCGTCGTCGCCGGGGGCGTAGGCGGCGATCCGGCCGTCGCGGCCCCGTATCAGCCAGCCGCCGTTCACTGTGCGGACCTTTGACACGTGGCCCACTGTAATCGGGTACCGGAGGGCGTCCGCTCCCCGGGTCCGTGCGACCCTGGGTGCCATGAGTGACCCGCTGCTGGTGATCGTCGACGCCGCGAACGTCGTCGGGTCGGTGCCCGACGGGTGGTGGCGGGACCGGCGCGGGGCCGCGGAACGGCTGCGGGACCGGCTGGCCACGGAGGGTCTGCCCGGTCACGCGGGGGCCGTGGAGATCGTCCTCGTGGTGGAGGGCGCGGCACGGGGGGTGGAGTCCGCGCCCGGCGTGCGGGTCGAGTCCGCGCCGGGCAGCGGCGACGACCACATGGTGGAGCTGGTCGCCCGAGCGGGTGAACGGCGGTGCCTGGTGGTGACGGCGGACCGGGAGTTGCGGCGGCGGGTGGCGGGGCTGGGGGCGGAGGTGGCCGGTCCGCGGACGGTGCCGCGGTGACCGGCCACGTGCCGGGGCGGTGCGGGTGAGTTCCGCAGGCGCGGCGCCGTGGTGGCTTGTCGCGCAGTTCCCCGCGCCCCCTCAAGGGCGTCGCCCGCACGCTCCTCTAGTCCCTCGCCGCCTCCACCTCGTCCGCCGCCGTGCGGTCGGTGGGGGTCCCCCCGTTTGAGCGCAGCCGAGACTGGGGGAGGCCGTCCAGTTTCGAGACCAGGCCCGTGACCTGACGGGCGATGTCGGGGGCCGTGAGGCCGATCTCCGTCATGACCTGGGCGCGGGAGGCGTGGTCGAGGAAGCGGGGCGGGATGCCGAAGTCGCGGAGCGGGACGTCGACGCCCGCGTCCCGCAGGGACTGCGAGACCGCGGAACCGACGCCGCCGACGCGGGAGTTGTCCTCGACGGTGACGACGACGCGGTGGCGTTCCGCGAGCGGGGCCATGGCCTCGTCGACCGGCTTGACCCAGCGCGGGTCGACGACGGTCGTGGAGATGCCCTGCTTGTCGAGGAGGGACGCGATCTCCAGGCACATCGGGGCGAGGGCGCCCACGGAGACCAGGAGGACGTCCGGGCGGTCGGTGCCCGGCTCGCGCAGCACGTCCATGCCGCCGACGCGGCGTACGGCGGGGACGGCGGGGCCGACGACGCCCTTGGAGTAGCGGACCACGGTCGGCGCGTCCTCGACCTCGACGGCCTCGCGGAGCTGGGCGCGCAACTGCTCGGCGTCGCGGGGGGCGGCGATGCTGAGGCCGGGGACGACCTGGAGCATCGACATGTCCCACATGCCGTTGTGCGAGGCGCCGTCGTCACCGGTGACCCCGGCCCGGTCCAGGACGAAGGTGACCCCGCACCGGTGCAGGGCGACGTCCATGAGGACCTGGTCGAAGGCGCGGTTCAGGAAAGTGGCGTAGACGGCGAAGACGGGGTGCAGGCCGCCCGTGGCCAGGCCCGCCGCGGAGACCGCCGCGTGCTGTTCGGCGATGCCGACGTCGTAGATGCGGTCGGGGAACGCGTCGGCGAACTTCTTCAGGCCGACCGGCTGGAGCATCGCGGCCGTGATGGCGACGATGTCCTGGCGTTCACGGCCGAGCCTGACCATCTCGTCGCCGAAGACGGACGTCCAGCTCGCGGCGGCGGCCTTGATGGGCAGGCCGGTGTCCGGGTGGATGGGGCCGATGCCGTGGAAGCGGTCGGCCTCGTCCTGCTCGGCGGGCTCGTAGCCGCGGCCCTTCTCGGTGAGGCAGTGCACGATGACGGGGCCGTTGAACCGCTTGGCGCGGGCCAGGGCGGACTCCAGGGCCTCTATGTCGTGGCCGTCGATGGGGCCGACGTACTTCAGGCCGAGGTCCTCGAACATGCCCTGCGGGGCGATGAAGTCCTTCAGGCCCTTCTTGGCGCCGTGCAGGGTCTCGTAGAGCGGCTTGCCGACGACGGGGGTGCGGTCCAGGAGTTCCTTGGTGCGGGCCAGGAAGCGCTCGTAGCCGTCGGTGGTGCGCAGGGTCGCCAGGTGGTTGGCGAGGCCGCCGATGGTGGGCGCGTAGGAGCGCTCGTTGTCGTTGACGACGATGACCAGCGGGCGGTCCTTGGCCTCGGCGATGTTGTTCAGCGCCTCCCAGGCCATCCCGCCGGTGAGGGCGCCGTCGCCGATGACGGCGACCACGTGCTGGTCGCGTTCCAGGAGCTGGTTGGCCTTGGCGAGGCCGTCGGCCCAGCCGAGCACCGTGGAGGCGTGGCTGTTCTCGATGACGTCGTGCTCGGACTCGGCGCGCGAGGGGTAGCCGGACAGGCCGCCCTTGGTGCGCAGCTTCGAGAAGTCCTGGCGGCCGGTGAGCAGCTTGTGGACGTAGGCCTGGTGGCCGGTGTCCCAGAGCACCCGGTCGGCCGGGGAGTCGAAGACCCGGTGCAGGGCGATGGTCAGCTCGACCACGCCCAGGTTGGGTCCGAGGTGGCCGCCGGTCTTCGAGACCGAGTCGACGAGGAAGGTGCGGATCTCCTCGGCCAGCTGGTCCAGCTCCTCGGGGGTGAGCCGGTCCAGATCGCGCGGTCCCCTGATGCGGGTCAGCAGCGGCACCCGTGCCTCCTTGCAGTAGAGCTGATCGAGCTGTTGCCGGGCCTGTCGAGTCTAATGTTCCGGTCGCGTCGGCGTACCGCAGGTGGTGCGTCGTACGTCACGCGTCCGCCCGTACGGCTCCGGACGGCCGTACGGCTCCGGACGGCCGTACGACACGACCGTGCCCGGCGCCGCCGTTGGCGCCGGGCACGGGGTCGTGCGGAGCGGAGGTCAGGCGCGGCCCGCCGTCCGCTGGGTCTTGCGGGTCACGGAGTCGATGACGACCGTGGTGAGCAGGACGCCCGCGGTGATCATGTACTTGACCGGCTCGGCGATGGACTCCAGCTGGAGGCCGTACTGGATGGAGACGATCACCAGCACACCGAGCAGGGCGTTCCAGGTGCGGCCCCGGCCGCCGAAGAGGCTGGTGCCGCCGATGACGGCCGCGGCGATCGCGTTCATCAGCAGGTCGCCGGTGCCGGCGCTCTGGTTGGCGGAGGCGATCTTTGAGGCCAGGAAGAGGCCGCCCATCGCCGCGAAGCCGCCGGAGATCGCGAACACCGAGATCCGGACCGCGGTGACGTTGATACCGGCGCGACGGGACGCCTCGACGCTGCCACCGAGGGCGAACACCTTGCGGCCGTAGGTGGTGCGGCGCAGCAGGAAGTCCGTCGCGATCAGGAACACCAGGAAGATCACGGTGGCCAGCGGCAGGCCCTTGTACTGGTTGTACATGTAGGCCGCGGCGAACGAGACCACCGCGAGCAGCGCCGTGCGCAGGATGGTGTCGTTGAGCGGCCGGGAGGGCACGCCCACGGCCTCGCGACGGCGGTTGCCGAGGAACGAGGTGACGAAGAAGACCGCGGTCACCACCGTGGCCAGCACGTAGGCGGCGGCGATGTCCGTGAAGAAGTACGTGGTCAGCTGGCCGATGAGGCCGTCGCTGTCCAGGTTGATGGTGCCGTTCTCGCCGAGGGTCTGGAGCATGAAGCCCAGCCAGAACAGCAGACCGGCGAGGGTGACCGCGAAGGCGGGCGCGCCCAGGACCGCGAAGAAGAAGCCGTGGATCGCGCCGATGGCGGCGCCCGCCGCGACGGCGATGACCACGGCCAGCCACTCGGGCAGCCCCTGGTTGACCGCCAGGACGGCCGCGATGGCGCTGGCCGCGCCGGAGACCGAGGCCACCGACAGGTCGATCTCGCCGAGCAGCAGCACGAAGACGATGCCGACGGAGATCATGCCGGTGCCGACCATCGTGACGGTGATGTCGCTGATGTTCTGCGCGGACAGGAACGCCGAGTTCAGGCTCTGGAAGACGGCACAGATGATGACCAGGCCGAGAACGACCGGGAGGGAGCCCAGCTCACCGACCTTCATCCGCCGCTTGAACTCGCCGACGTAGCCCGCCAGGCCCTGTTCGCGGACCAGCAGGCGCGGGTCGACGGCGGTGACCGCGGCGGCGGCGGCCTCGGGGTTGTCGACCGCGTGGTCGTCCTTGGCCAGGTTGGTGGAGGTGTTGTCGGTGCTCACTTGGAGACCTCCCCGTTCGTGCGCGCCGCACGGCGGGTCACGGCGTTGTCGGTGGCGCCGGTGATGGCGGAGATGATCTCCTCCTGCGAGGTCGTGTTGACCTCGAAGACGCCGTTGTTCTGGCCGAGGCGGAGCACGGCCACCTTGTCCGCGACGGCCTTCACGTCGGCCATGTTGTGGCTGATGAGGATGACCGCGTGGTTGCGCTCGCGCAGCCGTTCGACGAGGTCGAGGACCTGGGCGGTCTGCTCGACGCCGAGGGCGGCGGTGGGCTCGTCGAGGATCACCAGCTTGGGCTCGCCGAGCATGGAGCGGGCGATGGCCACGGTCTGGCGCTGACCGCCGGAGAGCGAGGCGATCGGGATGCGCACGCTGGGGATGCGGATGGAGAGCGTCTGGAGCAGTTCGCGGGCGCGGCGCTCCATCTCGATCTCGTCGAGGACGCCGAACCTCCTCAGCTCACGGCCGAGGAAGAGGTTGCCCACGACGTCGATGTTGTCGCACAGCGCGAGGTCCTGGTAGACGGTCGCGATGCCCAGGGCCTGGGCGTCGTGCGGCCTGTTGATCGATACGGCCTTGCCTTCCCATTCGATGACGCCCTCATCGATGGGGTGCACGCCGGCGATCGTCTTGACCAGCGTGGACTTTCCGGCTCCGTTGTCGCCCACCAGGGCGACCACTTCACCGGCGTGGACCTCAAGCTCGACGTCGGTGAGCGCCTGGACGGCACCGAACCGCTTGGAGACCCCGCGCAACGCCAGCACGGGCGTAGCGGACACGTGAACCATCTCCTTCGCCGCCTGACCCGGCGGGAGGTTGTGCAGAGAGAAAGAGGGGGGATGTTCCGTCCGGCGCCCCGCGGGTAGCTTGCGGGGCTGTGTGACGCGGGGCGCCGGAAGGAGCCTGGGGCGCCGCGGCCGTCCCGGGGCGGTACGGCGGCCGGGGACGGGAGTCCTGCGGGAACTCCCGTACCGGCCGGATACCCGGCCCCTGACGGGCCTGGTACGGGAACCCTGCGGGGATTCCCGTACCGGCCCGGGGCGGACGGCGCGGCGGCTGGTGTTACTTGACGCCGAGCTTGTCGCAGGCGGCCTTGTACTTGCTGGTGCAGATCTCGTCGGCCGTGTAGACGCCGTCCTTGATGACGGTGTCGTTGATGTTCTCCTGCGTCAGCGAGGTGACGTCGACCAGCACGGACGGGATCGCCTTGGCGCTGTCGCTGTCGACCTTGTCCTGGGCGATGGAGCCGAGGTCCTCGCCCTTGGCGAGCGCGACGGCCATCGACGCGGCGGCCTCGGCCTCGGGGGCGTACGGCTTGTAGACGCTCATGAACTGCTCACCGGCGACGATGCGCTGCACGGCGGCGAGTTCGGCGTCCTGGCCGGTGACGGGGACGTCGATGCCCGCGGCCTTCAGGGCGGTGATGATGCCGCCCGCCATGCCGTCGTTGGCGGAGTAGACGCCGACGATCTTGTCCTTGCCGATCGCCGAGATCGCCGCCTCCATGTTGGCGTTGGCGTTGTCCGGCGACCACTCCTTGGTGTCGAACTCCTTGCCGACCTTCACCTTGCCGTCGAGGACGGAGTGCGCGCCCTCCTTGAACATGGCGGCGTTCGGGTCGGTGATGGAGCCGTTCATCATGACGATCTGGCCGTCCTCGGCCTTGTCGCCCAGCGCCTCCAGCAGGGCCTCGCCCTGGGTCTTGCCGACCTGCACGTTGTCGAAGGACGTGTAGGCGCTGATCGGGCCCTCGGCGAGGCGGTCGTACGCGACGACCTTGATGCCCGCGTCCACGGCCTTCTGCACGGAGTTCTTGATCGCCTTGGCGTCCACGGCGTCCAGGATCAGCACGTCCACCTTGTTGGTGATCATCGTGTCGACCTGCTGGGCCTGGAGGTTGGCGTCCTGGCGGGCGTTGTTGTACTGGATCTCCGCCTTGTTGTTCGTCAGCTCCTTGATCTTCTTCTCGATCAAGGGGCGGTCGAACTTCTCGTACCGCGCGGTCTTGTTCTCCGGAAGCAGGAGACCGACCTTGATGTCGTCACCCTTGGCGGCCGACTTGCTGGCGTCGTCACTGCCGCCGTCCGCCTCTTCGGCGCTGCCACAGGCAGCGAGCGAGACGGCCATCGCACCGGCGGCGATGGCAACGGCGGCACGACGCATACGCGTGTTCACTTCAGAAACCTCCCTGACGAGGCCGCGTCGTTGCGGCCGAGGTGGCTGGAAGTCAACTCGGCCACACGTGCGACGTCAAGAAGTAAATCCTTAACGGGTTGGCAACGGTGCCATCCGTTCTCTAAGTGAAGGCAGGTGCCGCGGTGTGCAGGGCACCCCCCGCACTTCCGTCCAGAAGGGTTGAATCACCCATCTCGCTGAGGGCCAGGGCGAGCGCCCCGAGCACCTCCGCACGGCCACCGAGAGCCCCCGGGAGAACGGAGAGTTGGCGCGCCGCGCTGGGGATCGCGTAGCGGCCGACGGACTCCCTGATCGGCCCGAGCACCAGCTCTCCGGCCTCGGCGAGATCGCCGCCGAGGACCACCCGGCTCGGGTTCAGCAGATTGCACAGGTTGGCGACTCCACTGCCGATGTGGCGGCCGACGTCGGCGATCACCCGACGGCAGCCCGGGTCTCCGTCCCGCGCCAGCCGCACCACACCCTCCATCGTCAACTCGGTGCCGTGGCTGGGCTGGAGCAGCGGGAGCACGTAGCGCGCCGCCGTGAACGTCTCCAGACAGCCGCGGTTGCCGCAGCGGCAGACGGGGCCGGACTCATCGAGTGTAATATGTCCGATTTCTCCGGCGGTGCCGCCAGGGCCCCGGTAGATCTTCCCGTCGATCACCAGACCCGCCCCGACACCGCTGGCGACCTTGATGTACGCCAGGTCCCGCACGCCCTTGCCGCTGCCCCAGACCAGCTCGCCGAGGGCGCCGAGGTTGGCGTCGTTGTCCACGTGCACCGGCACGCCGAGCCGTCCGCGCAGCTCCTCGGCGGGCTTGGTGCCGCCCCAGCCGGGCAGGATGGCGGTCGAGCCCAGCGTCCCCGACTCCTCGATCGGACCCGGTACGCCGAGACCCACGCCGGCGACCTTGGAGCGGTCCACGCCGGTCGCCGCGATCAGCCGGTTGACCAGCTGTTCCGCCCGGTCCAGGCCCTGTGCGGCGGAGGCGTCGACGTCCATCGGCTCGGACTCCTCGGCCAGCACCTGGTGGGCGAGGTTCCCGACCGCGACGCGCAAATGCGTGTGCCCGAAGTCGACGCCGACCACGATTCCGGCGTCCCCGCTCAGCGAGACGCTGCGGGCCCGGCGGCCCCCCGCCGACGTCGGCGTGACCTCGACGGTCCCGCCTTCCTTCAGCTCCCGGACGATGTTGGAGACGGTGGCCGCGGACAGCCCCGTCGTCCTGGCGATCTCCGCCTGGGTCAGCGATCCGGCCAGCCGCACGGCACGTACGACACGCTCCAGGTTGGCTCGGTGCAGCGACGACTGCGACCCCGGAGTCTCCACGACGACCTCCTGCGCGCGGGACCGCTTCTATGAGGCCCCGTCCATGTCCAACTAGTGAACTCTAAGCTGAGCCGTTCGGGGTGCCGCCCGTCAAGAGGTTGAACAGTTTCCGTGCGCGTGCACAGGAGTGCGCACGCCGTCACCTGGGGCGGGAACGGCGTGCGCACAGGGCACTGCGGAGGGCTACCGGCGATTGTCTCCAGAAGCAGAGGTCACCGGCGTCACTTCAGGGTGGCCGAGGTCAGGCCCGCCTGGACCTGGCGCTGGAAGGACAGGTAGACCACCAGCATGGGGACCATCGCGATCGTGACGCCCGCGAAGAGGGCGGGCAGGTCGGAGGCGTAGCCCTGCTGCTGCTGGAGCTGGATCAGTCCTTGAGTGAGGACGTACCGCTCGGGGTCGTCGCCGCTCTGCGGCTGCATCAGCACCGTCGGCAGGATGAACTGGTTCCACTGGCCGAGCGTGTTGAAGATGCCGACACTGATCAGGCCCGGCTTGGCCATCGGCAGCATCACCTGGAAGAAGGTCCGGGTGTGCGAGGCGCCGTCCAGGATCGACGCCTCGAAGACCGCCGTCGGCAGGGTGCGGAAGAAGGCGTGCATGAAGAAGACCGTGAACGGCATCGAGTAGGCGACGTACACCAGGATCAGGCCCTGGTAGGTGTTGAGCATGTCCAGCCGCCGGACCATGAAGAACAGCGGCACCAGCGCCAGGAACACCGGGAACATCGCGCCCGCGACGAAGAAGTAGTACAGCAGCCGGTTGCCCCAGAACTCGTAGCGGGCGAGCACGTACGCCGCCATCGAACCCAGCAGCATCGTCAGCGGCACCGAGAAGGCCAGCACGATGACGGTGTTCAGGAAGTAGTCGCCGATGCCCTTCTCCCAGGCCCGGGAGAAGACGTCGAGGTCCCAGTTCTGCGGCCAGCCGAAGGCCGAGCCGCCGATCTGGGCGTCCGTCTTGAACGAGCTGAGCACCAGCCACAGCAGCGGCAGGACGATCAGCACCGCCCACAGGACGAGGAAACCGTGGCTGAAGGCGTTCAGGACGACGCCCTCGCCGCGCCGCTCGCCGGTGCGGACGGGGGCCTTCTCGGCGGTCCGCCGCACGGGGGCGGGCGGCTCGGCCTCTTTGGTGGGTGCGCTCATAGCGGGTACCTCCTTCCTCGGATCCCTCAGAACTCGACGCGCTCGCGGCGGGTGGCGCGCAGCATCACGACGGACAGGATCAGGGTGAGCAGCAGCATGATCACGCCCATCGCGCAGGCGTAGCCGCTCTCGCCGTAGGTGAGGAAGTTGCGCATCAGGACGGTCGCCATGACCTCGCTGTGGTGGTCGGGGCCGCCGCCGAACTCGCCGCGGGGCACGGTCATGGTGGAGACCAGGATGAACATGTCCATCGCGACGATGCCGAGGTAGACCCAGGCGGTCTGCACGGAGTCCCACAGCAGCGGCAGGGTGATGCGGAAGAAGGACTGGGAGCGGCCCGCGCCGTCGATGAGCGCGGCCTCGTAGATGTCCCTCGGGATGGACTGCATGGCGGCGGAGAACAGGACGAGGTAGAAGCCGACGCCGTGCCAGACGACCACCGCGATCAGCATCCACAGCACCAGGTTCGGCTCGTTGAGCCATTCCACCGGTTCGTTGGCGTCGACCAGTCCCACCTTGATGAGCAGGCCGTTGAGCATTCCGCCGCTGTCGCTGCGGTACACCGCCTCGAAGAGGACCGCGAGGATCGCGAGCGACAGCACCTGCGGGAAGAAGTAGACGATCTTGTAGAACCGGGAGCCGGCGACGCCGGAAACGCCGCCGGCCTTGCCGCGCCCGCCCGCGTTCAGCATGAACGCGAAGAACAGGGCGAGCAGGATGGTGATCACCGGGATGAACACCAGGAACAGGATGTTGTGCCAGATGGCCCGCATGAAGACGTCGTCCTGGAACAGCGCCCTGTAGTTGTCCAGGCCGACGAACGTGAAGGTCTGCGACTGGCCCTTCCAGTCGGTCAGCGAATAGCCGAACGTCTGGATGTACGGCCAGATGACGAAGATCAGGTAAAGCGCCACGGGAGCGAAGAGGAAACCCGCGACGAACCGGTACTGCCCTTTGCGCATTGGCGATCCTGCCTGCCCCTGGTGTTCCCGATGGTGGCCTGACGTCCCCCCTTCGCCGCTACTCGCGGCGGTTGTTCTTGGCCGCGGGGTCCTTGGCGGCCTCGTCGACGGCCGCCTGGGCCCGCTTCAGCCACTCCTTGGGCTGGATGCGCTTGGCCATCAGCTCGTTGGACGCGTTCTGGATGGCGGTGTCCATCTCGCTGTACCACTCGGTGTAGAGGTACCGGAAGGTGTTGTCACCGGCCGCCTTGGACGCCTCGACGGTGGACTGGGTGCCCGGCCGCAGCTGGACGCTCGGGTCGACGCCGTCCTTGAGGATGGTCAGCGAGTTGGCCTCCTTGGCGAACAGCGTCGACCACTCCTTGGAGAGCATCATCCGCATGAACTCCTTGGCCCCGGCGAGGTTCTTCGCCTTGGACGGGATGATGAACGGCTCCCCGGAACCGGCCCGGATCGCCTCGAAGGGCATCGCGCTGCCCTCCAGGACGGGCATCGGCAGGAACTTCATGTCGAAGTCCTCCGGCGTCTGCTTCAGCTGCTCGTTCTCCAGCCAGGAGCCGGAGGTGATGAAGGCGGCCTTGTACTGGTTCCAGCGGGTCTGCGACTCGGTGTGGGTCAGGCCGTTCGTGCCGGGCATGAGGTAGCCCTTCTCGACCACCTCGTAGATCGCCTCGACGGCGGCCTGCGCCGCGTCGGAGCCGACGAACGCCTTGGGGTCGAGGTTGTCGATCGCCTTCATGGCGTCCAGACCGCCCTTCTTGGCGATCAGGTCCATGATGGCGACGTTGATGTAGTACGGGTACTTGCCCTGGTGGGCGAGGCCGCCGATGCCCTCGGCCTTGGCGTCCTTGCAGACGGCGAGGAAGTCGTCCCAGGTCTCGGGCGCCTCCCAGCCCTTCTCGGCGAAGAGCTTGCCGGAGTACCACAGGCCCCACACCGTGTAGATGTAGTTGAGGGCGACGACCTTGCCCTCCTGCAGGCCCGGGTCCAGGGTGCCGGGGATGACGGTGTCGCGGACCTTCTTGGACGGGTCGTCGGCCGACGGGGCGTCCAGCACCTCGGCGAGGTCGAGGAGCTGGCCGTTCTTGTAGAGGACGTCGATCTTGATCTTCTGGGCGCCGGAGTTGTCCACGATGTCCGGCGGGTTGCCCGCGTTGAACCGGGGCTGGAGCTTGCCGGTGATCTCCTGGGTGCCGGTGTGGCTGGAGGTCACGCCCCACTTCTTCTGGAAGGCGGCCTCCCACGCCTTGGCGTAGTCGTCGCCGTAGCCGCCCTTGAAGATGACGACGTCGAGCTTGCTGCCGTCCTTCACCCCGAAGGGGTTCTCCTTGGAGACCTTCCCCTGGGAGTCGTCGTCAGCGGAGTCGTCACCGCCGCCGCTCGCGCAGGCGGACAGGAAGCTCATCGCGGGTACGGAGACCAGGCCCAGTGCCGCGGACCGCTTGATCAGGGAGCGCCGGCCGACGGTGGCGCCGGTGCCGGTGGGGTCGGAGCCGTTGTTCTCGGCGGAAGTGGATCCCATGCTCAAGTCCTCGCCTTCTTCCAGGACTCAGGCGGTGAACCGGATCCTCCCCGGCACCGCGGTGGGGTCGTGCAGGGTCTTACGGGAAGCCGTGCGGGAAGTCGTGCAGCAAGCCGTACAGGATGTGGTGCGGAAAGCCGTGCGTGCGAAGTGCCGACAGGTATAGTCCACTTCCCGCCAGCTGAGCAAGATCGAATGCAAGGTTGGCCGGTGGTCTTTTCCGAGTTGAGACCTCGCGGAAATATGCGCCACCTGCGGGTGGCTTGCCGGAAAAATCCGCGACATTGGCCTCGAATGCCACGAGCAACACCCTTGACAGCGCTGTCTACTTGAGCCCCTACTGATCCTTGCGCCCCCAGGGTGACAACGTTGTCCGCAGCGCAGGGAGGTACTCGGTGACGCAGCGCAGAACCCGGCCCAGAGGTGGGCCCGGATGGAGTACGGCGGTCGTGTTGGCGGCCGCCTTCGTCATGGCGGCGGGCTCCCAGGGCGCCGCGGTCGCCCTGCCCGGCGCCCCCACGGCACCGGACCGGGAGTTCGCCTCCTCGTTCGAGGCGGACGACCCGGCGCCCGACTGGCGGAACACCGTCGACACCGCCCCGGACGGCTCCCAGCGCGCCTCGGGCGTCGACGGCGGCTACAGCAGCGGCATCCCCGGCAACGTGACCGACCAGGTCACCGACGTCCGGGCGAACGGCGAGAACTCCGGCGCGGGCGAGGTGAAGGAGAACCTCGTCGACGGTGAGCCCGGCACCAAGTGGCTGGTGTTCGAGTCGACCGGCTGGGTCGAGTTCGACTTCCGGGAGCCGGTGCGGCTGGAGACGTACGCGCTTACCTCGGCCAACGACTTCGCCACCCGCGACCCCCGGGACTGGACCCTGAAGGGCTCCACGGACGGCACCACCTGGCAGACCCTCGACACCCGCGAGGGCGAGACCTTCGCCGAGCGCTTCCAGACCCGCAGTTTCGACCTCGCGCAACCGGCGGAGTTCTCCCACTTCCGGCTGGAGATCACCCGCAACAACGGCGCCTCCGGCATCACCCAGCTCGCCGACGTGCAGTTCTCCACGGGCGACGAGGAGGGCCCCGTACCTCCGGACATGCTGTCGCTGACCGACCGGGGCCCGACCGGCTCGCCGACCGCGAAGGCCGGGGCGGGCTTCACCGGCAAGCGGGCGCTGAAGTACGCGGGCCAGCACACGGCCGACGGCCGGGCGTACTCGTACAACAGGATCTTCGACGTGAACGTGGCGGTGGAGCGGGACACCTCGCTGTCCTACAAGATCTTCCCCGCCATGGCCGACGGCGACCTGGACTACGACGCCACGAACGTCGCCGTCGACCTGGTCTTCACGGACGGCACCTCGCTCAGCGGGCTGCGCGCGACCGACCAGCACGGTTTCCCGCTCTCCCCGCGCGGGCAGGGCGCGGCGAAGGTGCTGTACGTCAACCAGTGGAACAACGTCGTCTCCCGCATCGGCTCGGTCGCCGCGGGCAAGACCGTCGACCGGATACTGGTGGCCTACGACTCCCCGAAGGGCCCGGCGAAGTTCCGCGGCTGGATCGACGACGTCTCCCTGCGGCCGGTCGCCCCCGAGAAGCCGAAGGCCCACCTCTCGGACTACGCCGTCACCACCCGCGGCACCCACTCCACCGGCGGCTTCTCCCGCGGCAACACCTTCCCGGCGACGGCCGTACCGCACGGCTTCAACTTCTGGACGCCGGTGACCAACGCGGGCACGCTCAGCTGGCTGTACGACTACGCGCGCGCCAACAACGCGGACAACCTGCCCACGATCCAGGCGTTCAGCGCGAGCCACGAGCCGAGCCCGTGGATGGGCGACCGCCAGACCTTCCAGGTGATGCCCTCGGCGGCGTCCGGCACCCCGGAGACCGGCCGCACGGCCCGCGCGCTGCCCTTCCGCCACGAGAACGAGACGGCCCGCCCGCACTACTACGGCGTCCGCTTCGAGAACGGCGTCAAGGCGGAGATGACGCCGACCGACCACGCCGCGATGATGCGCTTCACCTACCCCGGCGACGACGCGAGCGTCCTCTTCGACAACGTCACCGACCAGGCGGCCCTCACCCTCGACCCGGAGAGCGGCACCTTCACCGGCTACTCCGACGTCAAGTCGGGGCTCTCCGCCGGCGCCACCCGCCTCTTCGTCTACGGCGTCTTCGACAAGCCGGTGACGGACGGCGCGTCCAGCGGCGTCAAGGGCCACCTCCGCTTCGACGCGGGCACGGACCGCACGGTGACCCTGCGCCTGGCGACCTCCCTGATCAGCGTCGACCAGGCCAAGGACAACCTGCGCCAAGAGATCCCGGAGGACCGGACGTTCGAGGCGGTCCGGGACGCGGCCCGCACCCAGTGGGACCGCCTGCTGGGCAAGGTCGAGGTGGAGGGCGCGACCCCGGACCAGCTCACCACCCTCTACTCCAGCCTCTACCGCCTCTACCTCTACCCCAACTCGGGCTTCGAGAAGGTCGACGGCGAGGACAAGTACGCCTCGCCCTTCTCCCCCATGCCCAACCCGGACACCTCCACCCACACCGGGGCGAAGATCGTCGACGGCAAGGTGTACGTCAACAACGGCTTCTGGGACACGTACCGCACGACCTGGCCCGCGTACTCCCTCCTGACCCCCTCCAAGGCAGGTGAGCTGGTCGACGGCTTCGTCCAGCAGTACAAGGACGGCGGCTGGACCTCCCGCTGGTCCTCCCCCGGCTACGCCGACCTGATGACCGGCACGTCGTCGGACGTGGCGTTCGCGGACGCGTACGTCAAGGGCGTCGACTTCGACGCGGAGGCGGCGTACGAGGCGGCGGTGAAGAACGCCACGGTGGTACCGCCCTCCGGCGGCGTGGGCCGCAAGGGCATGGCGACCTCCCCCTTCCTCGGCTACACCAGCACGGCGACCCACGAGGGCCTGTCCTGGGCCCTGGAGGGCTACCTGAACGACTACGGCATCGCGCGGATGGGCCGGACCCTGTACCGCGAGACCGGCGAGAAGCGCTACAAGGAGGAGTCGGAGTACTTCCTCGACCGCGCCCAGGACTACGTCAACCTCTTCGACCCGAAGGCGGGCTTCTTCCAGGGCCGCGACGCCGACGGGAACTGGCGCGTGGAGTCCTCGAAGTACGACCCGCGCGTCTGGGGCCACGACTACACCGAGACCAACGGCTGGGGCTACGCCTTCACCGCCCCCCAGGACAGCCGGGGCCTGGCCAACCTCTACGGCGGCCGGGCCGCCCTCGGGGACAAGCTGGACGCGTACTTCTCCACCCCGGAGACGGCTTCCCCCGAGTTCGTCGGCTCCTACGGCGGTGTCATCCACGAGATGACCGAGGCGCGGGACGTCCGCATGGGCATGTACGGCCACTCCAACCAGGTCGCCCACCACGCGGCGTACATGTACGACGCGGCCGGGCAGCCCTGGAAGACCCAGGAGAGGGTCCGCGAGGTCCTCTCCCGCCTCTACACCGGCAGCGACATCGGCCAGGGCTACCACGGCGACGAGGACAACGGCGAGCAGTCGGCCTGGTACCTCTTCTCCGCCCTCGGCTTCTACCCGCTGGTCATGGGCAGCGGGGAGTACGCCATCGGCTCCCCGCTCTTCACCAAGGCGACCGTCCACCTGGAGAACGGCCGGGACCTGGTGGTCCGCGCCCCGCGCAACAGCGCGCGGAACGTGTACGTGCAGGGCGTGAGGTTCAACGGCAAGACCTGGAAGTCGACGGCCCTCCCGCACAGCCTGCTGTCCAAGGGCGGCGTCCTGGACTTCGCCATGGGCCCCCGCCCCTCCTCCTGGGGCACCGGCGACGACGCGGCTCCCGTCTCCCTCACCAAGGGCAACCGGGCACCGACCCCGCGCGCGGACGCCCTGCGGGGCGACGGCGCCCTCTTCGACGACACGTCGGCGACGGAGGCGACGGTGACGGGGCCGGTACCCCTGCCGCTCCCGACGGCGACGAAGGCGACCCAGTACACCCTGACGTCCCCGGCCGACCACTCGAAGGCGCCTTCCGCCTGGAAACTCCAGGGCTCCGACGACGGCACGACCTGGCGCACGCTGGACGCCCGCAGCGGGGAGTCCTTCGCCTGGGACCGCCAACTGCGCGCGTTCTCGGTGGACCGGCCGGGGACTTACGGGCAGTACCGGTTGGTGCTGGAGGGCGAGTCGGTGACGTTGGCGGAGGTGGAGCTGTTGTCGTGAGCGTGAGGATCGACTGAGGGCGGGGCTCCGGGGGCGACTCCGGGGCCCCGCCCGCGTCGCGACCGGCACGTCCGCCGGTTACCGGGCTGTCTCGCTCTGCGGCACGGGTCGTCGCGTTCCGGGTCAGTGCACGTCGAACTCGTAGCCGTGCCGGATGTCCACGGGGCAGCTGAACACCCGGAGGTCTCCCCACCTGCCCACGGTGATACCCGTGGTGTGGTCGCTGGCCACGGTGAACAGGAGCCTCAGGGGGGTGTCACACTCACGGCACCGGAACTCCCACGGGTCGGTGAGGTGCCAGGTGGGCCAGCCGCCGAACTTGCATCCCGCCACGCGCGTGATGACGTCGCCCCCGCCCTCACCCGAGGTCTCCCCCACCAGCCGTTCCACGTCCTCCGCGACCTCGTCCGGCAGTTCCGCCGGATAGGGGAAGTCCGTCAGCGGCACGGGGGTCAGCAGACACGGCTGGGGCGAGAAGCCGTAGTCCTCCTCTTCCTGCCGCGCGGGCACGGGGACCGTGAAGGGCTCCTGCGGCAGGTCGGCTGTCCGCCACCACCGGATCTCCACCACCGGGCTTCCGTCCGCGTGCGGAGCCGGCGGGTTCCAGTGCGGGTTCGGGCACCACAGCAACTGGAACACGTCAGCACCCCGCGGCCACCAGTCCCCCGGTGCGTCCCGTCGCAGGACCTGCACGACCGGGATCATCGCCACGGGCGGCAACCCGGACGGTTCCTCCTCGTCCGGCACGGAGCAGTGCGGCCACGGCTCGTGGGCGGGCCAGCGCACCGGCCCGGCGATGGAACTGTCCTGGGCGCCCGGTGTCCCCGGTGCCGGATGGAGGACGACCGCGGGCCGGGCGTAGGGAGCGAGAGCGGGGACCGCGGCGAGAATGGACTCGGCGGAGGGTCTGTTCGAGTACGGCAGCACGCCGGAACGGTACGCGGGCCTCCCCACCACCTCAACCGCGTGATCAGGCTCGTCGGTCGCGAGGACCGACCTCCTCAGGGCCCTCACCCACTCCCGCGGTGCCCCCACGCATGACCACCGCGCCCTCCGGAAAGGCTCAGCCCACACCGCACCGCCGACCCGCCCGGAGACCCCATGCCCCCGCCCGGCCCACCCGACGGCACAGACCCGGCCTGGCTGCCCCCCGCCGCCTTCCGGGCCATCGGGTCCCGGCGGACGTTGGTCCGGGGAGGTGGTGGGCCGTTGGTGGAGACGGTGTTCGGGGAAGTGGCCGGGGCCTGCGCTCGGTTCGGGGGGTCCGTGGCGCGGGGTGGTGCCACGGCTGACGTCTCCTCGTACGATCTCGTGCTCGATGTTGGTGGGGCACAGGGCGACGACGAGTCCTTCGTCCTCCGTCGTGACGCGGAGGGGGGCGGTCCGACGACCGTCACCGCGGCCAGCGGGCGTGGGCTGCTCTACGGGCTCTTCCACCTCGTCCGGCTGGGCGAGGGCGTCTTCCAGGGGCGGTGGGAGCCCGAGGTCCACCGCCCCGCCCTCCCCCTCCGGATGCTCGACCACTGGGACAACGTCGCCGTGCATCCGGTGATGGGGCAGGTCGAGCGGGGGTACGCCGGGGGCTCGATCTTCTGGGTGGACGGGCGTGCCCGTCACGAGCCGCAGCGCGTACGCGCCTACGCCCGGCTGCTCGCCGCCTGCGGGATCAACGCCGTGGCGGTGAACAACGTCAACGTGCACGAGACCGAGGCGCATCTGCTCACGGACAGGATCGGTGACGTCGCCTCGCTCGCCGAGGAGTTCCGGGCGTACGGGATTCGTACGCATCTCTCCGTCAGCTTCGCCGCGCCGGTCCTCCTCGGGGGGCTGGCCAGCGCCGATCCGCTGGACGCGGGGGTGCGGGAGTGGTGGGCCGACGCCACTGCCGCCGTGTACGACGTCATTCCCGACTTCGGGGGGTACGTCGTCAAGGCCGACTCCGAAGGGCAGCCGGGGCCCTTCGCCTACGGGCGCAGTCACGCCGACGGGGCCAACGTGCTCGCCGCCGCGCTGGAGCCGTACGGCGGTACCGTCCACTGGCGGGCCTTCGTCTACGACCACCGGCAGGACTGGCGGGACCGGTCCACCGACCGGGCACGGGCCGCCTACGACCACTTCGCCCCGCTCGACGGGGAGTTCGCCCCCAACGCCGTGCTCCAGGTCAAGCACGGGCCCATGGACTTCCAGGTGCGGGAACCCGTGTCACCCGTCATCGGGGCAGTGCCCCGGACCCGGCTCGCGGTCGAACTCCAGGTCACCCAGGAGTACACCGGGCAGCAGCGGCACGTCTGCTGGCTGGGGCCGATGTGGAGTGACGTGCTGCGGTTCCGGCCGGACGGGGAGACCGCGGTCGGACAGCTCGCGGACGGGCTCGTCGGCGTGTCCAACGTCGGGGACGGCCCCTACTGGACCGGCCACCCCCTCGCCCAGGCCAACCTCTACACCTTCGGACGGCTCGCCTGGGACCCCGGGGCCGACCCCCTGCGCGTCCTCGACGAGTGGGTCTCCCTCACCCATCCCGACGCCCCCGACGCCCTGGTCAGCGGGCTGCACGCCGTACTCGACGGGTCCTGGCGGACGTACGAGAAGTACACCGCTCCCCTCGGCGTCGGGTTCATGGTGCAGCCGGGGCACCACTACGGGCCGAGCGTCGACGGGTACGAGTACAGCCCCTGGGGCACCTACCACTTCGCCGACCGCGACGGCGTCGGCGTCGACCGCAGCGCCGCCACCGGCACCGGGTACGCCGCCCAGTACGCCAAGGTCTGGGCCGACGTGTACGAGTCGGCCGAGAGCTGTCCCGACGAGCTGGTGCTCTTCTTCCACCACCTTCCCTACGGGCACCTCCTGCGCGGTGGCTCCACCGTCATCCAGCACATCTACGACACCCACTTCGACGGGGTCGCGGAGGTGGAGGCCGCCCGGGAGGTGTGGGCCTCGCTGCGGGACCTCGTCGAACCGGGGCGGCACGCGCGCGTGGCCGAGCTGTACGAGGAGCAGGTGCGGTCGGCGCGGGAGTGGCGGGACCAGGTCAACAGTTACTTCCTGAGGAAGTCCGGGGTGCCGGACGCTCGGGGGCGGCGCATCTACTAACCCGCCCTGGCGTGCCGTCCTGCCGTGAAGTGCTCCTCGGTCTCGGCGATCACGCGGCCGCTGCCGTGCAGCAGGGAGAGCAGGAACGGCGCGGCCAGCAGGGCGGGCAGGGCCTCGGTGAGCAGGGCGGTCGACACGGCCGTCAGGAGCAGGAGGGACGCCGCCGCGAGGGTGGCGCGGCCGTGCCGGAGCAGGAAGTACGCGGCGAGGCGGGCGGTGTCCCGGGCGCGGAAGGTGAACAGGGACGTCAGGACGAGGGCGTGGGCGCCCCACAACAGCGCCCCTCCACCGGCCAGCGCCAGCAGCGCCGCCCACCAGCCCGGCAGGCCCGTGGCCGGGAAGTGGGTCAGGGTGAAGGCGATCACCGTCAGCCAGGTCAGCAGCGGGGCCCAGAGTTTCAGCGCGGGCCACGCGTTGAGCCGCCAGCCCCGCCCGTAGGCGCGGGCCGGGTGCAGGTCGGTGAGGTCGCGGTCGCGGTGGTGCAGGGCGTAGAGGGCGGCGGACACCGCCGGCGCCAGGGGCAGGAGGCAGACGGCGGCCAGCGGGAGGTTGGTGGCGTCCGGGCCCAGGAGGAGCAGGCCCGCCAGGCCCGGGGAGGCCGCCGCCAGCAGCAGCGCCTCCACCGTGACCAGGGTGTGGACCAGGGCGACGGCGCGGGACAGCGGCCCCGCGCCGAAATCCGTCGTCGAGGTCATGGAGTCGCGCTCACGGCGACGTGGGCTGCCTGCCGAGCAGCCGCCCCTCGTCCCACCACGGCGGCGCCTCGTCCACCACCGGCGTCAGTTCGGCGAGGGTGATCTCGTGCCGGGCCAGGGTGAGCGTCAGGTCGGCGCGTCCCTCGGTCAGCGGGACGCGGGCGTGGGTGTGGGCGGGCTCGGACGCCTCGTGCAGGACGTCGAGCTGGGCGGGCTTCGGTGAGCGCGGGCTGCCCAGGTGCCGCCAGGCGGTGTAGGCGTTGCCGCGCTCGTCGTCGACGGAGGAGCGGCGGAGGAAGGCCCACTGACCGGCGCCGACCGGCAGGGACAGCCGTACGGTGTGGCCCTCGGGGCCGGGTGTCTCGCCGGACGCGTCGACCGGCGCCCAGGCCAGGACCGTCACGCGGCCGTCGCGGTGCCGGGTGACCAGGTGGTCGTCGCCCCGGGCCAGCAGCTCCTCCCCCGAGCGGGCCAGGAAGGCGTACAGGTGGTACGTCGGTTTGCGGAGCTGGCGGTGGGTGAGGAGGCCGAAGCCGCCGTGGAAGAGGGCGGTCGGGACGCCCGCCTCCTCGAAGACGTCGCTGAACGTCCAGTAGGAGAAGGAGTCGGCGTGCGCGTGGCCGCCGGTGACGACGGGGGCGAGGTAGGCGGCGTTGAAGGCGGTGTCGTGGATGAGGTTGTCGGGGCAGTAGGAGGAGTTGAACTCGGTGATGTGCACCGGGAGACCGGCCAGCGAGGTGCCCTTGAGGACCCGGTGCGGCGCGGCGAACTGGTCGAGGAGGTCGCTGGCGGGGGCCAGGGTCTGGTGGGTGCCGAAGGGCACGTGCTGTCCGGGGCCGGACGAGTAGGCGTGCCGGGAGACGAAGTCGACGGGGACCTGGCGCCGGTCGGCGAACTCGGCGAACCCGGTCAGCCACTCGTCGGCGCCGGGTGAGATCGCGGGCCCGCCGACCTGGAGGTCCGCGTCGACCTCCTTCACGGTGTGCGCGGTGATCTCGTAGAGGCGGTGGTACGCCTTCTCGTCGGTGTTCAGCCAGAACATGGGGAGGTTGGGCTCGTTCCACACCTCGATGGGCCAGGTGCGGACCTCGTCGAGGCCGTAGCGTTCGATGAGGTGGGTGAGCGTGGCGCGGACCAGGGCGGCCCACTCCTTGTGGTCGGCGGGCGGGGTGATGTTGCCGCGCCACCAGAAGACCGTGTCGTCGCCCGAGGCCAGCCCGGACGGCATGAAGCCGAGTTCGAGGAACGGGCGGATGCCCGCGTCGAGGAGGGTGTCGACCACCTGGTCGGCGTAGGTGAAGCTGTGCTGGACGTGCCGGGTGCCCTGCCAGTCGTAGGGGCGGTGGATGCCCATGGCGTCGCTGAACAGGCCGTGGCCGCGCAGGTAACGGAAGCCGATGTCGCGCTGGAGGAGGCGCAGCGACCGCTGGTAGTCGTGGCGCAGGGCGAGGTCGAGGCGGCCGGTGCCGACGCACTGCCGCCAGGCGTCGGGGAAGGCGCCCTGGGGGACGGCGGGGATGTGGATCACGCGTGCTCCTTCTGGAACCTGTCATGGGCCGCGTTGTGCAGTTCGATGAAGCGGTCCATGTTCTTCGCCTTCAGTTCGGAGACGTAGTCGTCCCACTCGGACAGCGGGCGCTTGCCGAGGACGAACTGGAGGGTGTTCTGGGTGACGTGGTCCCTGAGCGGGGTGTCCCACAGGGTGGCCTGTTCCTGCTCGGTGGACTTCAGGGGGTGGGCGGGGTCGACGGGGAGCTGCTCGCGCTGGGACATGGCGTCCTCGAACTCCTTCTCGTCGGGGCTGAAGGAGGAGGAGACCAGGTCCCAGCTGCCGCCGTAGGTGAAGACGCCGTTGAAGAAGCCGAAGTCCTTCTGCAGGTCCTTCGGGGCGTCCGGGTCGGAGCCCATGAGGCTGATGCCGTCGGCGGGCCGGTAGCGGCCGTCGGCGCGGGTGTACGTGGTGCCCTCGACGCCCCACTTGCAGAACCGTTGGCCCTCGTCGGAGTACCAGAGCCAGTCCACGAACTGCATCAGCGCCACGAAGTCGTCGCCGTCGAGCGCCTTGCGGGAGATCATGACGCCGTTCTCCAGCCGGGAGCCGCCGAGGACCACGGGTCCGGCGGGGCCGAGCGGGACGGGGACCATGTCGATGGTGGCGCCGCTGACCTGCTTGCCGAGGTTGTAACGGTAGTTCTGCACCAGTTCCTGCGGGTTGGCGCTGATCGCGAAGGACCGCTCCGACAGGAGCTTCTTCACGGCCTCGTCGTCGGTCTGGGTGAAGCTCTCGGGGTCCATCAGCTTCTCGGCGACGAGTCTGCGCAGGTACTCCACGAACTGCCGGTACCGGTCGGTGGCGCCGGTGAAGACAAATCGTTTCTCCTGTGCGTCCCAGCTGGTGTTGTCGTAGGCCCAGCCCGCCTTGACGCCGTACGCCTGGCCCAGGTAGCGGGTGAGGGCGCCGGCGGGGAACGTGGTGTTGGTGCTCCAGCGGTCGGAGAGGGGGTAGCGGTCGGGGTACTCGGCCCGGATCGCCTTGAAGACGTCGTACACCTCCTCCCAGGTGGTGGGCGCGGTCAGGCCGAGGCGGTCCAGGACGTCGGTGCGCAGGGCGAGGGAGTAGCCGGACTTGGCCTTCTCGTGCAGGCCGGGCAGGAGGTAGAACCGGCCGTCGGACTGGCGGATGGAGTCCAGCTCGGGCGCCAGGTTCCACTTCTTCACGGTGTCCTGGAAGTGCGGCATGAGGTGGGTGTAGTCGCTGACCGGGAGGATCGCGCCGGAGGAGACGAAGGCGACCTCGGAGGGGTGGTACGTCTTGGGGATCAGCAGGGGCGCGTCGCCCGCGCCGATGAGGAGGCTGCGCTTCTTCTCGTAGTCGCTGAGCGGGACGTTGACGGGCTTGAGGGTGATGCCGGTGCGGCGGGTGAGTTCCTTCCAGAACAGCCAGCCGTCCTTCATCGGGTAGGTCGGGTTGTCGTTGTGCAGGACGGAGAACGACAGCGGCTTGGCGGCCTTGAACTGGTCTCCGACGCGGTACTTCCTCATCGCGCCGTCCTGCTTCTTGCTGAGGTCCTTGGGGTCGCCGCCGTCGTCGCCGCCGCAGCCGGTGAGGACGGCGAGCGAGGCGAAGCCCGCGGCGGCGAGGACCTGACGGCGCGACAGCTGTCCGGAGTTCATCGGGGCTCCCTGGGGTGAGGACATGGGGGACGCGCTCAGCCCTTGACCGCGCCGAGCATCACGCCCGAGACGAAGTAGCGCTGGATGAACGGGTACACGCAGAGGATCGGCAGGGCGGTGAGCACGATCGTCACCGCCTGGATGTTCGCGGCGACCTGGGTGAGCTGCTCCGTGGTCGCTCCGGCGTTGCCGCCGCCGGTGGCGCCCGCGATCAGGTTGCGCAGGTAGACGGTGACCGGCATCAGCTCCGAGCGGTCCATGTAGAGGAACGCGCCGAACCAGGAGTTCCAGAAGGACACCGAGTAGAACAGCACCATCGTGGCGACGACCGCCTTCGACAGCGGCAGCACGATCCGCAGCAGGATGCCGTACGTGCTCAGCCCGTCGATCTGCGCGGCCTCCTCCAGCTCGGTCGGCAGGCTCTCGAAGAACGCCTTCATGACGAGCAGGTTGAAGACACTGACGGCGTTGGGGACCGCCAGCGCCCAGACGGTGTTCTTCAGTCCGAGGCTGGTGATCAGCACGTAGTTCGGGATCAGCCCGCCGGTGAAGAACATGGTGAACACCGCGATGCCGACGAGCAGACCGCGCCCCTTGAGGTGCCTCTTGGAGAGGACGTAGGCGTAACACGTCGTCAGGACCATCGCGACGGCGGTGGATACGACGGTGTAGAGCACGGTGTTGCCGTAGTTCCGCCAGAACATCGCGTCCTTGAACACGATCTCGTACGTGGTGAGGTTGAACCCCTTGGGCCACAGGGTGACCTCACCGGCGCGGATCTGCCGCTCCCCGCTGAAGGACCGGGCGACGATGTTGGCGAAGGGGTAGAGGGTGACGAGGACGACGAGGGTGAGGACGACGCCGTTGACGCCCTGGAAGACCCGGTAGGAGCGGCTCGGCCGGATCACCACAGGCTCGTCCCCACCGTGCGCCGGGAGAGCTGGTTGGCGGAGGTGATCAGCACCAGCCCGATGACCGCCTCGAACAGGCCGATGGCGGCGGCGTAGCTGAAGCTGTTGGACTCCAGACCGGTGCGGTACAGGTAGGTCGAGATGACGTCGGCGGTCGGGTAGGTCAGCGGGTTGTAGAGCAGCAGGACCTTCTCGAAGCCGACCGCGAGGAACGTGCCGATGTTGAGGATCAACAGCGTGATCATGGTGGGGCGGATGCCGGGCAGGGTGACGTGCCAGATCTGCTGCCAGCGGTTGGCGCCGTCGATGCGGGCGGCCTCGTAGAGGTCCTCGTCGATGGTCGTGAGCGCGGCGAGGTAGAGGATGGTGCCCCAGCCCGCGGTCTGCCAGATCTCCGAGCCGACGTAGACGGCGCGGAACCACTCCGGTTCCTGGATGAAGCGGATGGGGTCGTGGCCGAACCAGCCGAGGACGTGGTTGACGGGGCCGTCCGTGGCGAGGACCTGGATGGTGATGCCCGCGACGATCACGATCGACAGGAAGTGCGGCAGGTACGACACCGACTGCACGAAGCGCTTGAGTGAGCGGCGGCGGACCTCGTTGAGGAGCAGGGCGAGCACGATCGGGATCGGGAAGCAGAACACCAGGGTGAGCCCGCCGAGCCACAGGGTGTTCCGGAAGACCTGCCAGAAGGTGGGGTCGGTCAGGAACATCTCGACGTAGCGCAGCCCCACCCACTCCTCGCCGAAGATCGACCCGCCCGGCTCGAAGCGGCGGAAGGCGATCACGTTGCCGATCATCGGCAGATAGCGGAAGACCAGGAAGAACAGCAACGGCAGCACGGCCAGCGAGTACAGCTGCCAGTCCCGGCGCAGCGCCCGCCGCCAGCTGGTCGATGTCGCGGAAGTGCTCATGCATGGGCCTCCCGGTCTTCTTCGAAAGTTTCGGACGCACCCCGGTAACTTCGCGGCAAAGCTAGGGGCGGCTGTAATGGGTGTCAATGGGTGTGGCGCGGGGATGGATTAACGGCCTCAGAGGATTTCAGGCCACTGTCGATGCGAAACATTCAGACCTAAAGCCGCAACGATCGGACGCTTCCCCCCGAACCCGGTCCGAACCCGACCCGAACGCACCAGGAGGTCCCGTGCCCGCCTTCGACCTGCCGCTGGAAGAGCTGGAGCGGTACCGCCCGGACGTCGCCGAACCCGACGACTTCGACGACTTCTGGCGGCACACCCTGGAGACGGCCGCCGAGCGCGAACCCCTGCTCTCCGCCCGGTCGGTCCCGACCGGTCTGCGGCTCGTCCGCACCTGGGACGTCACCTTCCGCGGCTTCGCGGGCGACCCGGTGCGCGCCTGGTTCAGCCGCCCCGCCGACGCGCCCGACCCGCTGCCCGCGGTCGTCGAGTACGCCGGGTACGGCCGCGGCCGCGGCTTTCCGCACGAGCGGCTGACCTGGGTGAACGCCGGGTACGCCCATCTGCTGATGGACAACCGCGGCCAGGGCGACCAGTACGGCAGCGGCGGCGCCACCCCCGACCCGCACGCCACCGCGCCGGGCGGTCCCGGACCCGCCGTCCGGGGGCTGCTCGCCCCGCACGACCACCACTACCGGCGTCTCGTCACCGACGCCGTGCGCGCGGTGGCGGCGGTGCGCGCCCTGCCCGGTGTGGACCCGGCCCGGGTCGCGGCGGTCGGCAACAGCCAGGGCGGCGGTCTCGCGCTGGCCGTCGCGGGCCTGGTCCCCGACCTCGCGGCGGCGCTGGTCACCGCCCCCCTGCTGTGCGGCATCCGGCGCGCGCTGGAGCTGTCCGACGAGGGCCCCTACGGCGAGATCGCCGCGTACCTCGCCGTCCACCGGGGGGCCGAACGCTCCGCGCACCGCACGCTCGCCTACCTGGAGGGCGTCTCCTTCGCCCGGCGCGCGCACGCGCCCGCCCATTTCGGCGTCGGCCTGCGCGACCGGGTGTGCCCGCCGAGCGGGGCGTACGCCGCGTACCACCGGTACGGGGAGCTGACCGGCACCGAGCCACGCCGGGAGATCCACGCCTACCCGTACAACGGCCACGAGGGCGGCGACGCGGCGCACGTACGCCGCCAACTGGACTGGGCGGCCGAGGTGCTGGCCGGGTGAGGAGTGGACGGGGTGGAAGCGAGGAGGTGCGACGGGTTCCGGTCCGCAGCACCTATGGGAGCGCTCCCACCCCTTGGGGCTGGAAGGTATCGTCCAGCGGCCCGTGTGTAAACACGTACGACAGGGGCCGCGCCCCCCCCCGGGGGGTGCCCGGGGGGCGCGGCCCTCAACGACCGTTCCGTACCGCTTACTTGCGGATCAGGTTGCGCAGCACGTACTGCATGATGCCGCCGTTGCGGTAGTAGTCGGCCTCACCGGGGGTGTCGATGCGGACGACCGCGTCGAACTCCACGCCCGTGTCGGTGGTGACCTTGACCGTGCGCGGGGTGGTGCCGTCGTTCAGCTCGGTGACGCCGGAGACGGAGAAGGTCTCCTCGCCGGTCAGGCCGAGGGAGGCGGCGGAGGCGCCCTCCGGGAACTGGAGCGGCAGCACGCCCATGCCGATCAGGTTGGAGCGGTGGATGCGCTCGTAGGACTCGGCGATGACGGCCTTGACGCCGAGGAGGGCCGTGCCCTTGGCCGCCCAGTCGCGGGACGAGCCGGAGCCGTACTCCTTGCCCGCGAGGACGACGAGCGGGATGCCCCGCTCGATGTAGTTGCGGGAGGCGTCGTAGATGAACGACACCGGCCCGCCGTCCTGGGTGAAGTCGCGGGTGTAGCCGCCCTCGGTGCCCGGCGCGATCTGGTTGCGCAGGCGGATGTTGGCGAAGGTGCCGCGGATCATGACCTCGTGGTTGCCGCGGCGGGAACCGTACGAGTTGAAGTCGCGGCGCTCGACACCGTGCTCGGTGAGGTACGTGCCCGCGGGGGTGTCGGCCTTGATGGCACCGGCCGGGGAGATGTGGTCCGTGGTCACCGAGTCGCCGAGCTTGGCGAGCACCCGGGCGCCGGAGATGTCGGAGACCGGGGCGGGCTCCATCTGCATCCCCTCGAAGTACGGGGGCTTGCGGACGTAGGTCGACTCGGCGTCCCACTCGAAGGTGTTGCCGGTCGGGATGGACAGCGCCTGCCACTGGGCGTCGCCCGCGAAGACGTCGCTGTAGGACTTGGAGAACATGTCCTCGCCGATGGCGTTGGCGACGACGTCGTTGACCTCGGCCTCGGAGGGCCAGATGTCCTTCAGGAAGACCGGGTTGCCGTCCTGGTCGGTGCCGAGGGCGTCCTTGGTGATGTCCACCTTCATGGAGCCCGCGAGGGCGTAGGCCACGACCAGCGGCGGGGACGCCAGGTAGTTCATCTTGACGTCGGGGTTGATCCGGCCCTCGAAGTTGCGGTTGCCCGAGAGCACCGAGGTGACGGCGAGGTCGTGGTCGTTGACGGCCTGGGAGACCTCCTCCGGCAGCGGGCCGGAGTTGCCGATGCAGGTGGTGCAGCCGTAGCCGACGAGGTTGAAGCCGACCTTGTCCAGGTACGGGGTGAGGCCCGCCTTGTCGAAGTAGTCGGTGACGACCTTCGAGCCCGGGGCGAGGGTGGTCTTGACCCACGGCTTGCGGGTCAGCCCCTTCTCCACCGCCTTCTTGGCCACCAGCGCGGCGGCGACCATGACGTACGGGTTGGAGGTGTTGGTGCAGGAGGTGATCGCGGCGACGGTGACGGCACCGTGGTCGATCTCGTACGACGACCCGTCGGGCGCGGTCACGGTGACCGGGTTGGACGGGGCGCCGTTCGGGGCGATCGCCGGGGCGTCGGAGGCGGGGAAGGACTCGACACCGGCCTCGTCGACGCTGTCGACGTAGTTGCGGACGTCCTGCTTGAACTGCTCGGCGGCGTTCGCGAGGACGATGCGGTCCTGCGGGCGCTTGGGACCGGCGATGGAGGGGACCACGGTGGAGAGGTCCAGCTCCAGCTTCTCGGAGAAGTCCGGCTCGGCCTTCGGGTCCAGCCAGAGGCCCTGCTCCTTGGCGTACGCCTCGACGAGCGCGACCTGCTGCTCCGGACGGCCGGTCAGCCGCAGGTACTTCAGCGTCTCGTCGTCGATCGGGAAGATCGCGGCGGTGGAGCCGAACTCCGGCGACATGTTGCCGATGGTGGCGCGGTTGGCGAGCGAGGTGGCGGCCACGCCCTCGCCGTAGAACTCGACGAACTTGCCGACGACGCCGTGCTTGCGGAGCATCTCGGTGATGGTCAGCACGAGGTCGGTGGCGGTGGTGCCGGTGGGCAGCTCGCCGGTGAGCTTGAAGCCGACGACGCGCGGGATGAGCATCGAGACCGGCTGGCCGAGCATCGCGGCCTCGGCCTCGATGCCGCCGACGCCCCAGCCGAGGACGCCGAGGCCGTTGACCATGGTGGTGTGCGAGTCGGTGCCGACCAGGGTGTCCGGGTACGCCTTGCCGCCGCGGACCATGACCACGCGGGCGAGGTGCTCGATGTTCACCTGGTGGACGATGCCGGTGCCCGGCGGGACGACCTTGAAGTCGTCGAACGCGGTCTGGCCCCAGCGCAGGAACTGGTAGCGCTCCTTGTTGCGGCCGTACTCCAGGTCGACGTTCTGCTTGAAGGCGTCGTTGGTGCCGAACTTGTCGGCGATGACGGAGTGGTCGATGACCATCTCGGCCGGGGAGAGCGGGTTGATCTTGTTCGGGTCGCCGCCCAGCTCCTTCACGGCCTCGCGCATGGTGGCGAGGTCCACGACGCAGGGCACGCCGGTGAAGTCCTGCATGATCACGCGGGCGGGCGTGAACTGGATCTCCTGCGCGGGCTGGGCCTGGGAGTCCCAGCCGCCCAGCGCGCGGATGTGGTCGGCGGTGATGTTCGCGCCGTCCTCGGTGCGCAGCAGGTTCTCCAGCAGGACCTTCAGGCTGTAGGGGAGCCGGGCCGAGCCCTCCACCTTGTCCAGGCGGAAGATCTCGTACGACTCGTCGCCCACCTTCAGCGTGCTGCGGGCGTCGAAGCTGTTCGCCGACACGACAGTCTCCTTCATTGATGTGCGCGTACCACCGCAATCCTGCCGCCACGCCGTCTTGGCCGATCCGCTAAGGTAAGGCTAAGTTAGGTAACCCTCACCGGGGTGGCGGCTGCGGTGCGCCTCGGCAGATATCTCGATGTCGAGATAACTCTAGTACATGAGGGCGGGATGGTCATGCCCGGGTACCCGGTGTCGGCCGGGTGCGGGGACGCGTGGGCGGCACGCGGAAAGGGGCCCGGCGACCGCTTGCCGCGGTCGCCGGGCCCCGGGTGTCGGATCAGCCGGTGGCGCCCTTCCCGGACAGCAGCTCGGCCGCTCCGGCGGGGGTTCCGGCGGCCGCCAGTTCCTCTCCGGCCACCTCGACCCCGTACCGCTTGGCGAGGATGACGCTCAGCTCGATCAGGACCAGGGAGTCCAGGTCGAGGTTGTCGAACCGCGTGTCGACGCCCGTGTCGGCCGGGACGTCGAAGTGCGACTTGAGGAGGTCGAGCACGGCTTCCGGATCTGGGGTGACTCGCCCTGTCATGGCGTTTCCTTTCGCAGAGCTGTGGTCAGGCGGGAGTGGTTCCCGGCCAGGTCAGTACGGCGGAGCCCCAGGTCAGACCGGCGCCGAAGGAGGTCAGCAGCACCCGGTCACCGAGCTGGAGGCGGCCCTGGGCGGCGGCGTCCGCCAGGGCCAGCGGGATCGAGGCGGCCGAGGTGTTGCCCACCTGCTCCAGGTGGGTGACGACGCGCTCCGGATCCACCCCCAACTGCCGGGCCAGCGCGTGCAGGATGCGCAGGTTCGCCTGGTGGCCCACCACGTGGTCGACCTGGTCGAGGTCCCAGCCCACCCGGTCGAGCACGGCGGACGACGACTGGGCCATCCGGCGGACGGCGTGCGGGAAGACCTCCCTGCCGTTCATCCGCACGTACTGGTCCTCCGGCTCCAGCGGGCGGTCGGTGGAGCGCGACCGGGAGCCGTTGCCCGGGATGACGACCAGGTCGTGGAGCGTGCCGTCCGAGCCCAGGTCGAAGCCCAGCACCGCACCGGCCTCGTCGGTGGTGCCGCGGCGCAGCACCACCGCCCCGGCGCCGTCGCCGAAGATCACCGCCGTGGTGCGGTCGGCGGGGTCGAGGTAGGGGCGGAAGGTCTCGGCTCCGATGACGAGCACGCGTTCGGCGTGCCCGGCCACCAGGGC
Organism: Streptomyces sp. NPDC006997; assembly: GCF_040635175.1. Classification (NCBI taxonomy): domain Bacteria; kingdom Bacillati; phylum Actinomycetota; class Actinomycetes; order Kitasatosporales; family Streptomycetaceae; genus Streptomyces; species Streptomyces sp. NPDC006997. The sequence continues at coordinate 79,302 of NZ_JBEYHH010000031.1, forward strand.
GGCGGACGCGGTGGCGAGCGCGTAGACGAAGCCCGAGCAGCCCGCCCCCACGTCCAGGGCGGCGACCGTGCCGAGGCCGAGGCGGGCCGCCACCTCCGGCGCCGTGGCCGGGACCTGCCGGTCCGGGGTGGAGGTGGCCACGACCAGCAGGCCGATCCCACCGGGCGCGTCGGCCTCCGCCGACTTCAGCGCCCGGTGTCCCGCCTCGACGGCGAGGTCGCTGGTGGCCACGCCCGGGTCGGACCAGTGGCGCTGCCGGATGCCGGTCCGCTGGACGATCCACTCGTCGCTGGTGTCCAGGGTGCGGGTGAGCTCGTCGTTGGTGACGACCCGCCGGGGCACATGGGTGCCGAGCCCGGCGAGGACGGCGGCGGGTGTGCTCATCGTCCGCCACCTCCCGCGCCCGCGTGCCGGGCGGGCTCCCTGAGGAGGTGCGCCACGGCGACCCGGATCCGTACGCCGTGCAGGGCCCCGACCACCTCGGCCGATCTCCAGGTACCGGCCGGCGAGGGCAGCCGCCGGGCCTGTTCCAGACGGGCCGTCACCTCACCGTCGGGCGGGGCCGGGACGCCGTCGTCGAGCGTGAGGGTCGCCCGCCGCATCCAGAGGTTGTTGCTGTGGGCGCGGTCGACGCCGTCCAGGGTGTAGAGCATGACCTGGCCCAGCTGCATCACGGCGACCAGGGTGTCGATCATGCCGGCCGACGCGTCGTCCCGGGCGCCCCCCGCCGCGTCCGGGACCAGGGCGACCCGGGCCGACGCCTGACGGTCGTCCTCGTCGTCGCCCGTGACGCGCACCCCGGTGAGCAGTTGTCGGCGGGTCGCGTGCGGGACGCCGTAGGGCGCGTCGATCCACGGGCCGGGCAGTTCCTCCTCCAGGTAGTACGCCCCGGGGCCGTCGACCGGCCGGCGGCCGGGGCTGTGCCGGGCCCGGACCCGCGCCGACAGCGATCCGACACGGCAGTCCAGGGTGGTCGACCACTGCTCACCGGCCGTCTCCGCGGCCACGAGCCGACCGCTCACCGGCACCTTCGCCAGGCCCTCCTCGTCCGGGCTGGAACCGGCCTTCATCTCGATCGACCGCACCTCGAAGCGGGCGTCCGGGGCGAGGCCGTAGGTGTGGGCCGCGTACAGGCCGGTGAGCCGGGCGGCGAAGACCATCACGTCGATGGAGCTGAGGTGGGGTTTCTGGTTCCGGTCGCCCTTGCGGGACCAGACCCCCGGGATGGCGAGGTGGGCGGTGGCCTCGATGCCGCCGGCGCCGTTCGAGCCGTCGACGCCGTTCGAGCCGTCGGCGCCGTCAGCGCCGTGGGCGGCCGACGCTATCGTGAGGTCGGTCAGCGAGTGTTCGACGCGCTTGAACCCCTCGCCGAGGAATCTGCTGTCGCGTGGTCCTAAGAAGTCGTCGATGGACGCGAGTTCCAGGGAAGGCACAGGTGCTCCTGTTCCCGCCGAAGGGTCCCCGCCGCGTTCGACGGCGGGAGCGGTCGGCTCACTCGCCGCTGTCCGCGGTGAAGGCTTCGGCGATGGCGTAGCTGTCCTCGTACATGTGGTAACGGACTATCTGTCCGTCTTCTACCGAGAAGTGCAGTGCGTAGGCGTTGGTGAAGGTCTTTCCGGTGGCCAGCACCCCGAAGGCGGACTCGGCCATGACCACGGCGTGGGGCCCGTCGACGACGCGGGTGGTCAGGGTGAAGCCCTGCGGCGCGGTCAGCACCTCCGGGAAGACCTGGAAGAACGCGGAGATCTCCGGCCGGGTGGACCGGGCACCCGTCCAGGGCACCCGCGGACTCCCCGCCACGCGGAAGTCCACACGGTCGGCGAACAGGTCGAGCAGCCCGGGCAGGTCACCCGACCCGAACCTCTCGAAGAACGCGTCCACGACGGCCGCGGTGCTCTGCTGCTGCGCTGTCGTCATCCCGGTCACTCCGCTCCCGACCGCTCGGCCGCCAGGGCCGCGCGGCCGGCCAGGTGGATCGCCGTCATCTGCGTGACGCGCTCGCCGAGGTGCTCGGCGGTGGCGATGTCCGCCTTGTGCATGAGGTCCGGGGGCAGGTCACCGGGCAGGGTGGCGGCGGCACCGTTGAAGTAGCCGAGCCGGTTGAGGTCGTTCTCGCTCTCGTGGCTGAGGTGCCAGCCCGGAAGCAGGCCGAGGCTGACCCAGATCATGCCGTGCTGGGCGCCCAGCGTCGCGAAGTAGCCGAGGGTGGAGTCCTTGTCGCCCGCCTTGCAGGCGCCGATGGTGAACCCCGACCCGAGCTTGTCCTTCCACGCCTGCCGCGCCCAGCGCTTGTTGGTCGACTCGGCGAAGGTGTGGAACCTGCCCGACGCCGATCCCATGTAGGTGGGCGCGCCGAAGATGATCGCGTCGGCGTTGTCGAGGGTCTCCCACTTGGTGTCGTCCATGGCGTCGACGGTCACCATGCTCACTTCGGCGCCCGCGGCCATCGCTCCGGCCCGCACGGACTGCGCCAGTACGTCCGTGTGCCCCCGGCCCGAGTGGTAGGCGACGACGATCAGGGGTGGCTTTCCCATGCTGCTGTTCTCCTTCGACCGGAGGGGCGTCTGAGGTCACTTCGGATGACGTCGGTGGTGCGGGGCTTCAGGCGCCCGCCGGGACCCGCTCGTGCTCCATGCGGAAGTCCTGGCGGCCGTACTCCTGCCGGGCCAGTTCGATGGCCTCGTCCGTGCTCATGACGGGTGTGAGGTCGAAGATCCCGGCGATGGCCTCCAGCCGCTCCGCCACGGTGCCGCCGACCACGTGGTACGGGATCTCCAGCTCGTCCAGGGTGGCGAGCAGCATCCCGTCGACGGTCGTGCGGAACTCGTCGTTCATCGGCCGGTGGCCGTCCGCGGCGATCGGCAGTTCGTGGCGCAGGTGGACGTAGGCGTCGTAGGTGGCCTTGACGTGCTGCTTGAAGGCCTGCCCGTACTGGTCGACGACCTTGGCGAAGAAGGCCATCTCCTCCGGTGTCGTCGTGGACAGGCCGTTCCCCCCGGCGGCGGTGGCGTTGGGGTTCATGCCGTACCGGAGGCGGGCGGCGCCGTAGAGCCATTCCTGGAGGGAGGAGCCGTCGGAGACGAAGTGGTCTCCGAGGAGGGCTTCCTGGACCGCGCGGCCGGTGTGGCGGCGCAGGGTGAGCTGGAGGAACTGCGCGGGCGTCACGTCCGCGAGCTTCACGCCCGGCAGGGCCTCCGGCATGATCTCCCGGATCGTGCGGGCGAGCGAGCGCGGTACGCCGGTGTAGTACGACAGCGCCATCACCGTCGAGGTCTTGCCTGATGAGTAGGTTCCGGACACGGCTATCTTCATGGGTTCTCCAGTTCCGGACGGCGCCCCGCGTCCGGCGGGGCGCCGCCGTGCGCGGCGAAGAGTCGCGAGAGGGGGGACCGCCCACCCGGTCGATCTCCAGTTCGAGCACCGAGCGGTGCGAATCCGGAGTCCGGTGGCTTCCACGAAACGGGCCGAAAAAGGCAGCAGCCCCCATTCACTGCCATACAACCGCTTTCAGGGCAGGGGGAGCGTCCGGACAGCGTGACACGGCCGACAACTTCACGCCAACAGGAGCCAGACGTGATACAGGTCACATCAACTGTCGCCGATCTGAACGGAGTTGGAATTCCGGGGGCGGCATCGGGCACCCAGAGCCCGCCGCGTGGATCGGGCCGCAGGCGCGGGGCCTGGCACAAAGCCGGTTCCCGGTGCTTGACGGCCACTAGGAGTGGCGTCGCGGGTGTCTCGAACACCACTCGAACGGACGGGGCGGCACGCTGGGCGCGCGAGGCGGGCAGGGGGCCGTCCGGAGCCCCGGGCGGCGACCCTCACCTGGTGGTTCATGGCCGAAACCGGCCACGCTGGGCGGCCTTTCGCACCGCGTCGCGGGCGCCCGCGGGCGGCGCGCGGGGCGGGGAAAGCCCTGTCATCGGGGTCGCGCACCCCCCATGATGCTGGGACGACACAGCGGGGGTCACTCCGGACGAGGCCGCGGACACCTGCGGCCGGGTCCTTCGGGCGTGCGCCGGGAGGCGACCGGGGGGCGGCACTCGGGCAGGCCCCGGCGGGCACGGCGACCGCCGCGCGGCAACGGCCCCTTCGCGCCCCGTACCGCGGGAGGGGACGTTCCCTTCGCGGGGCGCCGCACCACCGCACCGACGAGGAGGACGCATGTCCGTAGCCGAGACGGAAGACGTGTACGCGGCCATCGAGAAGACCGCCGGGCTGCTGAACGTGCCCTGCGCGCGGGAGAAGTTCGGGCCGGTCCTGGACGCGTTCGAGCCGTTCGAGGGCGGGGTCATCTTCAGTGCGACGGCCGGTGCGCGCGGGGGCGATCTCGACCTGACCATCCAGGTGCCCCGGGCGATCCCCGACCCCTACGCCCACGCCCTGGAGCGCGGCCTGCTGCCGCGCACCGACCATCCCGTCGGCTCGCTGCTGTCCGACCTCGACGGCCGGGGCTTCGTCGAGGAGTACCTGATCGACGTCGGGGTCGTCGGCGGGCTCAACAAGGTCTACGTGCACTTCCCCCACGCCGTGCAGGGGGTGGCCGCGCTCTCCTCGGTGCCGTCCATGCCGCCGGCGCTGGCCGCCAACGCCGACTTCTTCGCCCGGCACGACCTCGACGGCGTCGCGATGATCGCGATCGACTACCGGAACGAGACGACCAACCTGTACTTCCCCACCCCGGGCGGGATGGAGCCGGAGACCGTCGCGTCGATGCTGCGGGAGACGGGGCTGCCGGAGCCGGAGGAGGAACTGCTGGAGTCCGTCCGCAAGACGTTCCGGGTCTACTTCACGCTGGGCTGGAACTCCTCGCGGATCGACCGGGTCAGCTTCGCCCGCCCGCTGGACATGCCGCTGGTCAAGGCCCGGGTGGAGCCGGAGATGGTGCGTTTCCTGACGGGCAGCCCCTACACCTACGACGGTGAGCGGTTCAGCATCTCGATCGTGAAGTGGTCCCCGGAGGGCCAGTGGTTCAACGCGGGCTCCTACTACCAGTTCGGGCCGCTTCAGCGCGAGGTGTTCAAGAGGATCCGCGGGTGAGGCGCCCCGCCCGACCGGTCGTCTCCCCTTTCAGAGCTAGGAGTTCAGCGAGCCCATGACCGAGCAGAGTGCTGAGCCGCGTACTGAGCGAAGTGTCCGCGTCGTCGACGACTTCTACCGCGCCCTCCAGGCCAGGGACCTCGACGCGTTCGCGCGCCTGTGGGCGGCGGACGCCGTCTACCAGGTGCCGGTCACCCCGGACGGCGTACCCGGCGAGTTCGCCGGGCGGGAGGCGATCGTCGCCGGACTGGGCGGGTTCTTCTCGCTGTTCGGCGCGGTCCGCTTCACCTGGCAGGCGGAGGCGATGGCCGACCCGCGGCGGGCGCTGGCGACCTGGGAGATGGAGATCGAGCTGCTGGCCGGGGGCACCTACCGCAACCGGGGCGCGTCCGTCTTCCAACTGGAGGACGGGCTGATCACGCGGTTCACCGAGCACGTCGACACCGCCGCCTTCCTGGCGCTGTTCTCCGCCCGCGCCGCCACGGCCCACCGGTTCTTCGCCCTGCTGGACGGCGGCGACCTGGAGGCCTGGGGTGAACTGTGGCACCCGCACGGCACGTGGAGCGCGCCGCACGCCCCGCAGCGGCTCCCCTCCCCCGTCGAGGGCAGGGACGAGATCGTCGCCGCCTGCCGCGAACTCCTCGCCGGGGACGAGTCGTTCGGCGTCGAGGTGACGGGGGCGCACGCGGCCGTGAACTCCGACGCGGTGTGCGTGCAGTACCGCCCGCGCACCGGGGCGGCCGGGCAGGCGGCACCCGGCGAGGAGGCGGTAGCGGTCCTGCGGTTCGAGGGCGGGCTGGTCAGCGCCTGGCACGACTACGCCGGTCCCCGCCCGTCCGGAGACAGCGCCGCCGCGGTCGCGCCGGGCACGGGTGCGGCTCGATGAGGACACGGGGGACGGCGCCGGCGCGGCTTCACCCGCGCGGGGCCTTCTTCGGCCGCCAGGGATGCCAGGGATCGTTCAGAGGAGACGCAGGGCGATGACAGCCGTGAACAAGGACTTATCCCAGGGAGCCGAGGGAGCCGAGGGAGCCGACGGGGCCGTGGGGTCCGGTGACGCGTCCGGGGCCGATCCGCGGCGCTGGCTGGCGCTGGGTGTGCTGGCGGCCATGCAGTTCATGCTCATCATGGACATCACGGTGGTGAACGTCGCCCTGCCGGACATCCAGGCCGGCCTGGACTTCTCCCCCGGCGGTCTGGCGTGGGTGGTCAACGCCTACGTCCTGGTGGCCGGTGGCTTCCTGCTGCTGGGCGGGCGGCTGGCGGACATGTTCGGCCGACGTCGGATCTTCATGGCCGGTGTGCTGGTCTTCGGGCTGGCGTCGGCCGCGTGCGGTGCCGCGACCGTCTCGGGGATGCTGGTCGCCAGCCGCTTCGTCCAGGGGCTGGGCGAGGCGCTGGCCGGACCGGCGGCGCTCGGGCTGATCCCGGTGCTGTTCCCCGACCGCAAGGAGCGCATGAAGGCCCTGGGCGTCTGGGGCGGGCTGTCCGCGGTGGCGGGCGCGATCGGCGCGGTCGTCAGCGGCCTGGTGACCGACCTGGTCAACTGGCGGTGGATCTTCTTCATCAACGTCCCCATCGCGGTGGTCGCCCTGGTGCTGGTGCCGCGGGTGATGCCGGAGAGCCGGATGGCCCGTGACAACCGCCGCCTGGACACCGTCGGGGCGGTGACGGCCACCGGCGGCCTGGTCGCGGTGGTCTACGGCCTGCTCCAGGCCGCCGAGCACTCCTGGGGCTCCGGGCGGGTGCTGCTGCCGCTGCTGGGCGGCGCCGCCCTGCTGCTGCTGATGGTGGCCTGGGAGGCCCGCACCCCCGACCCGATGATCCCGCTGCGGTTCTTCACCAACCGCACCCGGGTGACGACCAACGCCGTGAGCGTGGCCATCTTCGCGGCCTTCTTCACGTACATGTTCCTGTTCACGCTGTACGTGCAGCAGGCGCACGACTACTCGCCGATGAAGACGGGTCTGGCGTACATCCCGCTGACCCTGACCGCGCTCGCCGGGGCGGGCACCTCCACCGTGCTGATGCCCCGGATCGGCGTGAAGCCGGTCCTGACCGTCGCCTTCTCCGGCGCGGCGGTGGCCCTGTTCGTCGCCGCCGCGGGCTTCGCGCCCGACGCGTCCTTCGCCAGCGGGTTCCTGCCCGGCCTGGTCCTGTTCGGGTTCTTCAACGGCCTGGCCTACCCGGCCCTGGTCAACGGGGCGTTGCACGAGGTCACCGGCCAGGACTCCGGTCTGGCCTCCGGAGTGCAGACGGCGATGCAGCAGACCGGTGCGGCCCTCGGCCTGGCCACCCTGGTCCCGTTCGCCTTCCGCTACGTCGACGACCACGTCGCCGACGGCACGCTGCCGCGGGTGGCGCAGAGCGACGGGTACGCGCTGGCGTTCCGGATCGGGGCGGTGGTCCTCGCCGTCGCGGCGGTGGCCGTCGTCGTGGTGCTGGAGAAGGTCAGCGGCGAGATGCGCGACCCGATCGCCGAGGCCGCGGAGGCGGCCGACGGCGTGGGGGCCGAGCCGACGGGGGGACGCGGGGGCGGGTGAGCGGCGGCACGGTCCGCGGCGTGCGCCCCACCGCGGACGGCTCGGACGGCGAGGACGGCGAGGACGGCCATGAGTACCCCTGTGGGGGTATCCGGACCGGGAGTGCTCAATCCGCCCATCTCGACGGGAGGCAGGATGCCCCTCACGTTCCGCAAGAGTTTTCGGATACTCCCCGGAGTACGGCTGAACATCAACAAGCGTTCGTGGTCCCTCACCACCGGCGGCAGGAAGGGCCCGCGCCACACCCACAGCAGCACGGGACGTCGTACGACATCGATGGATTTGCCCGGACCTTTCGGATGGCGTCGTACGACGTCACACAAACGGCGCTGACGGCTCGTCACCCGAACAGACCCCCTGGGAGGCGCCATCTCATATCTGAGATAGCCTCGACCTCATGGCAGACGACTACCTCGTACGCATCGGCAGGCTCATCCGTGACGCCCGGCAACACCGGGGCTGGACGCAGTCCCAACTCGCCGAGGCACTCGGAACCAGCCAGAGCGCCGTGAACCGCATCGAGCGCGGCAACCAGAACATCAGCCTTGAGATGATCGCCCGCATCGGCGAGGCGCTCGACAGCGAGATCGTCTCCCTGGGCTACGCGGGCCCGATGCATCTGCGGGTGGTCGGCGGCCGTCGCCTCTCCGGCGCCATCGACGTCAAGACGAGCAAGAACGCGTGCGTGGCCCTGCTGTGCGCCTCCCTGCTCAACCGGGGGCGCACGGTGCTGCGCCGGGTCGCCCGGATCGAAGAGGTCTACCGCCTCCTGGAGGTACTGAACTCCATCGGCGTCCGCACCCGTTGGATCAACGACGGCGTGGACCTGGAGCTGGTCCCCCCGGCCGAGTTCGACCTGGACTCCATCGACGCGGACGCGGCGGTGCGCACCCGCTCGATCATCATGTTCCTCGGCCCGCTGCTGCACCGCATGGACCGCTTCCGGCTGCCCTACGCCGGTGGCTGCGACCTCGGCACCCGCACCATCGAGCCGCACATGATCGCGCTGCGCCGGTTCGGGCTGGACATCGCGGCGACGGAGGGCCAGTACCACGCGGTCGTCGACCGCACCGTCCGCCCGGACCGCCCGATCGTCCTGACCGAGCGCGGGGACACGGTGACGGAGAACGCGCTGCTGGCCGCCGCCCGCCACGACGGCGTCACCGTCATCCGCAACGCCTCCTCCAACTACATGGTCCAGGACCTGTGCTTCTTCCTGGAGGCCCTGGGCGTACGGGTCGAGGGCATCGGCACCACCACCCTCACCGTGCACGGCGTCCCGAACATCGACGCCGACGTGGACTACTCGCCCTCCGAGGACCCGGTCGAGGCGATGAGCCTCGTCGCCGCCGCGGTGGTCACCGAGTCGGAACTGACGGTCCGTCGCGTCCCCATCGAGTTCCTGGAGATCGAGCTGGCGGTCCTGGAGGAGATGGGCCTCGACCACGACCGCACCCCGGAGTACTTCGCCGACAACGGCCGCACCCGGCTGGTCGACCTGACGGTCCGCCCCTCCAAGCTGGAGGCGCCGATCGACAAGATCCACCCCATGCCGTTCCCCGGCCTGAACATCGACAACGTCCCCTTCTTCGCCGCGATCGCCGCGGTGGCGCAGGGCAAGACCCTCATCCACGACTGGGTCTACGACAACCGCGCCATCTACCTCACCGACCTGAACCGCCTCGGCGGCCGACTCCAACTCCTCGACCCCCACCGCGTCCTGGTCGAGGGCCCCACCCGCTGGCGCGCCGCCGAGATGATGTGCCCCCCGGCCCTGCGACCGGCGGTCGTCGTCCTGCTGGCGATGATGGCGGCGGAGGGCACGTCGGTACTGCGGAACGTGTACGTCATCAACCGGGGGTACGAGGACCTGGCGGAGCGGCTGAACTCGATCGGGGCGCAGATCGAGATCTTCCGGGACATTTGATATGCGAGTGCCGCCGCACCCCGTCTGACCTGCTACTTAGCGGGACAGGGAGGAGTGCGGCGGCATCACTGGGACTTCTCTGGGACTTTGCGCCTGCGGCGGGCTACGAGCCATGGTCCACAGGCTCTGGCGACCGGCCTCGGTTACGCGAAGATTGCGTCGATGGCGGCGCTGCCTCGTGCACCAGCGCGGGGCAGGAAGTGAGAGTACTTCCGCAGCGTGAACCCGGGGTCGGAGTGCCCCAGCCAGCGCGCCAGGGAGACGACCGATTCGCCAGCCTCCAGTTCCTCGGAAGCGTAGAAATGGCGCAGGGCGTGGAAGCCGTGCTCTCGGGACGGCTCCCACACGCGAGCACCGTCCCTGCTGCCCTCGTCCAGCGGTGCGATCACTCCTGCCTCAGCCAGAGCGGGCTTCCACACGTAGGAGTTGAAGTAGTTCCGGTTGATGGCCTTCCGCTCACGTCCCGTCGCCAGGAGGCTGTAGGTCCTCGGCCGCCGGTGCTTGGCCTCCACCGGCGTCTCGGCCGGAGTCGGGTCGTCCCAGGGCAGTGTGACCGGCACCGGCGCGAACTGCTGCATGTGCTGCCGGATGGCCCGGGCCACGCTTGACGGCAGCGGCACGTCCCGGACCTTACGCCCCTTGGGAAGCGCGAAACACAGCTTCGCCCGCACCATCTTGACCTGCCGCCGGACGTGCACGACCTCCTTCTCGAAGTCGATGTCGTCCGCTGAAAGACCGAGCGCCTCACCCTGCCGGAGCCCAAGACCTGCTCCGATCACGAGGAGGAGCCGGTAGCGATCCGGCAGGGCCTCCCGTACGGCCAGCACCCGTTCAGGCGGCCACGCCTCAACCCTGCCGGGGGTGGCAGGCGGAGGCCCGACCGTGCTGGATCGACATGGGTTACGTCCGAGGCGACGGTCCTCGACGGCGGCTTGGAGGACGCTGGACAGCGTTGCCCAGACCAGACGGATGGAAGTCGGACCGAGGTCTTTCTCCAGCCGCTTCTTCCAGTGGCGGAGGACTTCCGTACCGATGGCGTTGAGCGGCTGAGCACCGAGATGGGGAACGATGTGCCGCCGTACCCTCTGCTCGATCCGCTCGATCGTGGACGGGTCACCGCTCTGGGTGGGCCACCAATGGGTGGCGATGTAGTCCTTGAGGGAGATGGCCCCGTCGCGGGGATCGACGAACTCGCCTCGGCGTGCGTCGGTCTGGGCCTGGGCGAGCCAGGTCTTGGCGTCCTGGAGGGCGTCGAAGGAACGGTCCTTGACGCCGGGGATGCCCTTGACGCGGTAGCGGGTGCACTTGCCGTACATGGCGGTGCGGTCGCGTTTGCCGGTTTTCGGATTCGGGCGCTTCTTCAGCCATCGGTCTTCTATGTAGCCGGCCAGGTGGAACTCCTTTGCAATGGGGGCAGCGGCGGCGTTCTACGACGCAGGAGGCCGTGTCAGGCGGTGGTAAAGCGGGCGGAACGCTCCTGAGGTCGGACGCTGAGCGGGTTGAGGGCGGGATTGGAGCGGGAGTCGGCCTGCTCCTGTTCGCGGACCCAGGCGTCAAGGGCTTCCACTCGGTACATGACGCGACCGCGGGGGCCCATGCGGAAGCTCGGCGGTCCCTGACGGCGGTGGCGCCAGACGTAGAGGGTGTGGGGTGAGAGGCCGAGGTAGTCGGCGGCGTCCTTCACGGTCAGGAAGGCCGTGCGTACGGCCGTGGAGGAAGCAGTGGGGGCAGGCAAGGGTCGTGCAGGCATCTGGGGTTCTCTGTGAGGGACGGGAGAGGGGCGCCCGGCTGAGCGGAAATCATTGGTCCGCCCAGCCGTTGCCTGTCGTGAAGCAGGGACGAATCGCGGCGAAGCCGCGACTCGGAGTACCGCTACGGACGCCGTGCGGTCCGATTCGGCTGGCTCGGCAGGTCAGGAAGGGCCAAAGCGGCTTCGAGTCGGCCCCAAGGGATTTCGTCACGTGTCGGCTTGCGAAGGCAGTCCGCGAAGCGTTCGGCGAGGCGAGGAGCGCCCATTCCGGCGCATTCGGCTACCGCAAGGATGTGCCCAGCCGTCTGGTCGCCGTTCTTCAGCCACGCCGCGATGCGCGCGTCACGGAGAGCAGAGACATGCCTGCCGAGCGGCGAGTCGAGTTCATGCGCCTGCAGAACCGCCGCCCGCGCTTGCCGCCAGACCTTCCGGTAGACCTCGGCGGTCAGCGGCCGTCCATCGTCGAGAGCGAATATCGCGTCCTCCGGGTGGAGATCGCGCCGGATCGTCTCCTCCGTCAGGATCGCCGTCAAGTCGCGGCAGAGGGGAACACGCCGTACCGCGCCCGCGCGGTCCGAATCCTTCTCGCGGCGCTCTTGTGCCTGAGGATGGACCAGGAGCCAACTGGCGCCGTCTTCTGCGATTTCCACGTCTCGAACGCGCAGCGCCAGGGCTTCCTCCGGGCGCAGTGCCGCGAGAGCGATGGAGGCCAGGAAGGCGCGCAGAACGAGGCCGTCCTGCGGTTGTTCGCCAGCCCAGTCCAGGATCGCGAAGCACTGCCGATCGGAAAGATGAAACGTTCCTTCACTAACAACTGCGGCCACGGGAAAGCTCCTTGAAGTGAGGTGTGGGGATAGACACAGCCGTCCGGCCATGGCATGCACATCGCACGGCGACCGGACTTCTCCAATGGTCCGGAGGATCGCCGGTTTGGCTAACCGGCGATCCTCGGCTATGTTGCCCCGCTCACGCACACACTCTTCCGCGAGCTGATCTAGGTTCGCTTGCTTCGCCGCACGATTCCAGTCCCTTCCGGGATCAACATGTCTGCCGTCGGCGAACCACACGACAAACCGCCACGCTGGCGGCAGAATCACCAGAACCGACCCATCGAGCAGTCGGCCCTGAACGGACGGAAACGCCGGAACAGAGCAGGTGCCTTCTAAGCGCTTGGCCGCAGGTTCGAGTCCTGCCGGGGGCGCCACTGACCTCGCGTCAGATGGACCGGGTTTTGCCTGGTCAGACCATGTCTGACCCCCGCACATTTCCAGCGTGTGCCGGACTGCCGAGAAGCGTGAGAGTCCGGCTGACACCGGCTGAAACTGGCTTTCTACGGGTGCCTGTCCCCCATGCGTCCCCCAGCCTCCACCACCCAGATGTCCCAAAGGGACACCCGCCGCGCAACGCCCAAAGGGCGGTGTGGGACCCCCTCCACGGGGGTCCCACACCGCCCTTCTCGCATCCGGCTTACTCGGACTTAGGGACATACCTGACGTCGTAGATCTGCTTCAGGTAGTTGTCCCGCTGGCCGACGATGCACCGCGCATAGATGGCCAGGAGCACGGGCACGCTGTTCCCGGCCCACTCGGCGACCTGAGCCGGGGGTATGCCCTTGTTGAGCCACGCTGTGAGGCAGGTGTGGCGGCAGTCGTACACGCGTTTGCCCGCCGGCGACGTGTACTCATGGGGCTGGAGGACCTCCGCTCGGGCCTTGTCCCAGACCCGCCGGAACACCGAGCCTGCCAGCCTGCCGCCGAACTCTCCCGGGAAGAGGAGGTCGGTCGGCTTGAGCTTGTACTTGACGATGATCTCGCGAAGGAAGACGACAAGGTCAGGGTGGATGGGCACAGTGCGGGTGTCGCCCTCCGCTCGCCCCTTCAGGTCACGGTCATCGTGAGGCTCTCCGCTGTCGGTCCATTGGCTGCCGACCTCCGGCCGGGCGCTGTGGACGATGAACTCGCCCCAGCCCGTTTCAGGCAGTGTGGCATCGCTCACATGAAGCGCGACGGCTTCCTCCGGGCGGAGACCGGCGTAGCACAGGGTCGCGAAGAAGGCCCGGTAGAGGGGACCCCGTCGCAGGGGCCGCTTACCGATCCAATCGAGTAGCGCCGTGACCTGCTCAGGGTTCAGCAGAGAACGCTTGTCGATGGCCTGAGCAACTTTGGGGGCACCCCCTCCTCTGCCCTTGCCCTTCGGTAGAGGGTTCTGGCGGAGGATGCCGTGGCGGACGGCATACTCCATCGCCAGGTTCATGATCCGCCGGTTGCGGGAGACGGAGCTGGCCGCTGCGGCAGTGCCGTCCAGCAGCGTTCCGAGAGCGGAGACGACCGTGTCGATTCGGTCCGACTGTTCCCACGCTGCCATCGACAGCGTATTGCGCTGAACCCAGTCGAGGATGACACGAATCTCGTCCGGCATCGGCTCTTCGGGGCTGGTCCGGCGCTTAGAGTTGAAGGCCCATTCGCGCAACGCAGTCCGCACCTTGACCGGATCGAACTGCTTGGGATCCATCCGGAGCAAACCGATGGTCGCGGAGGTCATCGCCTTGGCCACGTTCTTCCGCTGGTTGGCGGAGAAGTGCGGCCAGGACTTGTCAACAAACTCGACCGCGAAGTCGTACCAGTTGGTATCCGCAGCCTTACTGGAGTACGAGATCGGCATGCCGGTCTCGGTACTGAAGGGCATGCCACGCTTGACTGCGGTCAACAGGTCGGAGCGCCGGGCATCCGCGAGTGCCTTGGTCCGATAGGTCTTGCTGTGCTTCTTCGTGCCGACCTTCCAGACCACCTTGTAGGTGTATCCGTTCGCTCGCGTCCGGCGCTCGATGTTGTAGATCCGTACGTCAAACGTGCCACCGGTCAAGATGCATCCTCACAATCACTAAGCCAGTTTTCAAGATCGCTGCGCCGTATCCGGAGGCTGCCGTTGGGGAGTCGGATACAGCGCGGCCCTCGCCCCTTCTGCCGCCAGTCGTAGAAAGTGGACCGAGCTATTCCCAGCTCGCCACACACGTCATCGACCGTCAGCTTCTCCGCAGGCCGCACCGCTACCGCCACGCCGTCACCTGGCAACTGCCGAGTGCAGGGCTTGATGTCTTCTCAAAGCGAAAAAGGGCAGGGAGTATCGCGGATCGGCGCACGGCAGGGTTTCCTTGCTGGGGGCGAGGAGTGACAGGGGCACGGCAGCATCACCTGGCGCGGTCTGCGCCAGGAGGGCCGCCTGCCCAGGGCTTGATCAAGTTCCGTGAGTGTCCGGGTTGTTGGTGATGCCCAGGATGGCGAGTGATCGTTCGGGCTCGTGGCGAATGGCGCGGGTGGT